>DATDDB010000167.1:0-4017 GCA_036524005.1 Gallionellaceae bacterium | reverse complement strand
GAAAAACCGGAAATCCTAATTGGCCGCCCCGACAAAAATCCTGTTCGTCACCTCCGAGATCTATCCGCTGGTCAAGACTGGCGGGCTGGCCGACATCAGCGGCGCGCTGCCGCTGGCGCTGCAAAAAAGCGGGATGGACGTGCGCGTGCTGGTTCCAGGTTATCCGCCGATTCTGGATCAATTGGCCGACGCCAAACCGCTGGTGGATGTTTCAGCGCTTGCGGGAAAATCCGGCAAGGCACGTATTCTTGGGGCAAAAATGCCGGGCAGCGAATTGCCGCTCCTGGTTCTGGATTGCCCGAGCTTGTTTTCCCGGCCCGGCGGTCCTTATCTTTCCCCGGAAGGGCACGACTGGGAGGACAACGTGTTGCGTTTCGGGCTGCTGTGCCGGGCGGGCGCCCTGCTCTCCTCCGCAGCCTCGCCGCTGGACTGGAAACCGGAAGTCACGCACTGCAATGACTGGCAGAGCGGCCTGATCCCCGCACTGCTGCACTACACGAAAAAGCCGCATGCGAAAACCGTGATGTCCATCCACAACCTGATGTTCCAGGGGAACTTCGGTGAGGAATGGGTGACCCGCCTGGGCCTGCCCGCCGCCAGCTACAACATGAACGGCGTGGAGTTTTACGGGCGGTTTTCCTTTCTCAAGGCAGGCCTGTACTTTGCCGACCAGATCACCACGGTCAGCCGCACCTATGCCGAAGAAATCCAGACCCCGGAATTCGGCTGTGGCATGGATGGCCTATTGCGCTACCGCCGCGACATCCTGCACGGTATCGTCAACGGCATCGGCGACGACTGGCGCCCGGCCACCGACAGCTACCTGAGCGCGCCCTACGACAGCTCCGCCCTGCACAAGAAAGCCGCCAACAAGCTTGCCCTGCAGGGCGAGCTGAAACTGTCCGCCAAGGCCGACGCGCCGCTGCTCTGCATGGTGAGCCGCCTCACCAGCCAGAAGGGCATCGACCTCATGCTTGACTGCGTGCCCGACCTCCTGCACAGCGGCGCACAGCTCGCCGTGCTTGGCAGCGGCGAAAAACCCTACGAACTGCGCCTGCGCGAACTTGCGCGGCGCCACCCCGGCCAGGTCGGCATCGTCATCGGCTATGACGAAGGCCTGGCGCACCGCCTGATCGCGGGCGGCGACCTCTTCCTCATGCCCTCGCGCTTTGAGCCCTGCGGCCTCGCCCAGATGTATGCCATGGCCTACGGCACACCTCCCGTGGGCCGCCGCACCGGCGGCCTGGCCGACACCATCATCGACAGCGATGAAGACGCACTCCACTACGGAATCGCCACCGGTTTCCTGTTCGATGGCCCCAGCTCCTCCGCCCTGATGTATGCCTTGCGCCGCGCGCTGAAGCTGTACCGCCACAAGGAAACCTGGCGCGCCATCCAGCTTACCGGCATGGCGCGCGACTTCGGCTGGCAGCAGGCGGCGAAATCCTATGCGCTTGTTTACCGCGCGGCGTTACAATCCCCGAATGCCAGGCCCAACCCTTCCCGCCAGCCGGCGGAAACGGCCAAGCCGGTGCAACCATCGGTAAAGATATGAAGGACAGCTTCAGCGACAGCGTATTTACCATGCTGCAACTGCAGCGCGCGCTCAACGACCGCGCAGACCGCGACTGGTTTGCTAAACAGCCGTTATTCCTGCGCGCCGCCACCCTCGCTGCCACCGCAGCGACAGTGCACTACGGCTGGGACCTGTGGAAAAATTCCGAGCCCAACCTGCCCGAAGTGCGGCACACCATGGACCAGATCCTCGGCCACCTGCTCGCGCACAGCATGGCCCGCAAAGGCAGGCGCGACGAGGAACTCTACCGCATCGTAAAGGAAATCGAGGCCATCTACACCAGCGTGCAGCGCAAGGACGCCCACTTCGGCATGGATTTCCTGGCGAAAATAGACCTGCTGGCTTCCCGTTGCGCCCAGCTTGACGATGCCGTTGCCTGGGCGATATTTTTCTCTGCGATCGTTGACGTGGGGTACGAATGGGAAACCCTGTGCCACAACTACTTTTCCGATAACGTGCTCAAGCTGTTCCGCCTGGATTACGGGCAGGACAGCGAAACCTATTCCAAAGCCTGGGGAGCAAAGCAGGACTATGTCCACCTGAAGGAAATCATATCCGAATCGGAAAAGCTCGACCTGGCGGCCATCCGCCATGCACTGGTCATGCGCTATTCAGTCCTCACCGGCCGCCGCTCCACCGATGAAACGGAGCCGCGCAAGCAATAACCAGCCGCAACTCATCGCGGCCCTGCTCGACCCGCGCCGCGGCCTGCTGGGCGCGCAGCGCGTGCGATTGATCGAAACCCACATCTCCTGGGTGCTGCTCGCCGGGCGCTTTGCCTACAAAATCAAGAAAGCGGTCGACCTCGGCTTTCTCGATTTCACCACACTTCGGTCGCGCCGTTTTTATTGCGAAGAAGAAATACGCCTCAACCGCCGCCTCGCCCCGCAACTGTACCTTGAAGCGCTTCCCATATCCGGCAGCCCGGAACACCCGGTCCTCGGCCCAACGCGAAGTGGACAACCCGCCTTCGAATATGCGGTAAAAATGCGCCGCTTCGCGCCCAACAACCTGCTCGACAAGCTGCTCAGCAAGGGCCTGGTCACGCCGCAGCACATGGATCAGCTCGCTGCATTGCTCGCCGGCTTCCACCACAATCTTCCGCCCGCACTGCCCGATTCCAGTTATGGCGCACCCGCAAGCATACTCGCCGCCGCGCTGCAAAATTTCGAGCAGATGCAGCCTCTGCTCGCAGATGTGCCGCCCCCGAACCAGGCAGACCTGGCACAGCTCGCCACGATCCGCCAGCTTACCGCTGCGGAATTTTCCGCTCATGAAAATGACTTCGCAGCACGTCGCGCGCAAGGCCTGGTGCGCGAATGCCACGGCGACCTGCACTTGGGCAACATCGCGCTCATACGCGGCAAGCCTGTGCCGTTCGACGGCATCGAATTCAGCCCCGCCCTGCGCTGGGAGGACATCGTGAGCGAGATCGCCTTCCCGGTGATGGACCTGCAGCTGCATGGGCAGCCCGCACTCGCCTTCCGCCTGCTCAATGCCTGGCTGGAAGCGGGCGGCGACTACGCAGGCATTTGCGTCCTGCGGTTCTATCTCGCCTATCGCGCCATGGTGCGCGCCAAGATCAGCGCCATACGCGCAGCCCAGCCCGGGCTGGCCGCGCGCGCCAAAACCCAGGCACTCGCCGCCTGCCTCAGCTATATGGCGCTGGCTGAGCAGACCCTCACGCAACGCCACCCCGCGCTCATCATCACCCATGGCCTGCCCGGCTCGGGCAAAACCACTTTCGCCCAGCTGGCGCTGGAAAAATTCTGCGCCATCCGCATCCGCTCCGACGTGGAGCGCAAGCGCCTGTTCGGCCTCTCCCCACTGGAGAGCAGCCGCGCAGGGGCTGACATCTACAGCCAGGAAGCCACCCGGCGCACCTATGCACGATTGCGGGATTTGGCGCGCACCGCGCTTGCCGCAGGCTATCCCGTGATTGTGGATGCCGCCTTTTTGCGCCGCGATGAACGCACCGTATTCCGCACATTGGCCGATGAAATAAAAGTGCCCTTCGCCATTGCCTCACTGCAAGCGTCGGATGCCGCCCTGCGTGCGCGCATAGCTCAGCGCCAAGCCGGCGCACGGGATGCATCAGAGGCCGATATTGGTGTGCTGAACCTGCTGCAAGCCGCGCAGGAACCGCTGGATACACGAGAGGAGAACTGTATCGAATTCAAAAACGGCGAAGACCAAGCTGGGTATGGTCAAGCGCAGTGGCGTGCGCTGGGGAAAATCATTGCCGGGAAGCAAGCACCATAAGTAAGGCGTCATTGCCGGATTCGCGGGAATGACGCCTGATCGGGCTTTGCAGCTACTTGATCAACAACACCGGTATGTCGGCCAGGTGCAGCACCTTGTCCACCACCGAGCCCAGCAGCATGGTGGAAAGCGTACGCTGCTCGCCCGCGCCGAGCACGATCTGGTCCACCTTGTTTTCC
>DATDDB010000166.1:0-5426 GCA_036524005.1 Gallionellaceae bacterium | reverse complement strand
CCTCATTGGCCCATCGGGTGTCTCGGTCACCCATCCCTCGCCGGACTTGCGCAGCGCGCCCAGACCAGAGGCCCACTTCGGAAAGTATTCGGGAACGCAAAGGAAGTCATAAACCTCGGAGGCATCCCGCGCGATGGAAATGCTCAGATGTTTCGATTCGGCCATGTCTTGCATTGAGTGCTCCTCATGATGTCGAACGAAAGCGCGTCAGGGGCAAAGTGTAGCGCATGCTCCGGGCGGAAGCGGACTACATGATCACGGCCAGGTTGAACCTTGCGCCCTCCTTGGGCAGCGCTTTCAGCGTATCTATGCAGTCATCCAGCTCTTCCAGCAGCCATTCGCGCCGGTCGTCGTCCAGTTCCACGTTCCAGCCTTCTTCCACATGCTGGCGCAGCGCCTCCAGGCATTGCAGCCCGGCTGCGGGGTCGAACCACTCCATCTTGTCCTTCATCTTGTCGAGGTGGGCTTCGTCGTCGAAATCCTCCTCGTCCCATTCCTCATCCGTGCCATCCTCGTCCGTCATGTTGAGTTCAAGGTCGGTAAAATCCGCGAAGGACGAAAGCTCCGGCACGCCCAGGTTGCGGCAGGCCTGGTCCAGATCGTCGGAAAGGCTGTGCATCATGCTGTGGTCGTCGCTCTCCGAAGTGATGCTGTCATTCTCGAGTGTTTGTATCCAGTAAGTCATGCCCATCGTGTTCTCTCCCCAAGCGGTGCGTGTCTTGCATTAAGTAATTGCGTAACGGCGGCATTGAAGCAGCGCAGGGCGGTCTACGCTTGCTTTATCCCCGTCCCCAGCCACGCGTCGGAGGTCAGCGCGGTCGTGGTCGAGGCGAGGCTGTGCTTGAGGTACTCGATCGCGAGGCGTTCCTTCTCGCGCCATGCCTCTTCGCCCAGGCTCTTCTTCAGCAACTGGATCGGGGCGCTGCCCTTGGCCATGCTTTCCCAGAATTCCGGCGCAGAGGCGACCGGAAAGCCTTTGGTGACGCAGCGGATTTCCACGTTGCGGAACCCGGCCTCCAGCATTTCCCGGCGGAATACCTCGGGGTCTTCCAGCGTGCCCACCGAGCGCTGTGGGGGCGGCAGGTCCGGCTTCATCACGCGCAGCGCGCCGAACATCGTCTGCATCGCGGGCGATTGATCCACCGGCGCCCAGCTCGTCACCGCAATGGTTCCGCCCGGCTTGAGCGTGCGGTAAATTTCGGCAAAGCCCCTGCGGCGGTCGGGAAAGAACATCAGGCCGAACAGCGAGAACGCGGCATCGAACGTCTCATCCGCATAGGGCAACGTCTGTGCATCCCCGCAGCGGAGCGTGATATTGACTAGGCCCGCGCGTTCCGCGTAGTCCCGGAAAATAGCCAGCATAGGACCGGAAAAATCAATGCCGTGCACATCCTTCGCGCTGCGCGCCGCCATCAGCCCCAGTGTCCCCGGCCCGCAGGCCACATCCAGCACCGTAGCACCCGGCTTCAGCCCGCTGGCGGCGATGGCCTCCTCGGCAAACTGCTCGAATACCGGCATGGTCGTCTCGGCATAGCCCTCGGCGACGAGGTTCCATGGCTCGCTGGTGGAAAGCGGGTTGCGGGGTTGGGTCATTTCTTATCCTTGTTCATGTTTCCGAGGGACGGGGTCACGCTGTCATCAACCCGGAGGTGGTGGAGCAAAGCGATACTCATCAACATCCCCGCGTTATTCATAGGACAAACAAATCGAGTCTGAACCCATTTGTTATTCAGGAAGATTTCTCCCCTTGGTCGAAATGATACCTTGCTGTCATTCCGAGTGGTAGCGAGGAATCTTGATTCAGGAAGATTTCTCCCCTTGGTCGAAATGATACCTTGCTGTCATTCCGAGCGGTAGCGAGGAATCTTGATTCGGGAAGATTTCTCCCCTTGGTCGTAATGACACCTTGCTGTCAATACGAGCGCCCCGTACATATTTCATTCCTTGATGAATACAGGGTAATGGGTATATGAACGCCTTGCCGCCATGACTATATTGAAAAGCGGGGTAGCTTCGAGGCGGCTGTTCCGGCATGGCCTCGTTTACCGCCAAGCGGAAGGAGATAGCCATGCTATACATCATTGCAGTGGTCCTGATCGTACTTTGGCTGCTTGGGCTGGTCACTTCCTACACCATGGGCGGATTCATACACGTTCTCCTGGTGATTGCCGTCGTGGTTGTGCTGGTCAGGATCATCGGCGGCAAACCTCCCTGGTAGCGCGCCACCGGAAATCCAGGGGAGCAAAGCCCCGGATGCTCATGGCGGATTCAACAAGGGCACCACTCCATGGAAAAGCGCTTCGAATACTTCGCCCATCTTGCCGCCGTGCTGGTTCTGGTGGCGGGCTGCTTCCTGGTGCTGATGCCATTCCTCACGGCCGCGCTGCTCGCTGCCGTGATCTGCATTTCAACCTGGCCGCTATATTTCTGGCTGGAGTGCCGCATGAAGGGCAGGAAATTCCTGGCCGCTCTCGGCATGACGCTATTGCTGGTGCTCGTCATCATCGTACCGCTGGCACTGGCGGCATACAGCCTGGCTGATAACGTCACCACGCTCTACGATGCGCTCAAGCTGGCCACCGAAGCGGGGCCGCGCGAGCCGCCGGCCTGGCTAAAAGGAGTGCCCTTGATCGGTGAGGCCGTCAATGAATACTGGCACCTGATCTCCAGCAGTCAGGCAGAAATGCTCGCCCTGGTAAAACCCATGCTGGAGCCCGCAAAAAATCTCCTCCTTGCGGGCGTCCTCATGATCGGGCAGGGTGTCATGGCAATGAGCCTGGCCGCCTTCGTCTGCTTCTTCTTCTATCGCGATGGCGAAGCAATGATGAAATTCTTCAAGAACGCGATAGACCGGGTTGTCGGAAGTCACGCGGAAGATGTCATCGGCATCATTGTCAATACCGTGCGCGCCGTGATGTACGGGCTGTTGGGCACGGCACTGGCGCAGGGCTTTGTGGCCACCCTCGGCTTCGTCATCGCAGGGGTGCCCGCGCCCATCCTGCTCGGCCTGGCCACATTCCTGCTTTCACTGCTTCCCATCGGGCCGCCGCTGGTGTGGGGCGGCGTGTCGATCTGGCTGTTCTGGCAAGATCATCCGGCATGGGGCGTCTTCATGCTGCTGTGGGGCTTCTTCATGATCAGCGGCGTGGACAATGTGGTGAAGCCGATGCTCATCAGCCGCACAAGCAACCTGCCATTCATCCTGGTGTTATTCGGCGCGATGGGCGGCGTGCTCACCTTCGGCTTCGTCGGCATCTTCATCGGCCCAACACTGCTTGCGGTGGGGCTCAGCCTGCTGAAGGAGTGGGTGATTCGCAACGGCAAGCTTTGAAGGCGGGCGTTCGGCAATCCACCATCAATGATCCGCCCTGGCATTGCGCTCATTGCCTGGTGCGTGGGTTGCCCGGGAAAATATTTTGAAGATGAATGAAAGCGGAGAATCGTCGAAGCTCAGCAAGTGCCGCCACTCGCGCAGCATGGCGACTATGCCCTTGCGGCGCAAAGTCAGCAGCGCCGCCGCGCCGCCGGACGCCAATACGGGATGCTCGCGAAACAGCCGCAGCACCCGCAACCCCAGGTCAGCCAGCGCCAGCGGCATTTGCCAACGCTGGGCAAGCGCACCCACTTCCATGCGCTGGGACTCTATTCTCTCCACCAGCCGCTGGCGCTTGGCGGCAATGAGGGCCAGTCGCCTTTTCATGGTCGCGGGGTAAGCTGGTCGCGGTCCTGCGCGAGCTCCGCCAGGCTGCCGGAAAACAGTTTGCTTCTTTGCCGGACCGCGCAGCGCAATGCGTAACATACCAGCAGCCCGGCCACCAGGAATAACGCCGTCAGCCCGCCCAAAACCTGCAGGCGGTAGGTATCCCAAAACAGCGCCACGACGAAAATCATCAGCACCAGGATGCTCATGAAAAACAAGAATAGCGCCACGATGCCATAGACCAATATTTGCCCCAGGCGCAGCAACTCCTCTTCAATCTCATTGGAAAGCAGCTCCAGCCGCGTATGCAGGATGGCGAGCAAAGTGCCGCCCAGGCGTCGCAATGATTCCAGCAGCCCGGAAGATCCCGACATGGCTAGCGCCGCCCTATCAGTATCCCGATAACCATCCCCACGCAGGCCCCCACGCCGGCGGAGATGCCTATCGCCTTCCATGGGTTTTCGTGGACATATGTGTCAGTGGCTTTGGCCGCATAGCGGGTACGCTCGATCAGGTTTTTTTCGGCATCGGCCATGTGACCCTTGGCGGCATTCAGGCTTTCCTGAATACGCGCGCGGACCGCCGCCGCTTTTTCGCCTGCCTGATGGGAAGTAACTTGCAGCAAATCCTCGGCATCCTCCACCACCAAGCGCAAATCTTCCATGAGCTTGTCTGTGGAAACGGAAGGGCTTGTATCCATGATTTCTCCTTCTTCTTGTGGCAGGAAGACGGAATGACGCCAATCACATCACGTCATTTCCCTGGTGCGCGGAAATGCGGGCAGTATCGATGTCGATGGATGGGCGACCATGCCCATGATCAAATTGCGATAGCCCGTAGCGGCAGTGCTGGGCGGGCGTGGCCGCCCGGCATTACCGTGTATTTGAGAATCTAATGGATATGCAGGTGGGCTGAAATACACGATACACTGTATTCTTTGCCGGGAAGCAGGGTAATTACATCGGCAAGTGTGCTGTTGTAGGCGGAGAAATCGTTATTGCAGAATTCGCCAGCATCCTGCGGTGCGTGGTTGTTGCCGCTTCAGCGGCTTACAACCACGGCCTTCCCCTTGCGGGTGCAAAGTGCTTCGCTTATTGGCGCCTTGCTGGTTGCATTACGCGGGTTAAAATATTTGCGATGCTGACCCTTCAACGCTTTAATTCTGATAAGCTCGTAAATCCTGACAATTTCATGGGGCATCGTATATTTTGAATCCAAATCGTTCAATGCTTACTTCTATTAAGGGTAGTAGTAATACGGCCGATCTTGTTAGTAATCTCGGGGAGGTAGCTTTAGATTCTTTTTTAACAGATGGTGTTCTGAAGGACATACCAGTTATAGGTACGGCTCTTACTTTGCATAAAGCGGGAAATGATATTGCCGCATATTTCTTCGCAAAAAAAGTATTAGCTTTTATGACTGAAATTGACAAAATCCCTCAGGATAAGCGAAATAAGTTTGTTCAAGATCATTTGTCTTCCGATGATTCTGATGATGTCGGCGAGACTACTTTGATGCTGATAGATAAGATTGACCATCCATTGATGGCAAAGTTGCTTGGACGAGCTTTCGCCCTTTTTGTGAACGGGAAAATAAGCCGAGAAACCTTTGAGATATATTCTTACGCCATAAAGAATTTAAACACCTATTTGGTGCGGCAAATTGAATCCTTTTATCAACAGGAAGGTATGACGAAAATTTCGCCTCCAGCAGCGGTTCAGCTATC
>DATDDB010000165.1:0-2196 GCA_036524005.1 Gallionellaceae bacterium | reverse complement strand
GCCAACGTGTTCCTGAAGAGCGTGGTGCGCCTTGACGCGCAGCTCGCCAGTACCTTGGTGATGACCAGCACGCTGCTGCTGTTCCCGCTCACCATTCTTTGCGGCTGGCTGTCGGACAAGGTCGGGCGCAGGCCGGTGCTGCTTGCGGGGTTGCTGCTGGGCGCGCTCACCATCCTGCCCGTGTTCAAGGCCCTGCAGCACTACGGCAATCCGCAGCTGGAGCGCTTCAACAACGAAGTGGCGGTGACCCTGTACGGCAGCGATTGCGACTACAGCCCGTTCCGCAAGGCCGCCAACGATTGCGAACGCAACCAGGAATTCCTCACCAAGAACGGCGTGTCGTATGCGCTGAAGCCCTTGGGCGAGCGCAGCGAAGTCACGCTCAACATCGGCGGCGACAGCGAGGTGGGCGGTTTCCATCCGGCCGAAATCACTGCAGCGCTGCAGGCAAAAGGCTGGCTGGAGAAAGCGGACCGCGCACAAGTGAACAGCTTCATGCTCTTCCTGCTGCTCATCGTGCCGGTCGTGGCCGTGGCGCTCATTACCGGGCCGCAGACGGCGGTGCTGGCAGAGTTGTTCACCGCGCGCACGCGCTACACCGCAGCGGCACTGCCGCACAACCTCAGTGCGGGCTGGATCGGCGGTTTGTCGCCGTTCATGGTCACGCTGCTGTCGGTGCAGGCGGGTGATGCGCTGGCCGGATTGTGGTATCCGGTGGGCATGCTGATCGTGGCAAGCATCATCGGGCTGCTGTTCCTGCCTGAGACCAGAGATGTTGCTTTGCACCATTGATACGGCTCGTTGGATTCCGTCATTCCCGCGAAAGCGGGAATCCAGATGATTAAATATTTCCGCAAGGGGGCGCATTAATTTGTGCTTTGTCTGCTACGCAGAATTATTGACTGACTGGATTCCCGCTTTCGCGGGAATGACAGTCTGTAAGTTACAATGCGCGTCCTGAAGACATTTCTCCGAACATGACTATTCTCACCTGGATCATTCTTGCCAGCCTTGCCGGCGGCGCCCTGAGCGTGATGGCGGCGGCGCTGTTCGCGCTCAATGCCCGTCAATACCTGGGCGGGCTGGTGAGCTATGCCATCGGTGCGCTGCTTGGCGCGGTGTTCCTCGACATCCTGCCCGAGGCGATCGGGATGGCGCCCAGCGTGGCCGCGGTGAGCGCCACAGTGCTGCTGGGCATCCTGATGTTCTTCACGCTGGAAAAGGTGCTGATCTGGCGCCACTGCCACCATACCAACTGCGAAGCGCATGAGCCGGACGAACACGCTGGGCACGACCACGGCCGTAGCGGCATGATGGTCATCGTCGGCGACACCTTCCACAACTTCGTCGACGGCATCATCATCGCGGCAGCCTTCCTTGCCGATGTGCACCTGGGCATCGTCACCGCGCTGGCCATCATCGCGCACGAAATTCCGCAGGAAGTCGGCGACTTCGCCGTCCTGCTGCATTCCGGCTACAGCAAGCTGCGCGCATTCCAGATGAATCTCATCTTCAGCTTCGCTACGCTGGTCGGCGGCGTGCTCGGCTATTTCGCGCTGCAGGGCATGGAGGTGCTGGTGCCATACCTGCTGGCCCTGGCCGCCGCCAGCATGATCTATGTCGCCGTGGCCGACCTGATCCCCGGCCTGCACAAGCGCACGCGGTTGCGCGACACCGTGCAGCAGGTGGTGCTGATCTGCTCCGGTATCGCGACCATTGCGTTGGTCCATCTGGTGCTGGGATAGGCGGGGTGGTGGAATGAAGGTGATTGATGCCGGCCTGCTGCAGGCCGCTGTGGTTGCATGTGTTTTGGCGGCGATGATGTGCGTGTCCCTGCCGGCCATGTCGCAGGAAGCCAGAGTGACTCCCTATCGCCCCACTGTTTCCAATCCGGCCGCGTTATCCGAACCCGGCTGGCTCGAACTGGAGGTCGGAATGGTTTCCCGGCACGACAAGGACGGTTCGCGCCAGAATAGCCTGCCCTATCTGGCCAAATTGGCCTTCACCCCGGATTTCGGGGTGCTGCTCGGCGGGGATGCCTATGTCTCGCAGACGGCGAATGGCACGCGCACTTCCGGCACGGGCGATACCACTTTGATGCTCAAGCACCGGCTGGTGCTGGACAATGCCAGCGCATTGGGATGCGAGTACGGGTTCAAGGCGCCCACGGCGAAGAGCGGCCTGGGCAGCGGCAAA
>DATDDB010000164.1:0-2252 GCA_036524005.1 Gallionellaceae bacterium | reverse complement strand
GAGCGCATGTACCGTGCCTACAGCACGCGCGCCAGCGAACTGGACGGCGCAAAGTTCGACAATACGCCGCTGATGGCCGACATCCTCAAGCTGCGCGCCGAGGAAGCCGCGCTGCTGGGCTTCCGCAACTACGGCGAGCTGTCGCTGGCAACCAAGATGGCGGATACGCCGCAGCAGGTGATGGATTTCCTGCGCCAGCTGGCGCAGCGCGCACGCCCCTTTGCCGAACGCGACCTGAAGGAGCTGCGCGAATTTGCCCGTGCCAAACTGAACATCGCGGACCTGCAGGCCTGGGATGTGGCCTATGCCAGCGAGCATTTGCGCAAGGAACGCTATGCCTTCTCCGAACAGGAGGTGAAGCAGTATTTTCCGGAGGACGTGGTTCTGCCCGGCATGTTCCGGCTGGTGGAAACCTTGTTCGGCCTTGCCGTGCGCCCCTCGCAGGCACCGGTCTGGCACGAGACCGTGCGCTTCTTCGACCTGCAGGACAGCGCTGGCCGCCTGATCGGCCAGTTCTATGTCGACCTGTATGCGCGCGACAGCAAGCGCGGTGGAGCCTGGATGGACGATGCCATCACGCGGCGGCGGGTGGCCACCGGCATTCAGACGCCGGTGGCCTATCTCAACTGCAACTTCTCCGCCCCGGTGGGCGGCAAACCCGCCTTGTTCACTCATGACGAGGTCATCACGCTGTTCCATGAATTCGGCCACGGCCTGCACCACCTGCTGACCCAGGTGGAAGACCTGGGCGTATCGGGCATCAATGGCGTGGAATGGGATGCGGTGGAACTGCCCAGCCAGTTCATGGAAAACTTCTGCTGGGAGTGGGATGTGCTGCAGGGCATGACGCGCCACGTGGACAGCGGCGCCAGGCTGCCGCGCGCCTTGTTCGACAAGATGCTGGCCGCGAAGAATTTCCAGAGCGGCCTGCAGACTCTGCGCCAGATCGAATTTGCCCTGTTCGACATGCGCCTGCATTGCGAGCACGACCCGGCTTCTGCATTGTCGGTGCGGCAGCTGCTCGATCAGGTGCGCCAGGAGGTGGCCGTGATCATACCGCCCGAATTCAACCGCTTCCCCAACAGCTTCTCGCACATCTTTGCCGGGGGCTATGCCGCGGGTTACTATAGCTACAAATGGGCTGAGGTACTATCTGCCGATGCCTATGGTCTGTTCGAGGAAAGCGGCGTGCTCAACCCCAGCGTGGGCAACCAGTTCCGCAGCGAGGTGCTGGCGATGGGCGGTTCCCGCCCGGCGCTGGACTCGTTCGTTGCATTCCGGGGTCGCGCGCCGGACATCGATGCGCTGCTGCGCCACAGCGGATTGCTGGATCCGGCGCACACGGCTTGATTGATCAGGGAGAATCGCATGAAAAGAATTTTTGTCCTGGGTGGAATGCTGCTGGCCATCAATGCCGCACAGGCCATCGAACTGTACCACTGGGTGGACAAGGATGGTGTGGTGCACTATAGCGAGCACCCGCATCCGGACGCGGAAAAAATCAAGATCGGTACGCCTGCAGGCGCAGCGTCCGATGTCGAGGATGCCAGCCTGCCCTACGCAACCCGTGTTGCGCACAAGAACTTTCCCATCACCCTGTATGTCTCCGAGTCCTGTGTCGATTTGTGCAAGCAGGCGCGCGATTTTCTGAAGAACCGCGGCGTGCCGTTTGCCGAGGTCGTGCTTTCAACCGAGGAAGATATGGCCAGCTTCAGGCAAAAGTCCGGCACGGATATTGTCCCCACGATTTCCGTCGGGCGTTCGTGGCTCAAGGGCTTCCAGTCGCAGGACTGGGGGAACGAGCTGGATGCCGACGGCTACCCCAAGTAATTACCTACATAATAATTCCATCCTATGTCCCCTGTTGTGGTAGCGACCTCCCCGTTTCCCGGCCAGAAACCGGGCACTTCCGGCCTGCGCCAGAAGGTTGCCGTGTTCCGGCAGCCGCATTACCTGGAAAATTTTGTCCAGTGCATTTTCGACGAGATCAGCGTCGCTCCCGGCACCACCCTGGTGCTGGGCGGCGACGGGCGTTTCTACAACCGCGAAGCGATCCAGGTCATCCTGAAAATGGCGGCAGCCAATGGAATTTCAAAGGTGCTGGTGGGGCAGAACGGCATCCTCTCCACGCCCGCCTGCTCCTGTGTCATACGCAAACACCGCGCCCTGGGCGGCATCGTCCTTTCCGCCAGCCATAACCCCGGCGGCCCGGAGGGCGATTTCGGCATCAAGTACAACATCGGCAACGGCGG
>DATDDB010000163.1:0-6060 GCA_036524005.1 Gallionellaceae bacterium | reverse complement strand
CCATAGCGGTTTTCTGCGGGATTGAGCGCAAACTGGTTGGGCCATTCCGTAGAGTCACCGTCTGCGCCCCGAGCGGTCGATTTCTTTGCGCGTGCTCCCGTTAGCGAGAGCACGCGGCGGTAGTCATCGACCACTTCCTTTGGGGTGCCGCGCGTGACAAGAACTCCGCGGTCAAGCAAAACGGCAGAATCACAGTAAGAGGTCACCAGGTCAAGGTTGTGCGTGACGAACAGAATAGTGATGCCTTGTTCCTTGCACTCGCGGAATTTGGCGAAGCACTTGGCTTGAAACAAGGCGTCGCCCACCGCGAGGGCTTCATCCACTATGAGAACATCAGGATCTGCGTGGATGGCAACGGCAAATGCCAATTTCACATACATCCCACTGGAGTAGGTACGCACGGGTTGATCAATGAATTCTCCGATATCAGCAAAGGCGACAACATCATCGAAACGGCGTTCCATTACCTCTCTGGAGATACCCATCACAGCGCCCTGAAAATAAACGTTTTCACGCCCTGTGAACTCTGGATTGAATCCAGTACCCAATTCTAATAGCGCAGAAATGCGCCCATTGACTTGCGCCTCACCCTTGGTTGGTTTGAGGATTCCGCAAATCAGTTGTAGCAGAGTGCTCTTTCCTGATCCGTTGCGACCGATGATACCGAGAGCCTCTCCCTTTTTGATCTCGAAGGAGACATTCTGCAAAGCGGTGAATTCCTGATGGAAACGCATATGACCAAATGTGAGCGCCTGTTTGATCCGGTCGCCAGGGTGTCCAAATACGCGGTAGGTTTTGGTCAGGTTCTTGACCACGATGGCAATGTCAGAGCACATCGGCAAACTCCTCCCTGCTGTGCTGAAAGAAGGCATGACTCAAGATTGCGGTAGCAAGGCAAAAGCCAAATGCTGTTCCCCATGCACTCCATTCAACTGGTTGATCGGTGACTGCGGCATGGCAGGTTTCAATCACTACGCTGAAAGGGTTGTATTGATAAAACGGATGGAGCATTTCGGGCACTGCGCTGACCGGATAGAACACTGGGGACAGGAACAGCAGCATTTGCACGAATACCGGAACGATCTGGGTCATGTCTTTGATGAACACGCCCCATGCTGCCAGAAACCAGGACAGTCCCAACGCAAGCAGGATAAGCGGGGCGGTCAACAGCGGGAAGAGCAGAATCGCAGCATGCAAATGATCGGTCCAGGCCAGAGCTCCAGTTAGGATCATGAAATTGAACCCTCCATGGACCAAGGCCGCGCCGAGCGGCACGATGGGCAGGATATTCACAGGGAAAATGATCTTTTTTACGAAGCTGGGATAGCCGCGAACGGAAGTCGGCGCACGGGAAACGGTTTCGGCAAATATATTGAAGGCGATGAGGCCGCTGTAAAGCAGCAGCCAGAAAGGGATTCCGCTTTCCTGCTGTGGCCAGCGCGCCTGAAAGATCTGGCCGAAGACGAAAGCGAAGATTGCCAGGACCAAAAGCGGGCTGAGGAAAATCCACAGTACCCCGAACATCGCGCCCCGATAACGCAGCAGCACATCGCGCTTGATGAGCTGGCCGAGCAGATAGCGGCTGCGCCAAATGTCGGCAGAGATGCGCAGCGGATTTAAAGTAATCGTGCTCATTGTGGAGGGGGGATGATCCCCCGGTTGTAGAGGTCGCAAATGACTTGGTCGACGCATTTTCCCAGTGGTGTGTTGCCCGTGTCCACGATGAGTTCAGGCTGTTCCGGTTCTTCATAGGGGGAAGAGATGCCAGTGAAGTCGGGGACAATGCCTGCGCGAGCTCGTTGATATATCCCCTTCACATCGCGGCTTTGGCAGACTTCGAGGGGACAACGGCAGTACACCTCGACAAAATCTCCTGGTTCAAGCAGTTGACGGGCGCGGAGCCGGTCCGCGCTGAATGGAGAAATGAAGGCGGTCAGCGTAATCATGCCAGCCTCGACGAACAACTTAACGACTTCCCCGATCCGGCGAATGTTTTCCTTGCGGCCATCTTCCGAAAAACCGAGATCCCCGCACAGGCCATGACGAACATTGTCACCATCCAAAACAAAGGTGCGGCATTTCAGCTGGTAAAGCCTTTCCTCAACAGCATGGGCCAAGGTGGATTTCCCGGAACCAGACAACCCGGTAAACCATATGACCGCGCTGCGATGGCCATTTAATTGCTGCCTGCGGTCACGCGTCACGCTGGCATAGTGCCAGACTGTGTTCGTACTCATTTTCATGTACTGGGAATGGTGCCAAGTGTGCCGAGGATTTCCGGAACATTATAGCAGGTGGCGGTCGTGCCAGTATGCCCGGGCCTGCACAGTGATATCAGATTCGTAATGTGCCGGATAAAGATTACAGCCTCCACAATCTGTACCCTAGCGCCCCGATCCTCGTGGCGTCATAGGCCGACTTTACGTCCACAAACACGCCTCCAGGTCTTAGCTTTGCCAACAGGTCGGTTTGCGGCATGGATAAATATGCTTTGTGAGATACCGCCGCAACGATTGCGTCGGCCTGAGGCAGTTCATCCCATGTCTTCAGGAAAATTCCGTATTCGTGGGCGGCATCTTGCGGGTCCGCCACGGAATCGTGCACCGACACGTCGCAACCGAAATCCTGCAATTCGCGCACAACATCCGCCACCTTGGAATTGCGCAAGTCGCTGCAATTCTCCTTGAAGGTCAGCCCCAGGATGACGATTTTCGCACCCTTGATGGGATTGCCTGCACGTGACAACTGCTTGACTGTTTGCTGAGCGACGAACGCAGCCATGCCATCATTGATCCGGCGTCCCGCGAGGATAACTTGGGGGTGGTAGCCCAGCATCTCAGCCTTATGCGTCAGGTAATAGGGATCAACCCCGATGCAGTGGCCGCCTACCAAGCCGGGGCGAAAGGGAAGGAAGTTCCATTTTGTGCCGGCCGCTTCCAGCACTTCCAGTGTGTCAATATCCAGGCGGTCGAAGATCATCGCCAATTCGTTGATCAGTGCAATGTTCAAATCGCGTTGCGTGTTCTCGATTACCTTTGCGGCCTCGGCGACCTTGATCGAGCTTGCCCTGTGCACACCGGCTGTAATGATGTTTTCATACAGGCAGGCAACCTTATCCAGGGTTCCTGAGCTGTCGCCCGACACCACCTTCGTTACCTTTGTGATCGTCCGTTCCTTGTCGCCAGGGTTGACTCGTTCCGGGGAGTATCCGACATGGAAATCTTTCCTCCATGTCAGACCGGATTCGCGCTCAAGAACCGGGATGCAGATTTCCTCGGTCGCGCCGGGATACACGGTCGATTCGTAGACCACGATTGCGCCGCGCTTCAGGTGCTTGCCCGCGGTCGCGGAAGCGGAAATCAGAGGGGACAGATCGGGTTGGTGGGCCGCATCCACGGGAGTCGGGACGGCAACAATGACAAAGTCCGCGCTGGCAAGACGCGATGGATCGCAAGTAAAAGAGAGGAACGTTGCGGCTCGAAAGTCTTCCGTGGAGACATCCCCGGTTGGATCACGAAAATCGCGGTAATTGGCGATCTTGTTTTCGGACAGGTCATAACCGATGGTCTCGAATTTCTTGCCGAACTCGACCGCTAGCGGCAATCCGACGTAACCCAGCCCGACAACGGCAATAGTCTTTTGATTCACAGCGTTCCCGTAGTTTATCTTCGAAGCAAGCGATCAAGGATGACTTCGAACATGCGCCCATGTGGCGCACTTTCGCACAGAATAATATCTCATGCATCACCCAATATCGAATTAGCCTGAAAGCGGGCGCCTGATTTGCTTGTGGTTCGCTCTGCACGCCGGACAGGATAATACGGTAGAATGCCGCTCGTTACCGAACCCGCCACAACATGTCTTCCGCCCGCACCGTCGTTACTCCCGAGAACCTGCTTCGCCCGGAAGTGCTGGCGCTGCATGCCTATCACGTCCCTCCCGCCAGCGGCATGATCAAGCTGGATGCCATGGAGAATCCTTACCCCTTGCCGCACGCCTTGCGTGCAGAGATCGCCCAGGTCGTCGCGGATGCCGAGGTCAATCGCTACCCCGATGCGGGTGCGCATCAGCTCAAGGGTGCTATAGCCAACGTGACCAAGCTGTCGCCCGGAATGGATGTGTTGCTGGGCAACGGCTCCGACGAGATCATCCAGTTGCTGGCGCTGGCGGTCGCCAAGCCGGGCGCCGTGCTGCTGAGCGTCGAGCCGTCGTTTGTGATGTACCGGATGATCGCCACTTTCGTCGGCATGCGCTATGTCGGCGTGCCGCTGGCGGATGATTTCTCGCTCAACCTGGACGCGACGCTGGCCGCCATCGAGCGCGAAAAGCCTGCGCTGGTGTTCCTGGCGTATCCCAATAACCCCACCGGCAATCTGTTCGACGCCGAGGCCATCAAGCGCATCATCCAGGCGGCGCCCGGTCTGGTGGTGGTGGACGAGGCCTATTACGCCTTCGCGCGCGACAGCTTCATCCCGCATCTGGGGCGCCACGCTAACCTGTTGGTGATGCGCACCTTCTCCAAGCTGGGCATGGCGGGGTTGCGCCTGGGTTTTCTGGCGGGTCCGGCAGCGTGGCTGGCGCAGTTGGAGAAGTTGCGCTTGCCGTATAATGTCGGCGTTCTGCCGCAATTGGTCGCGGCGAAGCTGCTGGAGCATCACGATGTGCTGCTGGCACAGGCCGAGCGCATCAAGCAGGAGCGCGTCAGCTTGCTGGCGGCGTTGAACGCCGTTGGCGGAGTGCGGACCTACCCCAGTGAGGCCAATTTCATCCTGCTCCGCGTGGCCAAAGCCACGCAGGTATTCGAGGGGCTGAAGCAGCGCGGGGTGCTGATCAAGAACCTGAACGGCGGGCATCCGGCATTGGCCGATTGTTTGCGCGTAACCGTGGGCGCGCCGGACGAGAATGCAAAATTCGTTGCGGCATTGCAGGACACCATTAACCAACTCGCATAAGGCGAATCATGCGCAGCGCAAAAGTCACACGCAACACGCTGGAGACCAAAATAACGGTCGAGGTGAATCTCGACGGCACGGGCAAGGTCAAGCTGGATACCGGACTGCCGTTCCTCGAACACATGCTGGACCAGATCGCGCGCCACGGCCTGATCGATTTGGACATCAACGCCAAGGGCGATTTGCATATCGACGCGCACCACACCGTGGAAGACATCGGCATCACGCTGGGGCAGGCGTTCGCCAAGGCCGTCGGCGACAAGAAGGGCATCCGCCGTTACGGCCATGCCTACGTGCCGCTGGACGAGGCGCTGTCGCGCGTGGTGCTGGATATCTCCGGTCGTCCGGGGCTGGTGTTCAATGCCGAGTTCGTGCGCTCCAATGTGGGCGAGTTCGAGGTGGACCTGATCCGCGAATTCTTCCAGGGCTTCGTCAATCACGCCCTGGTGACGCTGCACATCGACAATCTGGCTGGCGACAATGCCCACCATCAGGCCGAGACCATCTTCAAGGCCTTCGGCCGCGCCTTGCGTGTCGCGCTGGAACTCGATCCTCGTATGGGCGGTATGATGCCCTCCACCAAAGGCTCGCTGTAAACGATCAAAATGGTTGATGTCGCTATCGTAGATTACGGCATGGGTAACTTGCGCTCGGTGCAGCAGGCCGTGCGCAAGGTCGCGCCGGGCGCAAACATCATCGTGACGGGCGAGCCTGACGTGATCGCATCCGCCGCAAGAGTGGTATTCCCCGGCCAGGGGGCCGCACCCGACTGCATGCGCGAGATCCGTGCCCGCCACCTCGACCGGGTGATCGCCGGGGTGGTCAGCGAAGGCAAGCCCTTCCTGGGTATCTGCATGGGGCTGCAAGTGCTGTTCGAACACAGCGAGGAGGGCGATACGCCTTGTCTCGGGCTGCTTGCAGGGCCGGTCAGACGCTTTGCTTCCGGCCTGCAGGACGCTCAGGGCAACAAGCTCAAGGTGCCGCACATGGGCTGGAACCAGGTCCGTCATCATGAGCACGTCTTGTGGGATGGCATCGCGCAGGATGCGCGTTTCTATTTCGTGCACAGCTACCATGTGCAGCCGCGCGACCAGAATCTGGTGCAGGC
>DATDDB010000162.1:0-67370 GCA_036524005.1 Gallionellaceae bacterium | reverse complement strand
GGAACCGAAGTGCGTGCATTTCAACGTGTGCGGCGGCTGCTCCATGCAGCATCTGGAGGCGCGCGCGCAGGTGGCGGTGAAGCAGCGCATCCTCGAAGACAACCTGGAACGCATCGGCAAGGTCGAGCCCGAAACCATTCTGCCGCCGATCTACGGGCTGCCCTGGGGCTACCGCCAGCGCGCGCGACTGTCGGTTCGCCATGTGCTGAAGAAGGGCAAGACGCTGGTCGGCTTCCACGAGAAGCGCAGCAGCTTCGTGGCGGACCTGACACTGTGCGAGATTTTGCCGCCCAAGATTTCGGCGCTGATTCCTTTGTTATCCGAACTGGTGGACGGGCTCTCGATACGCGACCGCCTGCCGCAGATCGAGGTGGCCTGTGGCGACCGCGTGGATGTGCTGGTGCTGCGCATCATGGAGCCGCTCAATGGGCAGGACGAAGCGGCACTGCGCGCGTTTGCAGATCGGCATGCCGTCCAGTTCTGGCTGCAGCCCAAGGGGCCGGACACCTGCTATCCCTTTCACCCGCTGAATGCGCCAGCGCTGACCTACACCCTGCCTGAGTTCGGCATCGAAATGCCGTTCGCCCCGACCGAGTTCACCCAGGTCAACCACCAGCTCAACCGCGTGATGGTGCATCGCACCCTGCGCCTGCTCGACCCGCAGCCCGGCGAACGCATCGCCGATTTCTTTTGCGGCTTGGGCAACTTCACCCTGCCGATTGCGAGGAGCGGCGCGCAGGTGCTGGGCATCGAGGGCAGCGCCGCGCTGGTGCGACGCGCAGAACAGAATGCGGCGCACAATGGTCTGTCCGGGTGCGTCGAATTCCGGGCGTCCAACCTGTTCGAGATGGACGAGCCATCGCTTGCGGGCCTGGGCAAATTCGACCGCTGGCTGATCGACCCGCCGCGCGATGGCGCCGTGGAGTTGGTGAAGGCGATCACGCCGGAAATCGCCCCTAAGCGCATCGTGTATGTGAGCTGCAATCCGGCCACGCTGGCGCGCGACGCGGCAGTACTGGTGCAGGTGCATGGCTATGCGCTCAAGGCTGCGGGAGTGATGAACATGTTCCCGCAGACCTCGCATGTGGAGTCGATCGCCGTGTTCGAGCTGTCCTGAGTTTAGCGAGCCATGCGAGCGAGCGCTGCGCTCGTCATGGCTTGACCGCCACCTCGTTTGAGGGCAGGCTTTCGCCCGATGCCGTCACCGCCGTCACGACGTAGTAATACCAGGTGCCGCCCGTGACGCCCGTGTGCACATACGGCTGGGTGGCACTGGTCACCTTCGTGCTGTTGGCGCCGGTCGAGACGCCGGCCTTGTTCGACCAGTAGACGTTGTATGAAGTCGCGCCGGCCACGGCATTCCAGCTCAGCGTCACCTGGCCCGCTCCGGCCGCGGCTGACACGCCGTTGGGCACCGGAACATTGGATGTTCTGTACGCCTCGTTGGTGGTGAGCGAGTAGCCGCCGTTGTTCGGCAGGGCCGGGTTGTTGAACACCCCGTCGCGGCTGCCGGCAATGGCGTAAATCACGCCGTCCACCATGGATGCATCGAAGTCATCGCGCATGGTTGGCATGGGGGCCAGCGTCGTCCACTTGTTCGCCACCGGGTCGTACGCTTCCACGACCGTGGTGCAGCAAGGGATGCCTAACACCGCATCAAACGCATTGGTGTCCCCGCCTATGGTGTAGATAATGCCGTTCACCACGGCAAAGCCGAAGTCGTCGCGCGCGGTCGGCATGGGCGCCAGCGGCTTGCCCGCCGTACCCGCCACAAAACTGGCGACAGTCACCGGGACGGTGGTCGCCCAGGTATTGGCTGAAGGATCATATACCTCCACCGTTGTAAGCTCGGGCCATCCGCCCCAACCGCCGATCGCGTAAATCCGGCCATTCACCACCGCGATCGCCATTCCCTGACGCGGTGTCGGCATGGACGCTTTGGTCGTCCAGGTATTCGCCACGGGGTCGTATACTTCCACATTGCCATAATAAAGGGCGGTGCCTCTGCCGTAATAAACGTTGTAGGAGGCGGCGTTCGGCACGGCGGTCCAGCTCAGCGTGACCTGTCCGTTACCTCCGGTCGCGCTTACCCCGGACGGTGCCGAGGCGGGGGGCGTGGGCCGTGGTGTTACACCCACTTCAGTCGATGGGGCAGTCTCGACGCCGCCGAGCATCGCCGTGACGACAAAATAGTATCCTGTGCCGTTGGTCAGGCCGGGCACGGTGGCAGTGGTTGCGGTGATACCCGAGACCTTGGTCAGGTTTGCAATCGCATCGTTGGTTTTTGTGCCGTAGTAGACGTTATACGAGCTCGCGCCTGATACGCCTACCCAATTGATGGTCGCCTGCCCATTTCCCGCGATGGTGCTCAGCCCGCTGGGGGTTGCCCCCATGGCGTATGAGGTCTGCGGCGTGGCCGACACTTCAACCGATGCCGGGCTCTCCTTGAGCGTGGTGGCATCCACTGCTGTGACGACGAAATATTGCGTGGTCCCGTTGGTCAACGGGGTGATGGCCGAGCCACTGGTCGCGCCGACGACATTTTTTTGCCAATTGGCGGGGGTGATTCCTCCCGGCACGAATACCGAGCCACCTATGGTGTAGATAAGCCCGTCCACCGCGACTGCGTGGAATCCCCAGCGCCCGGTCGGAAGGTTGGCCAGCGGCGTGGCAGTCCCGGGGACATTAGATGAAAAGCTGTTGGTCTTGGGATCGTATATCACAATCGGATAGATCGGGCTCGCGCCGGTGATGGCGTTGGTTCCGCCCAAGAGGTAGATCACGCCGTTTATCGTGGTGGAAGTCAGCCCGTAGCGCGGAGCCGGCATGGTGGGCCAGACGGACAGGGTCGCGAGATCGGCGGCCGGCCAGGTGTTTGTTGCCGGGTCGTACACCTCCATGGATGAGAGCACGCTGCTGCCGGTAGGTGAACCGCCAAAGACATAGACCCTGCCATTCAAAACGGCATTGGTAGCGTTGTCGCGGGCGTACAGCATCGAAGCCTGCGTCGTCCAGGTGTTGAGCGGGATGGCCAGCGTGGCGGCATTGGAGGTGACTCCGTTCATGCTCGCCGTGATCGACGTGGAGCCGCCGCCCACGCCTGTGGCGATGCCGCTGGCATTGATGGTGGCCACGGCCGTGTTGCTCGAATTCCAGGTTGCAGAACCGGAGATATTGCCGGTTGTGCCATTGGAATACGTGCCAGTGGCGGTGAAGGCGGCGGTGCTGCCTATGGAAAGGTTGACCGATGCCGGCGTGACCGCGATGCTGGTCAGCGTAACCGCGTTGACAGTGATTTGGGCTGGCGGCGAGGTAACGCCGCTCATGGCCGCAGTGACGGTGGTCGTCCCGATGGCCACGCCCGTGACCAGGCCCGTGCTTCCCACGCTGGCGGTGCCAGGGGCGGCCGATGTCCAGGTGGCCTGGCTGGAGAGGTCGGTGGTCGTGCCGTCAGAATAGGCGCCGGTGGCAGCCAGCTTGGTAGTGCTCCCCACGGCAAGCACGGCTGACGCCGGGGTAATCGCGATGCTGTTGAGCACAGGCGTGCCCACCGTGATCTGGGCCGGGGCTGAGGTGATGCCGCTCAACGCGGCAGTGATGGTGGTCGTGCCCAGTGCATTGCCGGTCGCAATACCCGTGCTCGACACGCTGGCCGTATTCGGGTTGGCCGATGTCCAGGTGACCGATCCCGAGATATTGCCGCTGCTGCCGTCAGAATACTTTCCGGTTGCAGTTAAGGTTGTCGTGTTGCCCTTGGCAACCGTGATGGTAGCCGGGGTGATGGCGATGCTGGAGAGAGTTGCCGCAGTCACCGTGACTTGATCAGGGGGCGAGGTGATGCCGCCCATGGATGCGGTTACGGTGGTTGTGCCCAGGGCCATGCCCGTGACCACGTTACTCTTGGCTGTCACATTGGCAACGGAGGTGTTGGCGGATTGCCAGGTGACCAGCGAGGTGACATCGGCGGTGGTCCCATTCGAATAGGTGCCCGTGGCCGTGAGTTGGGCCGTGGTTCCAACTGCGACCGTGACTGAACTCGGGGTGATGGCGATGCCGGTCAGAGAGGCGCTGGCGCTCGGAGAGGTCTGGGGAGTGCCTCCGCCGCCACCGCCGCCGCACCCGACGAGCAGCAAGGCAACGCAAAGGACCATACCAAAGCTCAAACCGGTTTTGTGGCAGGATAAATTGAGGTGTTGCATGATGGCCTCCGAGACGGTGTCATGTACACGGGCGGGTGTGAGTCGCCTGAACTCCTTGGAGGCAATGTATTTCCCTCTGGGGGCTTGCGCAATACGGCCTATGCTTTATTCCATTATGGATAATGGTGTATTGACAACAATAAAATCCCTTACGGTGTGCGTGAGCATGCCGTGGTGCAGGTGCTGATCGGGAGGTAGTGCAAGGGCATCCTGCAGGTGGGCCGCAGGGTGGGCGTTCATGCGCTCCTGGGTGTCAGGGCCTTCCCCTCAAAGGAAATTCCGGCCCAGCCGGTTTTCATGAAGCTTCGGATGTTCTGATGATTTGCGCCATTGGGGTCGCCGAGCACCTCGTTGCGGTAATAGTCCCCAAAACAGTGCAAAGTTTGCTCGGCCGTGAGGTTGTGCATTTGGGCGAACGAAAATATCTTGCACGAGCCACTGTTCTGGCCGGCCTCGTTGAGCAGGGCGCCATTCCTGAATGCGGTGGGGGAAAATTCATATAGCGCCTCCACGGTTGCGATCGTGTCGTTGAAGGCGATGCTGGCAGGAGCCTCTTCGAGGCGCTGCAGGAAGGATGTCAGTACCATAGGAAATCCTGCTGGGTGGCACGAATTGCACGTAAACCTGCAATCCCGGGAAAGTTGGTGCCGCCTATCGGATTCGAACTGATGACCTACCGCTTACAAGGCGGTTGCTCTACCAACTGAGCTAAGGCGGCTTTGTTACGCGGTACATTCCTTCCAGGCACGACAGCTGAAAACCGTGGTGGGTCGTGGCAGATTCGAACTGCCGACCAACGGATTAAAAGTCCGCTGCTCTACCGGCTGAGCTAACGACCCACATCCCAAAAGGAAGCGCGCATTATACGGATTTGCCAAGTGCTGTCAATGTAACGCGGTTGACTGGTCCGTTATGGCCTGTAGCGCGTCGGGTCGCTTATGCCTGCTGCGGCAAAACCGGCGCGGCGCAAGCGGCATGAGTCGCATACGCCGCAGGCGCGGCCTGTTTCGTCTGCCTGGTAACAGGACACTGTCATGCTGTAATCCACCCCGAGTTTCGCCCCCAGCCGGATGATTTCCGCTTTGGACAGGCTGATCAGGGGCGTATGGATTTTCAGCGATGTGCCTTCAACCGCAGCCTTGGTGGCGAGGTTGGCCATACGCTCGAAGGCTTCGATATATTCGGGGCGGCAGTCCGGGTAGCCGGAGTAATCCACGGCATTCACTCCGATAAATATATCCTGCGCGTGCAGCACTTCCGCCCAGGCCAGCGCCAGCGACAGCATGATGGTGTTGCGTGCCGGCACATAGGTGACCGGAATGCCGGCAGAGGGCAGCTCAGGCACGGCAATGCTGGCATCGGTCAATGCCGAGCCGCCGAATGCGGTCAGATCGATGTTGACCACGCGGTGCCGCACTGCGCCCAGTTCCTGCGCCACGCGTTGCGCGGCCGCCAATTCCGCATGGTGGCGCTGACCGTAGTCCACGCATAGCGCATGGCAGGCGTAACCATCGCGCCGCGCCAACGCCAGCACGGTGGCCGAATCCAGGCCGCCCGACAGCAGCACCACTGCGGGTTTCATGCCGCTAGCGCCCACGTTCGTTTCCCCACAGCACTTTGTGCAGCTGGATTTGCATGCGCACGGGAAGACGGTCGCGCAAGATCCAGTCGGCCAAGGCGGTGGGCGACAGCCGGCCCTGCACGGGCGCGAACAGCACGCTGCATTTTTTGTCCAGCGCATGTTCACTGAGCACTTGTTTGGCCCAGGCATAATCCGTCTCGTCGCACAGTACCATCTTGATTTCGTCGTGCGGGTTGAGATGGGAAAGGTTGGACCACAGGTTTTTTTCCGACTCGCCGGAGCCCGGTGTTTTGAGGTCCAGCACTTTCACCACGCGGGAATCCACGCCGCTTACGTCCAGCGCGCCTCCTGTTTCCAGCGAAACATCGTAACCGGCATCGCACAAGGCCTTCAGCAATTCCAGGCAGTTTTTCTGCGCCAGCGGCTCGCCGCCGGTGACGGTGACATAATGTGCGCCGTGCTGCGCTACCTCGGCGAGGATTTGCGCAATCTCC
The DNA here is from genome assembly GCA_036524005.1 of Gallionellaceae bacterium. GTDB lineage: Bacteria > Pseudomonadota > Gammaproteobacteria > Burkholderiales > Gallionellaceae > DATDDB01. The sequence goes on along the minus strand of DATDDB010000162.1, from coordinate 61,095 downwards.
ATGTTTTGCCCGCCGGTGAAGGCATAGGTGGTGTCGCAATAGGTGCAGCGCAAAGGACAGCCGGTCAGGCGCACGAAAACCGTGGGCAGGCCAACCCGGCTGGTTTCGCCCTGCAGGGAATGGAAAATTTCACTGATGCGCAGTTGCGGCACGCTTAGAAAAACCGGGTACGTCGGGTTATTTGAGGGAATCCAGGCGTTTTTTCGCCCTGGGGGTGATGGGGTTGTCGGGGTAGTTCATAATGATCTGCTTGAGCGTTTTTTTCGCGTTTTCCACTTCGCCCAATTCCTGGTAGCAGATGGCCGCGCCCAGCAGGGCATTTGGCGCCATCCCGCTGGAGGGGAATTTGCTTGCCGCAGTCAGGTAACTGTTCACGGCATTTTTGTAATCTTTCAGCGAATAATAAGCCCCGCCCATCCGGTAATAGGCATTGGGAGCCAAAGTCGAGCCGGGGTATTTGTTGAGGAAATCCAGAAAGGCGGTAATGGATGCCTGCAATTTGTTGGACTTGAACAGGGCAAATGCTGCATCGAAGTCGCGATTTTCGGCGACCGGGTCTATCGGAGCCGTCGCGTTCGCGGCGGTGTCTGGAACGACTGCGCTGGATGGTTGTCCGGATTGCGGTGCACCTGCTTCAATCCGGCGCAGGCGCGAATCGAGATCGACATAAAAATCCTTCTGCCGTTTCTCTGCATCCTGCAATGCGTGCTGCAGTTCCTCGCTGCGTCCCTGCAGCTTGCGCACTTCTTCGTTCAGCGCCTGCAGTTGGGTCTGCAGGTCAATGATAGTCTGGGTGCGCTGCTTTAAAGTATCTTCCTGCTGGTTAATGCGCCCTTCCAGCGTTTTGATCTGCTTGCGCGCCTCATCATCGGAAAGCAGGCCCGCGTGGGCCTGTCCGGCGACAAGGCATGCAGTCAGCAGCAGAAGGGCGCGTACTTGCACGGATTACCTGTAAACCAGATCGGTACGGCGGTTTTCTTGCCAGCATTTTTCAGCATGGCAGGTGAGTTTCGGCTTTTCTTCGCCATTGCTCACGGACTCGATCTGGCTGGCGCTGGCACCGCCGGATTGCAGCAGTTTCTTCACGCCATCAGCGCGGCGTTGGCCCAGTGCCAGGTTGTATTCGTTGCTGCCGCGCTCGTCGCAATTACCCTCCAGGCGTACCTTGGTGCCAGAATGCGAGGCTAGGTATTGTGCGTGCGCTTCAACCAAGGGGCGGTCTTCCCGTTGCACCACAGCCACATCCAGCGGGTAATACACGCTGCGCTTGGACAGTATGCTGTTCGGGTCATTCAGAGCATCCACGACCGGCGCCTCAGGGGCGGCTGCTTTTTGTTCGACAGGCTGGGGCGCAGGAGCCTCAACCGCCGGAGTTTCCGGGGGTTGCTTCTTCTGGTCGGAAGCGCAAGCGGCCAACATGCTTGCCATCAGGATGCTCAATGCCACATTTTTCATCTCGTATTACCTCCGTTTGTTGTTAATTTGCAATACTCAAAAGTGGTCCCCACGTTGGCTCGCGAATATCGCCGACCTGTGGAAACATCTTCTGTTTCACCCGGCCATCGCTGGAAACAGTCGATAATATACCACGGCCTTGGGCTTCATTGGCAAACAGCAGCATCTTGCCGTTGGGCGCAAAGCTCGGGCGTTTTTCCCAGCCGCCATCGGTCAGCATTTGCATCTGGCGGGTTTCAAAATCCTGCACCGCGATGTAAAAACGGCCATTTACCAAATGGGTGAAGGTGAACGATTTTCCATCCGGGCTGTAGCGCGGTGAAAAATTCTGCCCTTCGTCGAACGTCTGGCGTTCGGCAGTCCCGGTGCCTTCTGCATTCATCTGGTATATCTGCGGCGTGCCGCCCCGGTCCGAGGTGAACAGCAGGTATTGCCCGTCCGGGGAGAAACAGGGTTCGGTGTCTATCGCCCCGCTGAAGCTGATACGGCGCAGGCCCGTGCCGTCCGGGCGGACCAGGTATATCTGCGAAGAACCGTCGCGTGTCAGCACCACGGCCAGATGGCGCCCGTCCGGGGACCAAGCCGGAGCGCTGTTGCTGCCCTCGTAGTTGGCCAGCAGCAATCTCTGCCCGGTGAGCAGCGATTGAATGTACACGACAGCATGGCGTTTTTCGAAGGAAACATAGGCAAGGTGGCTGCCATCCGGCGACCAGGCGGGCGACATGATGGTCTCGGCGCTTGTCAGCACGGTTTGCTCGCCGTAACCATCGCTGTCGGCCACCACCAGGCGGTAGGTGCTTCCCTGTTTGTTCACATAGGCGATGCGCGTGCTGAACACGCCACGCGCGCCGGTCATTTTTTCGAAAATCAAATCCGCAATGCGGTGGGCAATGGCGCGCAACTGGGTATTCTTGGCCGATACAGATTGGCCGAGCAATTCCGTTTTACGCACCACGTCCATCAGGCGGAACAGCACGTTAATCCGTCCATTCGGTTCAACCGTCACGCTGCCGATAACCAGTGCATCGGTGCCTTGCCAGTCGGCATACGCCACTTCGTTCGCCTGGTGGGGCCTCTTGCCTGCCGGGTCAACCAGCCGGAACAGCCCGCTGCGCGCCAAGTCGGCGGCAACCACGCTGCTGATGCTTTGCGCAAGCTTTTCCTCGCCCGCGAAAGGCACGATTGCGATGGGCGTCTGGTGTTCACCCGCCCCGGTGATCTCGATGGTCAGGTCGGCGCGCACCGGGAGCGCCAGCCCCAGTAGAAACAACAAACCCGCAAACCGCATCAAGGCATTTCCTTTCATGAGCTATTCTCCATCCTGGGGGCTAAATTTGAATTTCAAATGGTTAGGGTTGATGAACCGTTCCCTGGCTGCATCGCTTTTGGGTAGGGGAAGCGGCTGGGCCTTCAAAATTGCGCGTTCCACCTCGTCATCATATTGAGCGTTGCCGCTCGACTTGATCAGCTTTTTGTCCAGCACGCTGCCATCCACCAGCAGGGTGATGTCAAATATGGCCAGCGCATTGTCGGGCACATCAGGCGGCATCACGATTTTGCTTCTTATCTTGGAACTGATCAATGCCCGGTATTTTTCCACCTCGCTGGTGATGGCGGCATTCGCTTTCGCCGCTTGCGCGGCTTTGGCCTGGTTCGCCGTTAACTCCTGGGTGGTAACGGCCTCTGCTTGTTGGTCCATGGCCAGAATGTCTTCCTGCATACGCTTCTGTTCGGCCCGGGTCGGCTTCTTCTTTGCTTCGGGCTTGGCGGCCTTTTCTACCTCGGTTTTCTTTTTCTTGTCCTTAAGTTCGATATCCGCCTTGGCGGGAGGCGCAGATTGTTCGGCTGCCTTGGGTTTGGCGTGCTCGGGGGCCGGGGGCGGCATCACGGAGGGCGGTGCCGCAGGGGGGATGCTGGTTTCCGGCAATTCGCTCCATATTTCGACCTCCATGCCTTGCGGTTGCTGCACCTGCCAGTTGACGCCGAGATACAAGAGCGCAAAAAAAAGAGCATGGATGACTAGCGTCATCAGGCCCGCGGAAAACCGGTAAGGCTCCTGGTAGGCGAGCGTACTCATGTTATTTGGCAAGCACCAGCAACCCGACCTTGCGCACATGCTGCCGCTGCAACAAGTCCATCACGTTGATCACATCTTCATACCGCACGTTCTTGTCGGCAGAGACCACCACCGGCTGGTCGGGGTGGCGGACCTGCTGTTTTTTGAGGTAATTGACCAGCTCTTCGCTGGATACATTCACCTCTGAGCCTGACGTGCTGCGGTCGCGCAGTGCAAGGGAGTTGTCCTTCCTGATGATCACTTCCAGCGGTGCGACAGGAGGCGCGAGCGATTTGCCCACGCTGGGAAGGTCTATTTGCCCCGGGTTCATCAATGGCGCGGTGATCATGAAAATCACCAACAGCACCAGCATCACGTCGATGTAGGGCACGACGTTGATCTGGCTCATCGGGCGCGGACCTCTGCGGCGGTTATGAATCACAGGCCTCTCCCTCGGGTTTTATGCGCGAACACAATCAGGGCTGCCGCTGCAGTACGTTGGAGAATTCTTCCATGAAGCTTTCAAAACGCGAAGCCAGCCTTGCCACGTCATGCGAGTAGCGGTTATAGGCCACCACCGCCGGGATGGCGGCAAACAGGCCCATGGCGGTGGCTACCAGCGCCTCGGCAATGCCCGGTGCGACATGCGCCAGTGTGGCCTGGCCCACGTTGGACAGGCCGCGAAACGCGTTCATGATGCCCCAGACTGTGCCAAGCAGGCCGACATAGGGGCTGACCGAGCCGACCGTGGCCAGGAAGGCGAGGTGTGATTCCAGGTAATCCATCTCGCGCTGGTAGGTGGCGCGCATGGCGCGGCGCGTACCTTCCATCACTGCGGCGTTATCCATGCCGTGCTTCTTTTTCAGTTTGACGAATTCTGCAAATCCGGATGCGAAGATGCGCTCCATGCTCCCGGCGCGTTCCTCCTCTGCGGTCACGCTATTGTACAGGCCGTTGAGATTGGAGTTCGCCCAGAACTCATCCTCGAATATGCTGCTCTGGTGCATAGCCAGCCGGATGCCGAACAGCTTGCGGAAGATGTACCACCAGGACATCAGCGAAACCAGCAGCAGCAGCCCCATCACCAGCTGCACCGGTACGCTGGCATTGGTCACCATATGCCAGAAGGACAAATCCTTTACCAAATCCATACTATCCCCATATCACTTGACCCATTGCCCGCGAAGAACTTCGGGAATCGCCACGGGCTTGAAGGCTTCTTGCGTCACGCAGACCAGATGAACCTCGCCTTCCGCCAGCAACTCGCCATTCCGCCGAACCTCCTGATGCAAGGTGACGCGGCTGCGCCCGAGATCCTTGATTGCCGCACTGACTTCAAGCAGGTCGTCAAGCACGGCGGGTTTGAAGTAGTCCACCTTGAGCGAGCGCACCACAAAGAGCATACCAAATTCCCGCGTCATGCCCAATCCGGTGTAGCCAAAAGTACGCAGCCATTCGGTGCGCGCCCGTTCCATGAAATTTACGAAATTGGCGTGATATACGACCCCGCCCGCATCTGTATCCTGGTAATAGACACGTACCGGCAGGATGTACGTTTCAGGACGCCTGCTCATGACACAACTCCTTCCTCATAATGCCCAGCGACGCCGGAAGCCGCCTGTCTGGGCGGCCCGGAAGGGCGTATGGTACCACTTCATCTTTGCCATTGGCCCCGTATGGCAACGCTCAGGGTTTGCCAGGTGCAGATCAGGGGTGCCCTGAAAACAAAAACGCCCCGCAAATGCTGCGAGGCGTTCTTGTGCTGTTCCCTGTCAAATCGCACTTGGGCGCGATTATGCAGGTATTGCCGGAGCCGATTTACTTCTTGGCAGGCTCGGCAGCCGGAGCGGCGGCCACAGGAGCAGAAGCGGCGGGAGCCGAAGCGGCAACCGGGGCGGAAGCAGCAGCATCGGCAGCAGCAGCAGGAGCCTTGGCCTTTTCGCCACAAGCAGAGAGGGAGAGTGCCAGCAGGGAGGCGATAATAGCAGTGCGTGTCATGGGTTCCATTCCTTATATGATTTGGCTAAATACTTCCTTGGCGGCTTTCGCAGCAAAAGAGGCGCGGCATTCTAAAGCTTTTTTCAAAAAAATCAAACGGGTTTTACCGAGGATGGCTGCCATCGCGGAGGGATCCAATCCGGAGGCGCTGCCGGGCAGCTGTCACGTAATATAATAATGACTTGTTCAACCGGGAAAGCGCGATGGATGCCTGTGCAGCCCGCCGTGCTTTGCCTGAATAGGTAAGATAGTGACACTCCCTCAAACCCTTCCCGAATGGCTGGCCTACCTTGAGCGCTTGCACCCCAAGACCATAGAGCTTGGCCTGGAGCGTGTGGCAGAGGTCCGCAAGCGCATGGGAATTGATCCTGGATTTCCGGTCGTTACGGTTGGCGGCACCAATGGCAAGGGCTCCACCTGCGCCATGCTGGAGGCGATGCTCCATGCGGCGGGCTACCGTACCGGCTGCTATACCTCGCCGCACATACTGAATTACAACGAGCGCGTGCGCATCGGCAAGCGGGCGGCAGGAGACGCCGAACTGTGCACGGCATTCGCCAGGGTTGAAAAAGCCCGCACAGAGCAGCCCGAAATTTCCCTGACCTACTTTGAATTCGGCACCCTGGCGGCAATGCAATGCTTTATCGAGCACAAGGTGGAAGTTGCCATTCTCGAAGTGGGGCTGGGCGGCAGGCTGGATGCGGTGAATGCGTTCGATGCCGATTGCGCGGTGGTGTGCAGCGTGGACCTCGATCATGTCGAATACCTGGGCAATACGCGCGAGAAGATTGCCTTTGAAAAGGCAGGGATATTCCGCAAGGGCAGGGTGGCAATCTATGGCGATCCGGATATGCCGGGCGCGATTGTCGAGCAGGCAGATAAGACCGGCGCAGCGCTCTGGCGGCTAGGGGAGCAGTTCGGCCATTCGGCGCATGACCGGCAGTGGGATTACCGTAGTCCGGCGGGGAAGCGCAATGCGCTGCCTTATCCTGCATTGCGCGGTGCGTACCAGCTCAACAATGCAAGTGCTGCATTGGCTGCGCTGGACGCATTGCGGGATAAATTGCCGGTGAACATGGAGGCCGTACGGCGCGGGCTGGTTGATGTTACCTTGCCGGGGCGATTCCAGATTTTGCCGGGCAGGCCGATGATTATACTGGATGTGGCGCATAATCCCCACGCGGCGCGTTCACTGGCGCAAAATCTCGCGTCCATGCCTCCGGCGCGCACCTATGCGGTGTTTGCGATGTTGAAAGACAAGGATATGGCGGGCGTGGCGCGGGCGCTGGACGGTCAAATAGACTTCTGGCTGGTTGCAGGGATAGATGCGCCGCGTGGCGCGAGCGCAGGGGAACTGGCACAGGTATTGCGCGTCCAAGCAATCCGTGGCGAGGTTGAATTGTTCGACACGCCTGCCGGCGCACTGCGGCATGCCTGCAATGTGGCCGCCGAAAATGATAGAATTGTGGCCTTCGGTTCATTTTATACGGTGGCGGATGCCATGCGCGCAAGGGCCAACCTGGTAAACGTTAATGGCTAAACTGGATAGCGAAGACGAATTGAAGCGGCAGATGAGGCGGAGGCTGGTCGGCGCTGTGGCGCTGGTCACTGCGTTGATCGTGATTCTGCCGATGTTGCTCGAAAATACGCCCGATCCCCGCACAGGGAGCCTGGAACTGCGTATTCCGGACAAGGACCGGGCAGGGGCTTTCACCTCGCAAATGGTCGTGGCGGAGAGTGCGCCGGAGATAACCGTGGAACCTTCCGCCGCAATGCCGCAGGAGGTGGTGGTGCCACCAGCAAGTGTGCCTGCTTCGGCGGTGTCGACTGTGCCGGCCAAACCCGTGAAACCCGAGTCCGTGCAATCCGCGCTGGCGAAACCGGAACCCGCACACAAGCCCGCCAGGCCGGAGCGCAAAACGGCAGAACACAAGCCAACGGAACATAAGGCTGAGGAGCGCAAGCCGGGCTTCGCGGTGCAGGTGGGGGCATACTCCCATGCAGCAACGGCCAAGGAATTGCTCGAGAAGTTACGCAAGCAAGGGTGGCATGCCTATACCGCAAAAGCGGGTGAAACCGTGCGAGTGCGCGTAGGGCCCTATTCCTCGCGCGGCGCTGCCGAGCAGGCGCTGCACAAGCTGGAAGCGCAGGGCATGCAGCCTGCCATCGTTGGTGAGCCCTGAGCCGTGACCGCCTTCGATTTCGCCGTCCTGGCCGTGGTGGCGTTGTCTATGCTGTTGGGGTGGTGGCGCGGTCTGGTCTATGAAGCCGTGTCCCTGCTGAATTGGGTGGCTGCCTATTTCGTGGCGCGCTTGTTCGCGCCGGATATTGTGGATTATGTTCCGGCAACGATGGGGGCTCCTTCCGCGCGCATGGCCGTCGCGTTTTCCGCCCTTTTTGCGCTGACACTGGTAGTGGGCGGCGTGCTGGCGTGGGGGATGAACAAACTGGTGAAATCCTCCGGGCTGGAACGGCTGGACGGTTCGCTGGGCACGGTTTTCGGATTGGTGCGCGGCTGCTTTTTGGTGCTGGTGCTGGTGCTGCTGGCCGGCATGACCAGTCTTCCGACGACCTCCGCATGGCGCGATGCGCTGATGAGCGGCGCGCTGGAAGAGGTTGCGGTACAGGCCAGGGGCTGGTTGCCCGAAGTCCTGGCGCAAAAAATTCATTTTCATGACTGAGTAACCAGGAAATCCAAAGATGTGTGGCATATTAGGTGTCGTCGCTCATAGCCCTGTCAACCAACTGCTGTATGACGGTTTGCAGGTATTGCAACATCGCGGGCAGGATGCGGCGGGCATTTCCACTCTGGACGGCAACACGTTCCATTTGCACAAGGGCAACGGCCTGGTGCGCGACGTGTTCCGTACGCGCAACATGCGTTCGCTGCTGGGTAATGCGGGCATCGCGCATGTGCGCTATCCCACGGCCGGCTCCGCGGTGGATCACAACGAGGCGCAGCCTTTCTACGTCAATTCCCCTTTCGGCATCGTGCTGGGGCATAACGGCAACCTGACCAACACCGTGCAGCTGCAGCAGGAGTTGTTCATCGAGGACCGCCGCCATGTGAACACCAACTCCGATTCGGAAGTTCTGCTCAATGTGCTGGCGCATGAACTGCAAAGCGGCGCGCGCAATTACCTGCTCGACATCGGCACCATTTTCGACGCGGTCTCCGGCGTGCATCGCCGCTGCCGCGGCGCCTATGCGGTGGTGGCCATGATCGCCGGCTACGGTCTGCTGGCATTCCGCGACCCCTACGGCATCCGCCCGCTGGTGATCGGCAGCGCGCAGACGGAACACGGTACCGAATATCTGGTCGCATCGGAAAGCGTGGCGCTGGATACCCTGGGGTTCAAGTTCATGCGAGACATCGAACCGGGCGAGGCGGTGTTCATCGATTTCGAGGGCAATATCCATTTCCGCCAGTGCGCAGAGCAGCATTCGCTTAGCCCGTGCATTTTCGAATACGTCTATCTTGCGCGCCCGGACTCGGTGATAGACGGGGTCTCGGTGTATGAAACGCGGCTCATCATGGGCGAATTCCTTGCCGACAAGATAACGCGCGAATGGCCAGGCCACGACATAGACGTGGTGATCCCGATTCCCGATTCCAGCCGGCCCAGCGCCTTGCAGCTGGCGAACCGCCTCAACATCCCGTTCCGCGAAGGCTTCGTGAAAAACCGCTACATCGGCCGCACCTTCATCATGCCGGGACAGGCAATGCGCAAGAAGTCGGTGCGCCAGAAGCTGAATGCCATCGGCATGGAATTCAAGGGCAAGAACGTGCTGCTGGTGGACGATTCCATCGTGCGCGGCACCACCAGCCGCGAAATCGTGCAGATGGCGCGGGATGCGGGCGCGCGCAAGGTGTATTTCGCCTCTGCCGCCCCCCCGGTGCGCTTTCCCAACGTGTATGGCATAGACATGCCGTCGCGCAAGGAACTGATCGCCACCGGGCGCACCGACGAGCAGATCTGCCATGAGATAGGCGCCGACCGCCTGATTTACCAGGATCTGGAAGACCTCAAAGCGTCGGTGCGCAAGGCCAACTCCGCCATTCGGCAGTTCGATGCCTCATGCTTCGACGGTCACTACATCACCGGCGATATCACCCCGGAGTACCTGAATTCCATCGAAGCCGCGCGCGGCAATGGCAAGGAGCTGAAGGTTGAGGATGTGAGCCAGCTCGACCTCAATCTCGAACCCAATTGATCCCAATGGATATGCGATTCCGCTTGCATTTCTGCCAGTTGCGCTTATAATGCGCCCACTGCGATATTCATGCAGTTATAGGTTCATCGTTTCCTGACCCCTCGCGTCCCGATCTGTTTTTGCGGCGCAATGTGACTCACCGGTTAGCGACGATGTTTCGTTTGCGCCGGTAGCGGTTTACTCCCTACTGTATTTCTTGTGCACGGCAAGCAGCCGTGCGCGCGCTTTGACTTTTACGTTAAGGAATCACTTTGTCTACTGAAAACACCCTCGGCACTGATGTTGCCGTTGCAACCCCGGTTTTGTTCGATACGCTGGGTCTCAACCCGGAATTGCTGAAAGCCATCGCGGATGCCGGCTATACCACGCCCACCCCGATACAGGCGCAGGCGATACCGGAAGTGCTTGCTGGCCATGACCTGATGGCCTCAGCCCAGACCGGCACCGGCAAGACCGCGGCCTTCATGCTGCCCGCGCTGCATCGCCTGTCGCAGCAATCCGAGGTGCGCAGCAAAGGCCCGCGCGTGCTGGTGCTGACCCCGACGCGCGAACTGGCGCAGCAGGTCTCCGATGCGGCCAGCAAATATGGCAAGAACATGCGCCTGAAGGTAGTGAGCATTTTGGGCGGCATGCCCTATCCGCTGCAAAACAAGCTGCTGTCCGGTTTCGTGGACATCCTGGTCGCCACGCCGGGGCGCCTGATCGACCATATCGAGCGCGGCCGTATCGACTTCTCGCGCCTGGAAATGCTGGTGCTGGACGAAGCCGACCGCATGCTGGACATGGGCTTCATCGACGACGTGGAGCGCATTGCCGCCGCCACCCCCGCCACGCGCCAGACCTTGCTGTTTTCCGCCACACTGGACGGCGTGATCGGAAACCTGGCCCAGCGCCTGCTGAAAAACCCCAAGCGCATCAGTGTGGCTGCCTCCAAGGCGCGCCACGAGAATATCGAGCAGCGCCTGATGTATGTGGACGACATGGCACACAAAAACCGTCTGCTCGACCATCTCTTGCGCGACGTGGAACTGAACCAGGCCGTGGTGTTCACCGCCACCAAGCGCGACGCCGACCAGCTGGCCGACGACCTGGCCGCACAAGGCCATGCCGCCGCCGCGCTGCACGGCGACATGAACCAGCGCGAGCGCAACCGGACATTGTTGAATCTGCGCCGCGGCAACCTGCGCATCCTGATTGCCACCGATGTGGCCGCGCGCGGCATCGACGTTTCCGGCATCACCCACGTGATCAATTTCGATCTGCCTAAATTCGCCGAGGACTATGTGCACCGCATCGGCCGCACCGGGCGCGGCGGCGCCTCCGGCATTGCGGTTTCCTTCGCCTCGGGGCGCGATGCTGCGCACCTGAAGAAGATCGAGCGCTATACCGGGCAGGCGATTGCCGCGCATACCATCCCCGGCCTGGAGCCCAAGTACAAACCGCGCCCCCAGCCTTCCGGCGGACGCGGCAAGCCTGGCGGCGGGTTCAGCAAGAATGGCGCGCCGCGCCACCATGCACCCGACAGCCGCCATGCACATCCGCGCGACGAGCGCACTGGGCAGCGTGCGGACGGTAACAGGCAGCCGCGTTTCGGTGACAAGCCGCAGTTTGGCGACAAGCCGCGTTTCGGCGATAAACCTCGTTTTGGGGATAGGCCGCAATTCGGCGACAAGCCGCGCTTCGGTGACAAACCCCGTTTTGGCGATAAGCCGCGTTTCGGCGATCAGCAACCGCGGTTTAACGACCGCAAGCCGCGCGGTGATGTGGATGGCAATCGCGCCGCCCCCGCCAGTGCTGGCGGCGAACGCCGCCAGGGCAGCAGCTTTGCCCTGGGACGCGGGCACAACAGCGGCAACAAGCGCTAAGCCGTTTGTGGCATGAGGGCAAAGGGCGCTGCGGCGCCCTTTGTTTTTGTGCACTCCCGGGGTGGGATGCGCGCCAAACCGGATGGCCCAATATTTGGGTGCAGGTGATTTATAATATTAGCGCCCATGTAATATAAATGAATATTTGTTAACTATATTCACATAAGATTTAGTAGCATGACGACAGCAAGGATCAAGCACAGCACCTCCAGCAAGACCGCGATTCTGGACGCGGCCGAGGCGCTTTTCGCCGAACACGGCTATCGCGAAACGACCGTGGCAGAAATTGCGGCGCATGCCGGCATGTCGCCCGCCAATCTGTACCGCCATTTCGAGAACAAGGAAGACATAGCCGCAGGCTGCTGCCACCTCCGCATGGAAAAACGGCATCTTGCCATGCGCGAGGTGCTGGACAGGAAACGAATGACAGCATCTGCGCGCCTGGAGGAGTTTATCGTCGCGCTGCTTCGTTACACATACAACGAGACGCAGAACACGCCCAAGCTGACCCAGACGGTTGAAGTGGTGCTCGCCTCGCGCCCGGAGGTGGTTCACGAGATGCTGTCGAACATCCAGTCAATGATCGCGGAAATACTGGCGCAGGGCAATGCTCAGGAAGAATTCGCAGTGGAAAACGTCATGACCACAGCAGAAACCGTGTTTGCGGCTATAGTTCCGTACTACACGCCGCTATTCATGCACCTGTACCCCTTGCCCGAGTTTGAGCGGCGCGCCCGCGCCATGGCGGCCCTGCTGGTGCGCGGCCTCGCCCGTCGCTAGCACGAAACCGTCTGGAGGGTCGGTTTGTGCCGGATGCGCATCCCTTGCGCAAATGTGAATAATCGACTATATTATTCACATTATCAATAGCAGGGGTTCGCATGCGTACTTATATCGGGTGGATACTTCGTTACCGCTGGCTGGTCATTGCCCTGACCGTTGTCATTACTGCGCTTGCCATATCGCAGGCACGCAATCTGCGCATCGTCATCGATCCCAACACGATGCTGCCGCAATCCCACCCGTATGTCTCCACCACCCTGAAGGTGGAGCAGGTTTTTGGCTCGAAATACATCATCGTCATCGGCGTGACGCCCAAGAGCGGCGACATATACCAGCCTGAAGTGCTGGGCAGGATACAGCGCATCACCGCACAGCTGATGCAGACGCCGGGGGTGGTCAAGGAAAACCTGCTCAGCCTTTCGGCGCGGCGCGCCAAGGACATACTCGGCACGCCGGACGGGATGCAGGTCAGCCCGCTGATGCGGGAAATCCCGCAGACGCCGGAACAATATGCACAACTCAAGGCCGCGCTGCACCGCAACCCGGCCTACATGAACTCCATCGTGTCGCAGGACGAGCGCACCGCGGCGGTCATCGCGGAATTCCGCGATACGCCCGGCGGATTCAGCAGGATGATGGAGGCAACCAACCGCATTGTGGACAAGGAACGCGCCGCAACAGTGGATTTCGCGATTGGCGGCATGCCCAGCTTTCTGTCGCGGGTGGAGAGCTATTCCGAACGCATGGGATTTCTGCTGCCCATCGCCATCCTGCTGGTGGGGCTGATCCTGTTCGAGGCATTCCGCACCTTCCAGGGCATGATCCTGCCGCTGGTCACGGCCCTGCTGGCGGTGGCCTGGGGCATAGGCACCATGGGGGCGGCGGGCATCCCGATGGATGCCTTCAATGCCACTACTCCCATACTGATACTTGCGGTGTCGGCGGGCCATGCGGTGCAGCTGCTGAAACGCTACTACGAGGAATATTACCGCATCATGGATGGCGGTAACGTCACGCCCGGGGAGGCCAACCGCCTGGCCGTGATCGAATCCCTCGCGCGCTCCGGTCCGGTGATGCTGGTTGCGGGTATCGTGGCGGCCCTGGGTTTCTTCTCGCTGGTGGTGTTCGAGATCACCACGGTGCGCACCTTCGGCATTTTCACCGGCATCGGCATCGTATCCGCGCTGATCCTGGAGATGACCTTCATCCCGGCATTGCGCTCCATCATTCGTGCGCCAGGCGGAAAAGAACGCAGCGCCGAACAGCGCGTGCGCATCTGGGACCGCATCGAATCCGCCATTGCTGGCATCGTGTCCAATCACCGGCGCAGGGTTTATGTCGGCGCCGTCGCATTTGCCCTCTTCTGCCTGGGGGGCATGAGCATGGTGGTCACCAACAACTCCAGCAAGACTTACTTCGCACCCAACCTGCCGTTCCAGCTGGAAGACCGCTTCCTCAACGAGCATCTGGGTGGAACCAACACCCTGGCCCTGCTGATCGAGGGCAAGGATCAGGACGCGATCAAGGATCCCAAGGTGCTGCAGGCGATGGACGACATCCAGCATTTCCTCGAGCAGCAGCCCTATGTCGGCAAGACCGTATCCATGGCCGATTTCATCAAGCGCATGAACCAGTCCATGCACGGCGATGATCCGGCATTCAATCGTATTCCGGACAATGGCAACCTGATCTCGCAATACCTGCTGCTGTATTCCATGTCCGGGGAACCGGGCGACTTCGATTCTTATGTGGACAACGACTACAGGCTGGCGAACATGACCGCCTACCTGAAGACCGACAGCAGCGCGTATATTGAACAGCTGATTCCGAAATTGCAGGCCATTGCTGCGGAGAAGCTGGGCGACCGCGCCAAGCTGAACATCGGCGGCAGCGTGCCGCAGGGAGCCGCACTCAACCAGACCATGGTGCACGGCAAGATACTCAATATTGCGCAGATCGGCGCAGTGGTGTTCATCATTTCCTCATTGGTATTCCGCTCGCTGCTGGCTGGTCTGATGGTGCTGCTGCCGCTAATGATGGCGGTGGTCGCCAACTTCGGCCTGATGGGTTATACCGGCATGTACTTGAACATCTCCAACTCGCTGAGTTCCGCCATGGCGGTGGGCATAGGCGCTGACTATGCGATTTACCTCATTTACCGCCTGCGCGAGGAAATTGCCAGCGGGCTTTCCGAAACCGAAGCGGTGCGCGTGGTGCTGGGCACGGCGGGCAAGGCGTGCCTGTTCGTGGCCGTGGCGATTGCCGTGGGCTATGGCGTGCTGATGTTTTCCATCGGTTTCAACATCCATTTCTGGCTGGCGAGCCTGATCGCCACCGCCATGATGGTCAGCGTGTTTTCCGCGTTGTTCCTCATCCCGTCGCTGGTACTGACGTTCCGTCCAAAATTCGTTTACAAAGGAGTGAATAAATGAACTTGCTGCGTACTGTAATCGTTGCAGGCATCGCCTTGGCCGCGCCGCTGGGCATGGCCATGTCGCAAGCCGCCGCCGCCGAGCCGAATCTCGCCGAGATCGTGCAAAAAAGCCAGATGGTGAACAAGGTGGTGGATTCCACTTCCGATGCCACCTTCACCTTGATCAACAAGACCGGGCAAAAGCGGGAGCACAAGACCTATGGCGTCTCCAAGCTGGAGGCCAATGGCGTGGACAACATGCGCATGACGCGCTTCATGGCCCCCGCGGACGTGAAAGGTACCGTGTCGCTGCTGATCGAGCATTCAGCGGGCGACGATGACATGTGGATTTACCTGCCCGCCGCCAAGAAGGTGCGGCGCATGGTCTCCAGCGACAAGCGGCAGAGCTTCGTCGGCACCGATTTTTCCTATGGCGACGTGATCGGCCACAAGGTTTCGGAGTGGAACTACAAGCTGCTGCGCGAAGAGCAGGCCGACGGCTTTGATTGCTACGTAATCGAAGCCACCGCGAAAAACGACAAGGTGCGCGACGACAGCGGCTATTCCAAGCGCGTGATCTGGATCCGCAAGGACAACTTCTTTGCCATCCAGGGTGATATGTGGGACGAGGCCGGCGAACCGGTGAAGAAATTCCACATGACGGAACTGAGGGAAGTGGATCCGGCACGCCACAAGTGGCAGGCCATGAGGCTGGAGTCGGAAAACCTGCAAAGCGGGCACAAGACCATCATCCAGTTTGAAAACTACAAGGTTAACCAGAAAGTGCGCGATGATTTCTTTACAACCCGCTACATGGAAAAAGACTAATTCCGCTTCCGTTTCTTCGGCGATACGGCGTTGGCTTCCGCGCGCACTTCTGGTGGCGGCCATCGCGGCCGCCAGCGCTATCGCGGCGGCGGAAACCCCGGTTGAGACCGGCACCGAGCCTACGCTGATTTCGCGTGCCAATCTCAGCGGCTCGCTGCGGGCGAGCGCCTGGGACATCCCAAAAAATCCGGATGGCAGCCGCAAGCCCGGCATCGGCGAGGTCTGGCTCAAGGCCGCGCCGCACATCGGCGATGCCACTGTGGTGATGGAAGGCTGGGGGCGCGATACCAACTTCACCCATCAGGGCAAGAAGTCCGGCTTGCTGCGCGAAGGCTATGTCAGCTACAGCGCGGGTGACGCCGATTTTCGCATCGGCAAGCAGATCATCGTGTGGGGCAAGGCCGACCAACTCAACCCCACCGACAACCTAACCCCGCGCGACAATACCTTATATATACCGGACATTGACGACCAGCGCTTCGGCGCGATGGCCGCGCGCGCCACCTATAATTTTTCCGGCATGGCGCTTACCGGCATCTGGCTGCCGTATTTCCGCCCCAGCAAGGTGCCGCTGCCGGCCATGCCCGGCATCACTTTTGCCGAGACCGTGCCCAGCGGCGGAGAGTTTGCGCTCAAGCTGGAGCAGAGCGGCGGCGCCATGGACTGGTCGCTTTCGTATTTCAAGGGTTTCGACCAGAACCCGGATATCGGGGCGGGCGGGCTCAGCCCCGCCGGCATGGTGCTGTCGTTGCAGCACCACCGCATCCGCGTACTGGGCGCGGATGCTGCCGCCACCTTGGGGCGTTTCGGTTTCCGGGCCGAGGCCGCCTATACCTGGACAGAGGACAACGCCGGGCTCGATCCCTTCGTCAAGAACCCGTTCTTCTACGGAGTGGTGGGCGCGGATCGCACCTTTTACGACAACTTCAACATCAACCTGCAATACTTCGTGCGTCAGGTAGCCAACTACAGCGACCCCAATGCCATTGCTGATCCCGTGCTGCGCACGGTCGCCATCCAGCAGGCCGTGGTTTCCAGCCAGCTCGACCGCAGGCAGCAGGGCATCAGCCTGCGCATCGCCGACAAATGGCTGAACGATACGCTGGAAGCGGAAATTGCGGGCGTGGCCAATTTCACCAGGCACGACTTCATGTTGCGTCCGCGGCTGGCTTACGCTTTCGACGACCACTGGAAGGGCACTCTCGGTGCCTATGTCTACCGGGGCGGAGCCAATACGTTCTTCGGTCTGCTCAAAGACCGCTCGGGCGGGTTCGCAGAAGCGCGCTACAGCTTTTAGCCACCCTGAGTACCCTGCTGCCAATAGCGCGCATGGGTCTTGCGCCAGCGCTCAATGCGGAAAGTATTTCCGTCCATTTCCACGATCACCGCGCCATCCTCGTCCGAGCGCAGCAGCTCGGCTCCGATGGCGCGGTAGCGCGCCACCACTTCTTCCTTGGGATGCCCGAAGCGGTTGCGATAGCCTGCGGTGAAAACCGCATAGCGCGGGTGCACGGCCTGGACAAACGCCTGTGTGGATGAGGTCTTGCTGCCGTGGTGCGGCACCACCAGCAGGGTGGCGGGCAGCTTGTCCGGGTGCAGATGCAGCAGGCGCTGCTCGGAATCTTTCTCGATGTCGGCGGCAAGCAGCACGCTGCTGGTGCCAGTGCTGATGCGCAGGGTGCAGCCGCGGTTGTTCTTGCTGACTCCGTTGTCCGCGTAGCTGGCGCGCGAGGGATGCAAAATTTCAAAGTGCACGCCATCCCAATCCCACCGCTGTCCATCGGTGCAGCGCTGCTGTCCATCCGCCTGCCGCACGATGGGGCTGTCGTCCGGCAGTGAAGAAGACATCCAGCCTATGGGCATGGCCTGCATCACGGAAAGCGCGCCGCCGGTGTGGTCGGTGTCGTCGTGGGTCAGCATCAGCGCATTCAGGCGCGCGATTCCCTGAGCGCGCAGCGAGGGGACCAGGATGCGGTTGCCGCTGTCTGCCTCGCCGGGGAAATCGGGCCCCGCGTCATACAGCAGGACATGGTCGTGCGTTTGCGCTGCGACTGAAAGGCCCTGTCCCACATCGAAAATTACCAGGCGCACGGCGCCTTCCCGGGGGGCTTCGGGCAGCACCAGGAACATCGGCAGCAGCAGGAATAGTCCCAGCCAGCGCGCGGGAAAGCCGCGCGGCAGCAGCAGCCACAGTGCGCCCGCCATGCCCAGGGCTATGCCCCAGGCGGGCGGTGCGTGCTGCTGCCACACCGCATCCGGCAGGCGGTTCAGCCATTCCAGCGCCGACATGCAGAGCGACATGGCGCCGTGCGCCAGCCAGAGCACGCCGTCTACGGGAACAACTGCGCCCAGGATGGCGAGCGGGGCCACGACAAAGCTCACCAAGGGGATGGCGAAGGCGTTGGCGATGGGCGACACCAGCGAAATCTGCTGGAACAGCGCTAGCAGCGGCGGGACCATGCCCGCCAGCATCGCCCATTGCACCCGTCCGTATTCCGCGAGCCAGTGGGTTTTGCCGATGCGGTTGGCGCTGATGTAGAGGATCAGCGCAACCGCGCCGAACGACAGCCAGAATCCCGGGGCGGTCACTGCCCATGGATCACATGCCAGCACGACCAGCAATGCAGCGGCAAGCAATTGCGAAGGGGCGACACGGCGGGCAAGCAGCAGCGCCATGGCAACGGTGGCGAGCATATATACGGTGCGCTGGGCCGGTATGGAAAATCCGGAAAGCAGGGCATAGGCCAGCGCTGCCAATAGCCCTGTGATTGCCGCCGCCTTGCGCGCCGGGAACGCCAGCACGAGCCGCACACTGCGCCGCCACAGCGCGTAGGTCAGCGCGTAGGCAAGGGCGGCGAACATGGTGATATGCAGGCCCGAGATGGACATCAGGTGGTTGACCCCGGTGCGCGTGAATACCTGCCATTGCGCCGCCGGGATACTGCCCTGGTCGCCGATGGAAAGCGCTGCCAGCACGCCGGAGTAGGGTGCGTTGCCCAGCACGGCGCGAAAACGGTCGCGCACTTTTTCACGCAGGCGCTCGATCAGGTAGCCCGGCGCATAAACCGATTCATCCAGGCGCGCGTTATTCCCATCGTCGCGCACGTAGCCGCTGGCGCGCAGCCTGCGCTCCAGCATCCATGCCTCGAAATCGAAACCATAGGGATTGGCTGTGCCATGCGGCTGTTTCAGGCGCACCGTGAAACGCCAGCGTTCACCGGCCTTGACCGGAATGGGCTGGTCTCTGTCATAGGTGGAGAGCAGGATGTGTTCCGGCACATGCGCGCCGGGGGTGGCAACCTGTTCCACATCGAAAGCAAAGCTGAGTCCATCCTCGCGCTGGCGCGGCAGTTCCGCCACCACGCCCACCACGTCCACATTCACCCCCTGCCATGCATCGGGCAGTTTGTCGGCCAGGCGCTGCTGGGCACTAAAGGCGGCGTAGAAAAATCCAAGTGCAAGGGCGAGGGCGGTGATGGCGCCATGGCGCAGCATGCGCTGCCAGAACGCCCTGTGCGGCAACCACAATAGCAGGGCGGGCAGGATCAACAGCCAGGCCCAGGCAAATGCAGGCAGCGCGGACTGCATTTGCAGCAGCCAGACGCCGAGCGCGAAGAATATGGAAAACCTGGCCATTGATCCTTTCCAGGGAAACAAGATCATGCTGGGCCGATTGAGCCCGCTACAGCTGGCCTGGGCGCTTAACCCAGACGCGTCATGCGTGCCGCGGTTTCCGCCTCTTTGGATTCGGGGAACTGGCTGGTCAGGGAGTGCAGGGTCGCCGCGAATTTGTCCTTGTTCTGGGAGCGGTAATACCCGCTGGCCAGCGCCAGCAGCACGGCGGGTAATTCGGCATGGCGCGGGGCGCTGCGCAACAGGTAGACGGCCAGCTTGTCCGCGTCCTCGCAAAGTCCTGCGGCGGCAAAGCGCTTGGCCAGCTTTGCCGTCAGATCATGCCCCAGTTTGGGGAATGGCTGGGCGGTGCTCATGTACTCGCGGAACAGGGTGTGCACTTGCCCGGATGCGTTTTCGTCCTGGCCGGGCAATGCCAGCAGCCTCAAGGCAGCACGATGATAGTCCTCGCTGGCCGGGTCCGACTTGGCTGCGCGGTACACCAGCCGGGCCAGGTTCAAATCGTCAGGGTGTTTTTCCTGCAGGAGCTTGAATACGGCAAGCGCCTTCTTGAATTCCATTGCGCCCAGGTGGTCCATGCCGCGCTTGAAGGTCTCTTTGTCCATCTCCTTGCTTTCCGCGGCCTCGTGGTGTTCCTCGATCCGGGCCGGGCGCACCTGGCGGAA
The DNA here is from genome assembly GCA_036524005.1 of Gallionellaceae bacterium. Taxonomy (GTDB): domain Bacteria; phylum Pseudomonadota; class Gammaproteobacteria; order Burkholderiales; family Gallionellaceae; genus DATDDB01. Next base: position 41,184 of record DATDDB010000162.1, on the reverse strand, counting down.
CAGTGTGCCCATCACGGCACCGCCGAGCAAGCCGCCGAAGTGGGCCATGTAGGCGACATGCGCGCCTTTTTCGCTGAGAAACTGGTACAGCTCGTTGCCCAGCCATAGCGGCAACAAGGCGATGGCCGGGGCACGCACATAATCGAAATAGAAGCCCAGCGAATAGAAGAAATCTATCTTGCGCAGCCCGAAAATGACGGTATACATCCCCATTACCCCGGCAATCGCACCGGAGGCGCCCAGGCTGGCACCGCCGTGTGCCGTGACCATGAACACGGCGGTTGCCGTAAAGATGGAAACCCCATATCCGAGGATGAACATCGTCCTGCCGATGACCGATTCAACCAGGAAACCGACCAGGAACAGCACCACCATGTTGCCGAACAGATGGTCGAGCCCGCCATGCATGAATGCGGAAGTGAATGCATTGAGCACGGTAGGGCTGTCTACATAGAACACATAGCGCGTGGTGAAGGAGCGCAGGGAGTCGAATTTCTTGCGCTGTGCAAACCACTCTGAGTACTCGGGCGCATCCGGCGTGACCACATGCCCGGCGCGCAGTTCGCGCAGGAACTTTGCGTCCTCGTCCATCATGCTCAGCGCGCGGGGATCGTGTCTGTCGAGCAGCTTCCGGAAGTGCTGGGACTTGATGAAGTCGCCCGTTTTTTCAAGGTATTCCGGGTAGCGGTTCAGCTCCCATTTCGGCAGGTCGGACGAAAAATAGTATTCCTCGGCTTTTTGCTCCTGGCGATCCTCCCCGGACTGGAGAAAGAAGAATACGAAACAGTTGACCAGGATGAGCAACAGGGTGATGACTGGTGGCCGCTTCCAATCTACTCTGTTGCCGACCGGGATGATGAACATGGCGTGACCAGATCCTTATATGCGCTTGGCCAGTTCTGCGGCCTTGCCTGTGTAGGTGGCCGGCGTCAGCTCGCGCAGGCGCTGTTTTTCGGCTTCCGGGATGTCCAGCGTCTTGATGAAGGCATGCAGGCTGTCGCGGTTGATGCCGCCCTTGCCGCGCGTGAGTTCCTTGAGCTTGTCGTAGGCGTTGTCGATGTTGTAGCGGCGCATCACGGTCTGGATCGGTTCGGCCAGCACTTCCCAGCTGTTGTTCAGGTCCTCTTCCAGGCGCTGCGGGTTGGCTTCCAGCTTGTTAAGCCCCTTCAGGCAGGATTCGTAGGCAAGCAGGGTGTAACCCAGCGCCACGCCCATGTTGCGCAGCACGGTGGAATCGGTCAGGTCGCGCTGCCAGCGCGAGATCGGCAGTTTTTCGGAAAGATGTCTCAGCAGCGCATTGGCCAGCCCCAGGTTACCTTCCGAATTTTCGAAATCGATGGGGTTCACCTTGTGCGGCATGGTGGAGGAACCCACTTCGCCCGCCACCACCTTCTGCTTGAAATAGCCCAGCGAGATATAGCCCCAGATGTCGCGGTTGAGGTCGATCAGGATGGTGTTGATGCGCGCATAGGCGTCATACAGCTCGGCCATGTAGTCGTGCGGCTCGATCTGGATGGTGTAGGGGTTGAACGTGAGGCCGCGCGCTTCGACAAATTCCTTTGCAAAGGCTTCCCAGTCCACTTCCGGATAGGCAGCCAGATGCGCGTTGTAATTGCCCACTGCCCCGTTGATCTTGCCCAGTATTTCGACGGCCGCGAGGCGCTCGCGTGCGCGCTGCAGGCGATGCACCACGTTGGCCATTTCCTTGCCCAGGGTGCTGGGCGTGGCGGTCTGGCCATGGGTGCGGCAGAGCATGGGGAGCGCGGCGTGCTGATGGGCCAGCGCACGCAGCCTGGCGATCAGCGAATCCAGCAAGGGCAGCATCACCTCGGCGCGCGACGTTTTTAGCATCAGCGCGTGGGAAAGATTGTTGATGTCCTCGGAGGTGCAGGCGAAGTGGATGAATTCCAGCGCCTTGACGGTTTCCAGGTTGTCCGAGAGTTTTTCGCGCAGCCAGTATTCAATGGCCTTCACGTCATGGTTGGTGCGCTTCTCGATGGACTTGATCTGCTCGGCATCGTCCTTGCCGAATTTTTCCACCAGTTGGTCGAGCTGCGCCACGGTGCTGGCGGAAAACGCCTCCACCTCCTTGATGCGCGCTTCGAAGCTCAAGGCCTTGAGCCACTCGATCTCGATCAGCACGCGGCAGCGTATCAGTCCGTACTCGCTGAAATGGTGGCGCAGGGAATCCACTTTCCCGTAATAACGGCCGTCGAGGGGGGAAAGGGCGGTGAGCGAGGTCAGGGTCATGTGCGTATCGGGGCTGAATAACTGGAACAGGCCCCATTTTACGCGAAAGCGGCCAAATTCGTCTCGCTTAGGCGCAGCCTAGCGGTCCGCTGCCGTCCATTCCGCGACGCCCTCGCGCAGGTGGATTGCCGCATACCCCGTCTGTTTCAGCAGTTCGACCGCATCCGCCGCCATCAGGCAATACGGGCCGCGGCAGTAGGCGACGATGGTTCGGTCCTTGGGAAGTTCGTTCAATCGCTGGCGCAACTCGTTCAGCGGGATGGAGCGCGCGAAAGGCAGGTGCGCGGCCAGGTATTCTTCGGCGGGTCTCACGTCCAGCACCACCACTTCGCCCTTGCGCGCGGCCTTCAGCAGGCTTTCGCGGTCACTCGCGGCGAGGCTGTCTGCCTCGCCTGAAATTTTCTGCAGTGCCAGCTGCAATTCGATCAGGCGCTCTTCAGCCAGGGTGTGCACTTGCACCCACAAATCGGCCACTGCCTTGTTTGCCAGGCGGTAGCGTATGTTCTTGCCCTGGCGTTCGGTTTCCACCAGGCTGGCCGTACGCAACTCGCGCAAATGCGCGCTCGCCAGCTTCACACTGATGGATGCTTCGCGCGCCAGCACTTCCACGGTCTTTTCTCCCTGGCACAGCAATTCGATCAGCTCCAGGCGCTTGGGGCTGGAAAACACCTTGCCTATCCGTGCCACCTGTTCGTACAGCAGATCCTTGATCTTGCGTCCGTCTTTCATGCCATCAATCTATCAAAATACGGAATATATGCGGTCCACTTTAAACCACATTGACATTGCCAGGCAAGCAATGCTCTAATCATTCCAATAATCGTTGGAACGACCGAAGGCGGGAGGTGGCCATGAAAACCCTGTTCATCCTGAACGCCCCGCCTTACGGCTCGGAAAATTCCTACAACGCCTTGCGTCTTGCCGGAACGGTGGCAGGCCGGGCGGGCAACGAGGTGAAGGTCTTTTTGATCGGTGACGGTGCAAGCTGTGCCAAGTCCGGGCAAAAGGTGCCGGAAGGCTTTTATAACATTCAAACCATGCTGGGCAAGGTAATACGTTCTGCGCCGGGCGGGGTTGGTGTGTGTGGCTCGTGCATGGCGGCGCGCGGAATTGCCGAAGCCGACCTTGTGGAAGGTTCGCACAAAAGCACCATGGCTGAACTGGCCGAATGGACGGAATGGGCTGACAAGGTATTGGTGTTCTGAGAAACGGATACTAAGGATAGTGCTATGTTCTTCAAGCAACTGGCAACAAAGGAAGCAACCCTGTCTTATTTCTTCGGCTGCGGCGGCAAGGGTAAATCGGTCGCGGTGGATGTGGTGGCGGGCGATGAGGAATGGTTTGTCGAGGAAGCAAAAAAAGCCAACGTCACCATCAATTACGTGATTGACACTCATGTTCATGCCGACCACTACTCGGGCGGCAGGAAACTCGCGCAGATGGTGGGGGCGCGGTATTGCCTGCATGAATCCGACCGGGGGCTGGTCAATTACAGTTTTGAGGGGCTGCGCGACGGACAGTTGCTCGACATCGGCAATGTCGAGGTCAAGGTGCTGCATACGCCGGGCCACACTCCGGACAGCGTCTGCCTGCTGGTGAGCGACAGGCGCCGCGCCGAGGCGCCCTGGTTCGTGGTGACTGGCGATACCCTGTTCGTCGGCGCGGTTGGACGTCCCGACCTGCTGGGCCGAGAACGCGAGATGGCCGAAGTGCTGTATGACAGCATCCAGGCCAAGCTGTTGTCGTTGCCTGACGTGGTCGAACTGTTTCCCGGCCATCAGGCGGGCAGCGTGTGCGGCGCAGGCCTGTCGGGCAAACCCAGTTCGACCATAGGCTTCGAGAGGCGCTGGAACCCCGGCTTGTCAATGGACAAGGCGGCTTTCGTCGATAGCCTGCTCAAGGACATACCGCCGCGCCCTGCCCAGATGGAGCGGATGGTGGCGGCGAACATGGCCGCATGACAGCGCACGGTAATGCGGCGCAAGGCGGCCTGGCGCACGGCATCCGGGCCAACCTCGAGCAGTTCCTCCACCAGCTGCTGCAGGTGATGCTGGTGGGTTTTACCATCGGTATGATGCGCACGGTGATCCCCGCACTGGCCGAATCGGAATTCGCCGTGCCGAAAAATTCCTTCATGTTGCTGACCGCCTTTGTCGTGGCGTTCGGCTTCGTCAAGGGCACGCTCAACTTCGTGGCGGGACGCTTGTCCGAACGCATCGGACGAAAAAAGGTGCTGCTGCTCGGCTGGGTGGCGGCCATCCCCATTCCGCTGCTGATCTATTTCGCGCCGTCGTGGAGCTGGATCGTAGCCGCCACCGTATTGCTCGGCATCAACCAGGGGCTGACCTGGTCCATGACCCAGACCGCCAAGCTGGACATCACGCGTGCCGACCAGCGCGGCCTGACCATAGGCCTGAACGAGTTCTCCGGCTATGTCGGGCTGGCGCTGGCGGGCATCATCACCGCCTACCTGGCGGGGGTGCTGGGCGCGCGCACCGGATTGCTGGCTTTTGGGCTGATTACCATTCTGCTGGCCCTCCTGCTTACGCTGCTGTGGGTGAAGGACACGCTGCCCTGGGCGCGGGCAGAAGCGGCACGGCACAAGGCGGGGCTCGCCTCCGCATTACGCCCGCGCTACCCGGCCAACATTTCCGCACATCCCGCCACAGGTGAGGTTTTCGTCATGATGTCATGGCGCGACAGGCGCATGGCCGCCCTGTGCCAGGCCGGGCTGGTGGAGAAATTCGTGGATGCATTGATCTGGGTGTTCTACCCGGTGTTCCTGTACCAGCACGGCGTGAGCCTGCCCAATATCGGCTGGATTGTGGGGGTATACGGGTTTGTGTGGGGCTGTTCGCAATTCTTCACTGGCAAGCTTTCCGATCATGTCGGGCGCCGCTGGCCGAACGTATTGGGCATGTGGATCTGCGGTGCGGGCGTGGCGATGATGATGGGGGGGGAGGGAGTGGCCTGGTGGTCGCTTTCCGCCGCCATTTCCGGTTTCGGCATGGCGCTGCTCTATCCCAACCTGTCTGCCGCTGTGGCGGACATTTCCCATCCCAACTGGCGCGGCTCGGCAATCGGCATCTACCGGTTCTGGCGCGACCTGGGCTATGGCATCGGCGCGCTCGGGCTCGGAGTCGCCGCGCATTTCAGCGGGTCGGTGCAGGCGGCATTCTGGTTCGTGGCGATTGCCATGCTACTTTCCGGCGCCTTGCTCTGGCTGCTGGGCGAGGAGACCCATCCGCGGCTGAATCCTGCACAATAAAGCAGCGTTTCTCCGCCGCACTTGCCTTGCCGCCGTTTTTAATCAAGAATGGAGGCACAGGACGCAAAGCAGCACCATGACCAAGACAGCCATTCCCGATTTCACCCTTCCCGCCACCGGTGGCGCCGATTTCACCTTGTCCGCCGCGCGCGGCAAATCGCTGGTGATCTATTTTTATCCCAAGGACAATACGCCGGGCTGCACTTCCGAGAGCCAGGCTTTCCGCGATATGTACCCGGAATTCAGGAAAGCCGGCTGTGAGGTGGTGGGTATTTCGCGCGACAGCATCAAGTCGCACGAGAATTTCAAGGCCAAGTTCGGGTTGCCGTTTGCGCTATTGTCGGATGCCGAGGAGAAGGCGTGCGCTCAATTCGGCGTGATCAAGCTGAAAAAACTGTACGGCAAGGAGGTGCGCGGCATCGAGCGCAGCACCTTTGTGCTGGACAAGCATGGCGCATTGCGCCATGAATGGCGCGGCGTGAAAGTGGACAACCACGTCGCAGAAGTATTGAACTTCGTGCAATCACTACAGGGAGCATCATGACACTTGCAACACCTGCCACTAAGCTGTTCGTGCTGGATACCAACGTATTGATGCATGATCCGACCAGCCTGTTCCGCTTCGAGGAACATGACATCTACCTGCCGATGTTCGTGCTGGAAGAGCTGGATAACGGCAAGAAAGGCATGTCGGAAGTCGCGCGTAACGCGCGCCAGGCCAGCCGCTTCCTCGATTCCATCGTCAGTGAAACCGCGCACGACATTGCGCAGGGCATCCCCTTGCTGTCTCCGACCAACAAGAGCGCAACCGGGCGGCTGTTCCTGCAAACCCAGTTCATCACCCACGAGCTGCCGGCCGCGCTGCAGCACAGCAAGGCCGACAATGCCATTCTCGGCGTGGTGATGCACCTGCAGAAGCAGCAGCCGGAGCGTCAGATCATCCTGGTGTCGAAAGACATCAACATGCGCATCAAGGCACGCGCACTGGGGCTTTCCGCGCAGGATTATTTCAACGACAAGGTGCTGGAAGACACCGACATGCTCTATTCCGGCGTGTTGGGGCTGCCCTCGGATTTCTGGGACCGCCACGGCAAGGACATGAAGTCCTGGCAGCAGGGCGGGCATACTTATTACAACATTGCCGGCCCGATGTGCCAGAGCATGCTGGTGAACCAGTTCGTGTTTCTGGAAAACGAGGCGAACCCGTTTTATGCCGTGGTGGTGGAGCAGGGCGGCGATACCGCGATGCTGCGCACAGTGACGGACTATACACACCAGAAAAACGCGATCTGGGGCATCACTGCGCGCAACCGTGAGCAGAATTTTGTGCTCAACCTGCTGATGAACCCCGAAATCGACTTCGTTACCCTGCTGGGGCAGGCGGGCACCGGCAAGACCTTGCTGACGCTCGCGGCCGGCCTGATGCAGACCCTGGAAAAGAAGCTGTACACCGAGATCATCATCACCCGCGTCACCGTGCCGGTGGGAGAGGACATCGGCTTCCTGCCGGGCACCGAGGAAGAAAAAATGACGCCGTGGATGGGCGCGCTGGAGGATAACCTCGATGTGCTCAACAAGCCGGATGAGGACAGCGGCGAATGGGGACGTGCCGCCACGCGCGACCTCATCCGCAGCCGCATCAAGGTAAAGTCGCTCAACTTCATGCGCGGGCGCACCTTCCTCAACAAGTACCTGATCATAGACGAAGCGCAGAACCTTACGCCCAAGCAGATGAAAACCCTGATTACCCGCGCCGGACCCGGCACCAAGGTGGTGTGCCTGGGCAACATCGCGCAGATCGACACGCCGTACCTCACCGAGGGCAGCTCCGGCCTGACTTATGTGGTGGACCGCTTCAAGGGCTGGGAGCACAGCGGCCATGTCACGCTGATGCGCGGTGAGCGTTCGAGACTGGCAGACTACGCAGGCGACGTTCTGTGAAAAACCTCTGCACAACTACTGCGCTTGGAAATACGTTGTCGAGAACCGGCTCGAAATCCTCATGTATTGCCATATACACTCCGGTTTCTCGCCGCCTCTCTCCTCGTCTTTCCTGCGCTCGCTACGTTGTACAGGGGTTTTTATGAGCGATGTAACAAGGAAGACCGACGCCGACTGGCGCGCGGAACTGACGCCGGAGCAATTCCGCATCGCGCGCCAGTGCGGGACCGAGCCGCCTTTCACCGGCATCTACTGGGATTGCCACGATGCCGGCGTATACCGCTGCGTTTGCTGCGGCAGTCCGTTGTTCAGTTCGGAAACCAAGTTCGATTCCGGCACCGGGTGGCCCAGCTTCTGGCTGCCGGCCAGCGAGGGCGCGCTGAAATTGCTGGAGGACAACAGCCACGGCATGAACCGCATCGAGGTGCGCTGCGCGAAATGTGATGCCCACCTCGGCCACCTGTTTGAAGACGGCCCGGAGCCGACCGGCCTGCGCTATTGCATCAACTCCGCTTCCCTTTCTCTGGACAGAAACTGACTGTCCCGTTGCATCCATGAAAATATTATTTGACCTGTTTCCGGTTATCGTCTTTTTTGGCGTTTACAAGTTTTTTGGCCAGGGCAAAGATGGGCATGCCTGCCTGGCGGACCAGGCAGCACATGTGCCCTGGACCCAGGAGCCCATCCTGCTGGCCACGATCGCCGCCATCATCGCCGCCTTTATCCAGATCGGCTGGGTTAAGTTCCGCCACGGGAAGGTGGACACCATGCTGTGGATGAGTTTTTCCATGATCACACTCTTGGGCGGCGCCACCCTGTATTTCCACAACCCGGTCTTCATCCAGTGGAAGCCCACCATTCTTTACTGGACGTTTGCCCTGGTGCTGGGGGTCGCTCCACTCTTTGCTGGGCGCAACCCGATCCGCTCTGCCCTGGAAGCCCAGATACACCTGCCCAACCGCATCTGGAAGAATCTCAACGCGGCGTTCGCCCTGTTCTTTTTTGGCCTTGGTTGGCTCAACATTGCCGCCATACATTGGCTGTCATGCGATGACTGGGTGACCTTCAAGGTATTTGGCGTAACCGGCATGATCGCCGTGTTCCTGGTGGGGGTGATGGCGGTGTTGATGAAATATATCGAGCAAGACAAGGAACATAACTGATGCTGTACGCAATCATCGGGCAGTTTACCCCCAATAGCCTGGAAAAACGCATGGCGGCGCGGCCGGCGCATGTGGCGCGCCTGCAGGTGCTGCAAGACCAGGGCAGGCTGATCCTGGCCGGGCCGTTTCCCGCCGTGGATGCCGCCGATCCCGGCGCCGCAGGATATTTCGGCAGCCTGATCGTGGCGGAATTCGCCTCGCTGGAGGAAGCCCGGGCCTGGGGGCAGGCCGACCCCTATGTAACTGCCGGGATAAGCGCGCAACTGACGGTCCAGCCATTCGTCAAGGTTTTTCCGTCCTGATTTTGCGGGTTCGGTCAACCCGTATCAGGGTGTCCAAGCCAGCGAAAAATTCCCTTTGGAGCAGCCTGCATGGTATATTCGGCGCTGCTTGAAATTCGGTGCGGCGTTCGCACGCGGGGGTTTTCCGCGTTTATGCGCCGGGATCTCAATTCTTTAATTTACAAGGAAGGATGTTATGCTGAAACTTGCAAAATTGGCCGCAATTGCGGCTGCCGGCCTGCTGATGGTCTCCCCGGCTTATTCCCAGGACAAGGCTGCCGCCAAGGTCAACGGCGTCGCCATCCCCCAGTCGCTCGTGGATGTGCAAGTCAAGGAAGCCACCAGCCAGGGTCAGCCTGATTCCCCCGAATTGCGCAACGCTATTGTCGATCAAATGATCAATGTCGAGTTGCTGTCGCAGGAAGCTGCCAAGAAAGGGCTGGATCAGCAGCAGGATTTCAAGGATCGGATCGAGATGATCCGCAAGTCTTCCCTCGCCAGAGCCTATGTGCAGGAATACTTCAAGGATCACCCGATCAGCGAGGACAAGCTCAAGCAGGAATACGACACCCTGAAGCCCAAGATGGGCGGTTCGGAATACAAGGTTTCCCATATTCTTGTGGCTACTGAAGAAGAAGCCAAGGCCATCGAGGCGCAGCTGAAGAAAGGCGCCAAGTTCGACAAAATCGCCAAGGATAAATCCAAGGACCCCAGCTCCGCCATAAGGGGCGGCGACATGGGCTGGATCAACCCTTCCAACTACGTTCCGCCATTCGCGGATTCCGTAACCCACCTCAAGAAGGGGCAAACCAGCGCGCCAGTGCAAAGCCAGTTCGGCTGGCACATCATCAGGCTGGTGGACGTGCGCGCACGGGCCATCCCGTCCTTTGATCAGGTGAGGGACGAACTGAGGCAAAACATGCAACAACAGGCGATACAGCAGATGATCGGCGACCTGCGTAAAAACGCGAAAATCGAGAATACGAAATAATTCCTGTTCACGCCAGACGGCAAAAAAGGCGGCTTCGGCCGCCTTTTTTGCCGTCTGGCGAAAGTCCAGCAGTAATATTATTGGGCCTAGGACATGTTCAATCCGACCCGCAACGAAGCACGTCGTTTTCTGTTTGAGTCCTGGCGCAAACACCGTCAGGGCGAATTGCTCACGCCCCTGGAAAACATGGCAGTACAGGCCATCGAGAAGCACCCGGAATTTCATGGCCTGCTCGCCGATCCTGAGCGCAACCAGGACAGGGATTATTTTCCGGAGCAGGGGGAAATCAATCCCTTCCTGCACTTGATGATGCATCTCTCAATTGCAGAGCAGCTTTCCATCGGTCAGCCGCATGGCATCCGCGAAGAATACGTGCGGCTTGCGAGAAAGTTCCAGTCTGACCATGACGCCCAGCATGCGATGATGGAGTGCATGTCCGAAATGATCATGCAGGCGCAGCGCAGCGGCACGGGGCCGGACGCTGCCGTTTATCTCGCCTGTTTGGCAAAACAATAGGCCAGTCGGCGGAAGCACAGGTGAATTGCGGCATAAATGCCACACCTTGCTTGACGGTCAAATGATAGATGGGGTTTACTTGCCGTGCTGATTCTGCCGCAATGAGACTAACCAGAACGTGTTGCGGACTAGCGGAATAAGCCCACGGGGGCGGAGCGTGAATATCATTGATTCATATTATTATTAAGGAATTGCACACCATGAAGAAACTTTTGCCGTTGTTCTGTGCCTTGGGCTTCATTGCGCAGCCCGCACTGGCCGCAAACAATATCAATGCACTGCAAAACCTGGGACAGCCCCAGTTTCGTGCCCTGTCCGAAGACCTCGGCTCGGCTCTGAGCTACAAGCCGGTTGCGCCGGCTGCGTCGCTGGGCATCACCGGTTTTGACCTCGGGCTGGAAGTGACCCAAACCAGCATGTCCAAGAGCTCCCAGGTTTGGGCCACCGCCACCGGTTCCGGCACCGCGCTGAACAACTTGTATGTTCCCAAGCTGCACATCGCCAAGGGGCTGCCTTTCGGCATCGATGTGGGCCTGGTTTACTCCAAGATCCCCACAACAAACATCTCCCTGGTTGGCGGCGAACTGAAATGGGCCGTCATCGATGGCGGCGTGGCCATGCCGGCGGTTGCCGTGCGCGGCGCCTTCACCAAACTGAGCGGCGTCAACCAGTTGTCGTTCGATACCAAGAGCCTGGATGTTTCCGTTTCCAAGGGATTCGTGATGTTCACGCCCTATGCCGGTGTCGGCCAGGTATGGGTGAATAGCGCGGCGAACGTCACGGGCCTGGGTAACGTCTCCCTGTCCGAGAAATTCACGCAGAGCAAGATATTTGCCGGTTTCAACCTGAACCTGGGCCTGGCCAACTTCGCACTCGAAGCTGACAAGACCGGTGGTGCGCGTTCGGTCACCGGAAAACTGGGTTTCCGCTGGTAAGCGGGCGGGAAGCCTCGTCAGAGGCTGCTTGATTTCCTGGGCACGGCGCTACGTATTTGATGCGTAGCGCCGTTGCAGTTTCTGGCGCGCCAGATACGCATCGCGTGCGATCTGCACATCTTCCAGAAAATACGGCAGTTCCTTCAGTAACAGTGCCTGCGGCCCATCCACCAGTGCCCTGGCCGGTGCAGGATGGAAATCCACCAGCACCATGTTGGCCCCGGCCAGCACACCCTGTGCGGTGACATGCATCACGTCGAGTATACCGTCTGGTGCTGCCGCGCGGGTGCCGACTGAGTGCGAGGGGTCGATGCATACCGGCATGCGCGTCAGGCGCTTGACCACCGGCACATGCGCGAAATCCACGAAGTTGCGGTGCGGATCGCCCATGTTGGTCTTCATCCCGCGCAGCCCGAACACCACGTTGCGGTTGCCCTCGGAAGCCAGGTATTCCGCCGCGTTGAGCGACTCGTCCAGCGTGATGCCGAAGCCGCGCTTGAGCAGCACGGGAAATTGCTGCTGGCGGCCGACGATTTTCAGCAACTCGAAATTCTGCGTGTTGCGCGTGCCGATCTGCAGCATCACGCCCGTTGGGCTGCCAGTCTGGAGCAAGGCTGCACGTATCTCGTCCAGGTGCGATTCGTGGGTGATTTCCATCGCAATCACCTTGATGCCGTACTTGCCTGCGAGGTCGAACACATAGGGCAGGCAGTTTTTGCCGTGTCCCTGGAAGGCATACGGGCTGGTGCGCGGCTTGTAGGCGCCCATGCGCGTGCACACCTGGCCGCTTTCCTTCAATGCCTTGAGCATCAGCTCGACATGTTCCGGATTGTCGACCGCGCACAGCCCGGCAAAAACGTTCAGCGTATCCTGGCCGAAGCGCACGCCCTTGTACTCGAAATGTGCTGGGCGCGGGTCGTCCTTGTGCCGCCCGAGGATGCGGTATTCCTCCGACACGCGCACCACCCGCTCCACGCAGGGCAGGTTCTGCATGTCCTCGATTTCCAGCTGTTTGGTATTGCCGACCAGGTAGATTTCGGTCAGCGTCTGCTCGATCCCTTTTTCGGTATGCACCCGAGTCTGGATGCCTTGCAGCCCTGCCAGATGGTTCATCAACTGCCCGAATCCCGCGCCTTGCTGGTCGGTGTCGGTGCCCAGGATCAGGATCATGATAGTCCGCTCAGCGTGAAAGAATGGCCCATTGCAGCTTCCATTGTTCCAGCGGGTCGCGCGCATAGCCGCTCTTGGCAAACATCTGCCAGCGCCCGATGACATAGCTCAGGAGAATGTTGGCTAGCGCACCTATATCGGTGCTGGCCTCCAGTTCTCCCTGGGTCGCGGCGATGCGCAGCGACTGCTTGAGCGTGGTTTCGAGGCGGTCCAGCAGCTGGTTGATCCGCTGCTGCAGGCGCTCGTCCTCGTTCACCAGCGCGTCGCCGGTGAGCACCCGCGTCATGCCGCGGTTCTTCTGCGCGAAGCCAAGCAGCATGGCGAGAATGGCCTCGACCTGCTTCATGCCGCTGTGTTCCTCCGCGGTGATTTTATTTGCCAGCGCGAACACGGTTTGTTCGATGAATTCGATCAGGCCCTCGAACATTTGCGCCTTGCTGGCAAAATGGCGGTACAGCGCGGCTTCAGACAGGTCCAGTTTTTTTGCCAGCAGGGCGGTGGTGATCTTCTCGCCTTTGGGCTGTTCCAGCATTTCCGCAATGGCCTGCAGGATCTGCAATTTCCGGTCGCCAGACTTTGTCGCCATGTTCTATTCCTTTCGTTTTCACATCAGCCGCGGCAAGACGCGCGGCAGATCCAGCACGCTTTTGATTCTGACATCCACATAGGCCGGCTTGCGCGGCATTTCGCTCACCAGCACGGTTTTCATGCCCAGCCGCTTGGCGGTCTGCAAATTTTCGGCGCTGTCCTCCACCATCACGCAGGATGCCGGTTGCAGGCCGTGCTTTTTCAGCAGCCGCATGAAGCCCGCCGTTTCCGGCTTGGGGCGGAAGCGCGCATGCTCGATGGCAAATACATCCGCAAATGCATCCTGCACGCGCAACAGCCGAAGCACCTCATGCACATAATGACGTGGCGCATTGGAGTACAGCAACTTTTTGCCTGGCAGCCGCTTCAGTATATGGCGCAGGCGCGGGTTGCGCAGCACCATATTCGGCAAATCAGGAAACTGGTGCGTATGCCATAAAAAATGTTCCGGCTGCGTTCCGTGGTGCCGCATCAGGCCCTTCAATGTCGCGCCGTAGCGCTGCCAGTAATGCCTGCGCAGTTTATCGGCCTCTTCCTCGCTGATGCCCAGTTCGCGCTGCACATATTCCGTCATGCTGCGGTTGATGTGGGGGAAGATATATGGCGTCGCATCATGCAAAGTATTGTCGAGATCGAAAATCCATACCAGCCTGCGCATGCGTATACCTATCCGCGCAACGTTGCGAGCGATGCTGAGGCAAGGCGGAAAATGGCGAGGAACCGGAGTTTACAGTGAAGTAAATGAGGATTCCGAGCCATTTTCAACGCAGCATCAGCGAGCGCAGCAGTTGCGCTATTTGCTTTTGATGAGGGTGCCCACGCCCTCATCCGTCAATATCTCCAGCAACAGCGCATGCTCCACCCGTCCATCGATGATGTGCACCGACTTCACCCCGCCGCGCGCCGCATCCAGCGCCGAGCCGATCTTGGGCAGCATGCCGCCGGAGAGCGTGCCGTCCGTCACCAGGTCTTCAATTTGCCTGGGGGTGAGGCCGGTGAGCAGCGTGCCGTTCTTGTCCAGCACGCCCGGCGTATTGGTGAGCAACACCAGTTTTTCGGCCTGCAATACTTCCGCCAGCTTGCCTGCCACCACGTCGGCATTGATGTTCAGCGTCTCGCCCTCGGGGGAAACGCCGATGGGTGCGATCACCGGGATGAAATCGCCGGAATCCAGAAAGCGGATGATGGCCGGGTCGATTTTGCTGATGTCGCCCACCAGGCCGATATCCAGCATCTTGCCGGGTTCATCGCGGCTTTCCAGCATCATCTTGCTGGCGCGTATGAACGCGCCGTCCTGCCCGGTCAGGCCAACCGCCTTGCCGCCATGCTGGTTGATCAGATTGACGATGTCCTTGTTGACCTTGCCCAGCACCATCTCGACCACGTCCATGGTCTCTTCATCGGTCACGCGCATGCCCTGCACGAAGGTCCCCTGTTTGCCGACCTTGCCCAGCAGTTCATTGATCTGCGGGCCGCCGCCATGCACGATCACGGGATTCATGCCCACCAGCTTGAGCAGCACCACATCGCGCGCGAAACTTTCCTGCAGCGCGGGTTCGGTCATGGCGTTGCCGCCATATTTGATCACGATGGTTTTGTCGAAAAACCGCTGGATATAAGGCAGCGCCTCGGACAGGGTGCGGGCTTTTTTATCGGCGGCGGTGGGGGTCAGGGACATTGCATTTCCTCGGGCAAATCTGAATTTAAAGTGAGTGGCATTTTACCTCAGAAGCCACCCTTGCCGGCAGCACAAAAAGAAACGGGCGGCTTGCCGCCGCCCGTTGCAGGAGAAGTTCGCGCTTACTTGGCTGCCGGTTGTGCCGGCGCAACGCCGGACTGCGCGGGCGCCACACCGGATTGGGCTGCTGCCACTCCGGACTGAGCCGGTGCCGCGGTACTGGCCGGCTGTTCGGCCGGCTTGACCTTGGCTTTGACTTCCACTTCCACTTTCTTCCCGGCGGTGTTGACGGTCAATTTGAGCGGAACCAGGTCGCCTGCCTTGAGCGGCTGTTTCAAGCCCAGCAACACGATGGATTGCGTGCGCGGCCCGAACGACATCGGGTGATTATGCCGCATGGCTACCGCGGTCAGGGTTTCCACCGCCATGCGGCCGTGGCTTGGGCGCAGGCGCTGCATCTCCACCGATTCGGCCACGGGACTTTCTATCCCAACCAGTTTGCCGATCGAGCTGACGCAGGTGATTTCCATCTGCACGGACGCCTTGGTCTGACCGGGAGCAGTTTCGGTGATCCAGGCATTTCTGACCACCACATCCTTGCTGGTGTCCTTGCTGGCATCCTTGTTATCCGCCCAGGCGCTGCCGGACAGTGCCAGCGTCAATATAAACAACATGTTGCTAAGCTTCATCAAACCTCTCCTTTGTTCAGTGTCAGGCACACAGCGGAGCTTATACCAAAATATCGGCGAATCTGCAGAAATTAATAAGAGAAAAAATTGGGCGGCACTATGCCGCCCATGCATGTTGCGAGCTGGTCTATCCTCAGCGGATTTCCAGGCGTTTTGCCTTTGAAACAGCCTTCTTGGGCAGGGTCAGTTCCAGCACGCCGTTGTCGTAGCGGGCCTGGGAAGCGGCCTCATCCACATCATTGCCCAGTGTGAAAGAGCGCGAAACCTTGCCGTAATAGCGCTCGCTGCGCAGCACCTTTTCGCCTTCCTTCACTTCCTTTTCATTTTTTACTTCGGCGCTGATGGAGACCAGGTTGCCATCAATGGAGACATGGATATCCTCCTTCTTCACACCGGGAATTTCGGCGTGTACGGTATAAGCCTTGTCGTCTTCCTTTATATCCATCTTGATCTGCATTTCCTGGCCGCCTTCAAGGCGCACCGGGCTCATGAAAAAACCGCGGAACAAGTCGTCAAACACATCATCACGAGGGGTAAAACGGATCAGATTTGCCATGATAACCTCCATAATGTCAGTCAACCGGGGAACGGCGTTCCCACTGTCGACTATATGGGGGACGCGGCAGGCATTTCAAGCACCGCGGGTGGCGGGGTGCACCAGGAGTGTCAGTGTCCGTGATGCCCCTTGCCGTGCATATCTTTCATGTCCTGGCCATCGTGGCTGGCGGAAAGCGCCCGCACCTCGGCTGCGACCGTAATTACCTCACGGCGCTTGTCGGCATATTGCACGGTCAGCGCCAGTTGCACTGTCTCCCCGGCCTTGAGCGGCTGCTTCAGCCCCACCAGCATAAGATGGCTGCCCGATTCCAGCGCTACCTCCTGTCCGGCCGGCAGCGCCAGGCTTTCCGTCTCGCGCATGGTCATCATGCCGTTTTCATGCTTCATGATGTGTATTTCCACACGCTCTGCTGCCGGGCTGCTGGCCGACACCAGCCGTGCATCCGCCTCGGTCCGGATATGCAGGGAAACCGCCGCACTATCCTGCCCCGGTGCTGTGGCGCGTACCCATGCGACCGTCACCGTCGCCTCGCCCGCCCAGGCCTGTGCCGCACACAGCAGTGCGGCGATACTCAGTAATAAATGCTTAGTCATGATATTCAGTCTCAATGTTTGGACGCACCGCGCCATTTAGGCGCGGTGCCATTCTAGCGCATTGCCGTTTCAATCAAATGCGAAGTTTGCCTTCACCCAGATATTGCGCCCCGGCTCATTGACGCGCGCGATCGTGGGGTAGCCCTGCACCATGCTGCCAGCACGGTTCAGGTGTTCCGCATAAACCTTGTTGAACAGATTGTCTATGCCTGCGGTGATCTGCGTACCCTTCGAGCGGCGCCATCCGCCGTTGATCGAGAACACGCCGAAGCCGCCGCTGCGGCCGATGTCCTGGCCCGCGATGTTGCCCTGATTCAGGGTGTAGCGATTTTGTGCGGCCACGCCACGCAGCAATACCCCGAGTGACCAGGTCTTGTTGTCATAGTTCGCGCCGAGTCGCGCTTCCAGCGGTGGAATCTGCCCCAGTGCCACGCCATCGGTGTCATTATGGCCTTGCACATAGGCCAGCGCTCCGTCCAGCCGCCAGTTGTCAGCCAGCTGATAAGCCAGGGCTGCTTCCATTCCCCACGTGGTGGCGTTGATGTTGCGGGCAATGGTTGCAGGCCGCGGCATCATCATGCTGCCCTTGTTGACATTGGACTGGATCAGGATGAAGTCGGCAACCTTGCTGTAGAACGCGGAAACCGAACCGGACACCGCGCCATCGCGGTAACTGACCCCGGCATCCATCTGCGTGGTTTTTTCCGGCCTGGTATTGAAGGCGCTGACAGTGGTTGCGCTTTCCTTGCTGATCAATTCCCAATAATCCGGCGCGCGCATCGTGCGCCCGACGCCGGCATACCAGGTTGATGCGCCATTCTCCGTATCCCGCTCGTAGCGCGCGAAGCCGCTGGAAAGCGTCTCGTTGCGCGACTGGTTGGCAGTGGGGTTGGCTACCATAGCCATGCCTGCCATGATGGATGAGCGATTATCCTCGGCATGCCACTTATCCAGACGCAGACCGCCTTTAACCCGGCTGGCTTCGGACAGGTTGTGCTTCACCTCGCCAAACACACCTGTGTTGCGGAACAGCGCGTCCTGGGTGCGCGCCATAGACTGATAGGGCAGCACCGGCTGGTTCCAGGCATTGCGGTTGGTGTGACGGTTGTTCTGGAAATCCAGGCCGACTGTGCCGTCCGTTGCGTCCGACAGATTCAGGCCAAGCGCCACGCGCCCGCCGATGGTGGTCCGGTCCGGGTTGGCTGCGGCCGGCGTCGGCATCATGGGCGACGCCACGAAGGGCCGCAGGCTGTAGTTGTCCATGACATGGTCAACGTAGTTGAAGTACACCTGTGCATCGGCCTTGCTCAAGAGCGAAGAGAGATTTTTGCGCTCCAGCCTGAGACCGATGTTGTCGCGTGCGAATTTCGCTCCATCCATGGACCGGTCGGCATAGGCGGCGCGGCTATCGCTCTTTGCGGCGGACAACTCCAGGCGCGTATCGTCATTCGGCGTCCAGCCCAGTGCGGCATTGCTGCTCCAGCGCAGGTAGGAAGAATGCACGGCATTGCCGTTGCCGTCCTTGTAGTCCCTCATCTGCGAGCGGGTTCCGTTCGCCAGCAGGTAATAATCCTGGCTGCCGGTACGTACCTCAGCCATCTCGTCGTTGCGCCCGAAACTGCCCAGAGTCAATGAACCGTTGCCTGTCGTTCCGGATTGCTCGGCACGCCTGATGTTGCGCTCGAACAGAACGGTGCCCGCCGAATTGCCTGGGCCATACAGCACAGTTTGCGGTCCTTTCAGCACGGTGATCCTGTCATAGGACGCAGGGAATACATAGGCAGTGGGCGGATCCATGCGTCCGCCGCAGCCGCCGAGGATGGTCTGTCCATCGAGCAGGATATTCAGGCGTGAACCGGCCATGCCGCGAAACACCGGATCGCCGTCAGTGCCTCCCTTGCGTATCACCGAAAAGCCCGGAATGGTCTTCAGATAATCTGCGCCATCGTGCGCCGGAACCGGCTGGCGCGGCGCCTTGGGATTGGTTTTGACCGTCAGCGGCGCTTCGCCGTGCGGGGTGGGCACAACAATAACCATTTCTTCGGGCGCAGGGTTTTCCTGCGCCTGCGCCAGTGAAGGCAGCAGGAGTGCCGCCGCCAACAGCTGGCTGCTTTTTACAAACGACATTTATGATTCCTCCGGGTATTGTCAGGATTATTCGTCTGCCGGTCCGCAGGTGCGCCGAGAAGCAATGCCATCAATGCAATTTCTTCGTGCGCATGGCAATCCGGCAGTAATGAATTAAATGCGCCCGGAATAAATTTGAAAATGTGGCATTTCGCCGCGCGTCAAATTGACGCATCAGGTAAGCAAGCTCCGGTGTCCCGGATGCCCCTCCAATCAGCTAGCCGCGCCCTCCGTACCTTGACTCGCGCAGCGTGCAGCCGAAACGGCCAATTTTTGCTTGATAAAACAGGGGGGTTTCATGGATAATGCGCCGCCTCCTGCCGGGATGGCGGAATTGGTAGACGCGCCGGACTCAAAATCCGGTGCTGGAGACAGTGTGAGGGTTCGAGTCCCTCTCCCGGCACCAAAATTTTCAGGGGGGGGCTGTCAACCAAGTTGCATGCTGTGCGTTAATGCACTTGGCACTGTAGTGTCATAAACGTTTAATAACCTACTAGATGGAGTTCACAATGAGCAAACTGTTGTCCGCACTGATCGCCGCTGCTTTCGCAGCCGTTACTTTCTCCGCTGTTGCTGCTGAAGCCCCTGCTGCTGGTGGCGCCGCTCCTGCTGCTGCTGCTCCTGCCGAAAAGAAAGATGAAGGCAAGAAGCCTGCTAAGAAGCACAAGAAGAAGAGCAAGGCCAAGAAGGCTGACGACGCTGCCAAGTAATTTGGCGCTTGTCCAAAAAGGCAGGGGCATCCCTGCCTTTTTTATTTGCCCCTTTTGTTTACCCCTGCATTAACCTGCCTGCATCCTGCTTCCCTGTGGCATTCCGGCGACACCCGTGCTATTCCCAAAGACAGTTTATATGAAGTGGTATATGATTCGCCCTGCCATATACTGGCGAAATTACTGCTGATTAACCTTAAATTATTGGAGTCACAAGAATGAGCAAACTGCTGTCCGCCCTGATCGCCGCTGCTTTCGCAGCCGTTACCTTCTCCGCTGTTGCTGCTGAGGCTGCTGCTCCTGCTGCTGCTGCTGCTCCTGCTGCTCCTGCTGCTGCTGCTCCTGCCGTTACTGCTGCTGCTGCTCCGGCTGCTCCCGCAGCTCCGGCTAAGGCTGCTGCTCCGGCTGCCAAGGCTAAAGAAGCCAAGAAGGACGAAAAGGCTGCCAAGTAATTCGGGAACGGCCAAATAAAAGGCAGGGTGCACCCCTGCCTTTTTCATTTATATAATACGCAAATGATCTGGAAACCCAATGTCACCGTCGCCGCCGTCCTGGAGCAGGAGGGGAAATTCCTGCTGGTCGAGGAAGAAACGGGGCAGGGCGTTTTGTTCAATCAGCCTGCGGGGCATCTGGAGCTAGGGGAATCCCTGATATTTGCAGTTGCGCGCGAAACGCTGGAAGAATCAGCCTATGAATTCGAGCCGCAACATCTGCTGGGTATTTACCGTTGGCATTCGAAGGCATCCGACACGACCTATTTGCGTTTTGCCTTCACCGGGCGCATTCTCGCCCATCATCCCGAGCGCAAGCTGGACAAGGGTATTTTGCGTGCGGTCTGGATGACGCCCGAGGAAGTCCGCGCCACGAGCTCGCGCCACCGCAGCCCGCTTATTTTGCGCTGCGTGGAAGATTACCTGGCGGGCAAGCGCTATCCGCTCGACATCATCGTAAATTATGATTAACGAGCAGGCTCGCGCCACCACCCCAACCCTCCCCCGCAAGCGGGAGAAGGGGCAAGCGTGAAAAACAATCTTCGATCCCGGCGCCACGTCGTGGTCGGCATGTCGGGGGGCGTGGACTCCTCCGTCACCGCCTTGTTGCTGAAGCAGCAGGGCTATCAGGTCACCGGCCTGTTCATGAAAAACTGGGAGGACGATGACGACGGCGAATATTGCTCCTCGCGCGAGGACCTGATAGACGCTGTTTCCGCCGCGGACGTGATCGGCATTCCCATCGAGGCGGTGAACTTCGCCCAGGAATACAGGGAGCGCGTGTTCAGCTATTTCCTGCGCGAATACGAGGCCGGGCGCACGCCTAACCCCGACATCCTGTGCAACTCGGAAATCAAATTCAAGGCATTCGTCGAACACGCACTGCGCCTGGGCGCGGATGCCATCGCCATGGGGCACTATGCCAAGGTGCGCGAAGTGGATGGCTTGTATCAATTGCTCAAGGCGGACGATGCCGGCAAGGACCAGAGCTACTTCCTGCACCGCCTGAGCCAGGAGCAGCTTTCCAAGGCGATGTTCCCGATCGGACACCTGCAGAAGACCGAAGTGCGCGAGATTGCGCGCAAAAATCATCTGGCCAACCACGCCAAGCGCGACAGCACCGGCATCTGCTTCATCGGCGAGCGGCCCTTCCGCGAATTCCTGAACCGTTACCTGCCCACCCAGCCAGGCGGCATGTACTCGGCGGAAGGCAAGAAAGTCGGGACCCACCAGGGCCTGGCGTTCTACACCCTGGGCCAGCGCCAGGGCTTGGGCATAGGCGGTGGCAAAGAAGGTACCGGCGAGCCCTGGTTCGTCGCCGGCAAGGACATGGAAAACAACCGGCTCATCGTGGTGCAAGGCCACGACCACCCCGCCTTGCTCACGCCGCATCTCGACGCATTGGAGATGCACTGGATCAGCGGACACGCGCCCGACATTGCCCGTGCGTACGCGGCCAAGACCCGCTATCGCCAGCATGATGCCGCCTGCCGCATCACGGCGCTCAAGGAAAATCACGCCAGTTTTGCATTCGATGAGCAGCAATGGGCGGTCACGCCGGGGCAATCTGTGGTTGTTTACGATGGTGCGGTTTGTCTGGGCGGCGGGATCATTGCCTGACTGGCGCGGAGCCCGATTGCCTCCCTCTCCCATTGTGGGTAGGCGCCGAGCACGCTAGCGTGCTGGCACAGCAGCCTGTTGCTCCTCCCTGCGCTCGCTTATCGCCATTTCTGTCAGCAACAGCAACACCGAAGAGTAGTAGCCCGGCTTGTCTGCAGGCAGGGTTTTCAAAGGGGTAGGGGTGCGCGGGTAGGCAAGCACCCATTGCGCGACACGGTGGATTCCGGCGGATGCGTCGTAGGAGTCGACGCTGTCGTTCTTGAGGTTGGTCCAGGCGGGAAGGAACCGCGCGCCCTTGAAGTAGCCCCAGAATTCGCGGTACGGTCTGAGCAGTTGCGGGGTTTCGCGGCGGCTCCACAGCAGATAGAGCGGGATGCGCACCGCGTTGTAGCCGAACAGTTCGGAAAGGCCGTTGGATGGCGTGGAGGTTTCGGCGAGCAGCAGCCAGTCCGGCGGCAGCTTCCATCGGCCGAAATGGGCATATTGCAGGATGGCGATGCCGTTGTTCGCGAGTTCCTCCCATTCCGGCGCCGGGTCGGCCTGGCCGATTTCGTCCAGTGCCGGGAACACCCAGTAGGAAAGGTTGATCGAGTCGCCCTCCGGCTTGTGAAAGCCTTCCGCGCCCGGCAGTAGCACCAGTCCGTGCGCGCTTTTGTGGACGAGTTTTTCGCGAATGTCCCGTGCGATTTTCCGGCTGGCCTGCAGGTAATCGGGAACCTGCCAGCTTTCGGAGGCACGCAGCAGGGCCCAGGCCACGATCAGGTCGCCGTCGCTCGCATTATTCTTGTCCTTGACGCCGGTCTCCGGCGACCAGCACCAGGCAAGCAGGCTGTCGCTGCGCACCTGGAGATTTTTCCGGGTCCATTGCCAGATCTGCTCGAATGCGGGGCGGTCATCGTAATGCACCGCGAGCAGCATGGCATATCCCTGTCCTTCCGAATGGCTGATGCCGCCCTGGCCTGCATCAACGACGCGGCCCTCGGGTGCGATGAAGTCTTGCTTGAACCGTTTCCAGCCAGCCTCGGTGGCACCCGCCGTCGCGCAGTTAGCCAGCAGCGCGGCCGCAAGCAAACAGCAGGCTGCAAGCCTGTGCAGGAAGCGGGTGCGCAGTTGGTTGAGGGGTGCGTTCATTTCAGCTGGATGCCCCAATCCCCATTTTTCATGAAGAGGGCTTAATTATGATTGAAACTTGGAGTAGAATCAAAACCAATGGAGGGCGTGATGTATAACCAAGGACAATGCATCTCCGGACGCTGGCTTTTGCGTGCATGGTCAAAACAAGGGATGCTTGCCCACTAAAGTTATAAGGTAACCCATGGGGGAACTGAAGCAGCTGGGCCGATACGAAATCATCCGCGTGCTGGGCAGTGGCGCGATGGGTGTCGTATACGAGGCGAACGATAGCAAGCTGCATCGCAAAGTGGCGATCAAGACCATCATCAAGAGCGCGATGGTCGATGCGGCGCAGGCGGCAGATTATTCCGAAAGGTTCATGCGCGAAGCCCAATCCATCGCGCGCCTTAATCATCCCAATATAGTCACGGTTTACGATTTTGGCGAAGAGGGCGATATCGCCTACTTCGTGATGGAATTCATCCAGGGGCACGAGCTCAAGGAATTCCTCGACAGCGGTGTGCGCTTTCCGCTGAAAAAATCCCTGAATTACATGCTGGACCTGCTGAGCGCGCTGGATTATGCGCACACACAGGGCATCGTGCATCGTGATGTCAAGCCGGCGAACATCATGATAGACAATTCCGGCCGGCTGAAGCTCACCGATTTCGGCGTGGTCAAGGTGCTGGACAAGCAGGAGGGCACCCAGGCGGGGACCATGGTGGGCACACCTGGCTATATGTCTCCGGAACAGATACTCGGCACTTCGATCAGCCCGCGTTCGGATATTTTCGCGGCAGGGGTGGTGTTATACCAGTTGCTGACTTGGCAAAAGCCTTTTACCGGCGAAGGCGTATTCACCATCCAGCAGAAAATCGTCAACGAGGCTCCAACCACACCTTCCACCCTGGATTCCGGGCTGTCGCCTGAGCTGGACCGGATGGTCAACA
Source organism: Gallionellaceae bacterium (assembly GCA_036524005.1). Classification (GTDB taxonomy): domain Bacteria; phylum Pseudomonadota; class Gammaproteobacteria; order Burkholderiales; family Gallionellaceae; genus DATDDB01. Next base: position 17,551 of record DATDDB010000162.1, on the reverse strand, counting down.
AGGCGCTGGCGAAAAAACCGGAAGACCGCTACGCGCATGCGCGCGACTTTGCCGATGACATCAGGGGCTTTCTCTCGGATGCCGCAGAGCAGGCCGCGCCAGCGCAGGATGTGGAACAGACTGTCGTCACATCGTCTGCCGAGGAAAAAACCGTCGTTGCAGAAGGTGCCGAAATGACCGTCGCCAACGTGGGAGGAAACGCCGAACCTGCGACCGACATGGAGAAATACCTTGCTGAACGCGAAAGGCTGGAAACCGCGTTCCAGGAGAAATTCCACAGGTTCGTCACGGTGATGTTCACCGACCTCAAGGGGTCCACCACTATCGCCGAAAGAGAAGGCGATATTGTCAGCCGTATGCTGATCAAGGCGATAAGCGACATTCTGATTCCCGCAATCAGGGAAAACAACGGTGTCTTCGTCAAATCGATCGGCGACGGCAGCCTGTCCTATTTCTTGAATGCGCTCGATGCCGTGCGCGCTGCTGCGCGCATCCAGAAGGAGATGGACGCGCTCAACATGGCGAAGAAGTTCAGGTTCCCGGTGCTGATGCGCATAGGAATGCATTCCGGCAAGTGCGTGGTCGAGGAAAAGGATATCTACGGCGACGTGGTGAACACGGCCTCGCGTTTTGAATCTTCCGCCGATCCCGGCGGCATTCTCATGTCGGAAGACACCTACAACGCACTGTCCGACAAGTCGGAGATATATTGCCGTTTCGTGAAGCAGGTCACGCTCAAGGGCAAGTCCGAGCCGTACAATGCTTACAAGGCATTCTGGAACCCGCAGGAGGTCGAGTTGGACAAACAGGGGGCATTGCCCCGGCAGGAATACAACGTGCCAGTACGTTCTTCCGGCATGAAGCTCATCCTGGCCATGCTTGTCCTGATCGGGATCGTGCTGGTGCTGACGCTGGGCGCGAAATTCTGGGGGGCGGCGCAGCCGGAAGCGGGCAAACGTTCGATCAGCGACACCGTGGCGCCGGCGACTGCGCCAGAGACGCCACGGTAGATCATCATGTTTTCCGGGAACTTGATCATTGCACGATTCAAGGAACCGGGATGGCAGGTCGTGCTGGCAGCCGGGTTGGTGCTCGCGTTCCTGTTTTATGCGCTGCAATTCACCTATGCCTATTTCGATACCTCCAGGCAAATGTACCTTGGCTGGGGCTGCTTCATCTTCATTGCCCTGACGTTCCGTTCCCGGAAAGCGCAGCAGCAGCCTTACCGCCTGCTGCTCATGGTGGTGGCAAGTTTTCTGGCGCTGCGCTACATGCAGTGGCGCTCATTTGATTCACTGCTCTACACCGGGCCTTTCGATTTCATCGGCATGGCGCTGCTGTATCTCGCCGAGCTGTATGGTTTCGCCATCTATATGCTGGGCATGTTCATCAATGTCTGGCCCCTGGAAAGCAGGCACATCCCGTTGCCTGAAGACCGGGACAAGCTGCCTACCGTGGATGTATTCATCCCCACCTACAACGAACCGCTGGACATCGTGCGCATTACGGCCACTGCCGCGGCGCAGATAGATTACCCGAAAGAAAAGCTGAATATATACATTCTGGACGATGGCGGCACGCAAGCCAAGCGCAACCACTCTGAAACGGGGATGGAGGCGTGGGGGCGTCACTACAGCCTGCGCGAGACGGCTGCGGAGCTGGGGATAAGCTATATCACGCGGGAAACCAACCAGCAGGCCAAGGCCGGCAACATCAACCATGCGCTGAGATATACCGCAGGCGAAGTTATCCTGGTACTGGACTGCGACCATGTTCCGACCCGCGACATCCTGCAAAACACGGTCGGGCAGTTCATCGCGGATCCGAAATTGTTTCTGGTCCAGACGCCGCATTTTTTCATCAACCCGACGCCGGTGGAAAAAAATCTGGAGGGCAAGGCAACTCCCTCCAGCGAGAGCGACATGTTCTATCGCCGCATCCACCCCGGGCTGAATTTCTGGAATGCCAGCTATTTTTGTGGCTCCGCTGCGCTGTTGCGGCGCACCTGCCTGATGGAAGTGGGCGGCATCCGCGGCACCACCATTACCGAGGATGCCGAAACCGCCTACCAGCTGCATGCGCGCGGCTATAACAGTGTTTACGTCAATCGTCCCATGGTATGCGGACTGTCCCCGGAATCCTATGACGACTATGTGACCCAGCGCTCACGCTGGGCGCAAGGGATGGTGCAGCTGGTTCTGCTCAATAACCCGCTCAAGACCAGGGGGCTCAGCCTGCCGCAGCGGATAGCCTATTTCAATTCCAGCTTCTTCTGGATGTTCGGCTTCCCGCGCTTCATCTACTTCATTGCCCCGGCCGCATACCTGATCCTTGGGCTGAATGTGTATCACGCATCCTGGATGCAGATCCTTGCGTTTACCCTGCCTTATGTGTTAAGCATCTACATGGTGATGCATTTTTTCTATGCCGGGACGCGCCAGCCTTTTTTCTCCGAAATCTACGAGAGCGTGCAATCACTGTTCCTGATGCCAGCCGTGATTTCCGTCCTGCTCAACCCGTGGAAACCCACGTTCAAGGTCACGCCCAAGGGGTTGACTCACGAAAAAAGCTACCTCAGTCCTCTGGCGGCGCCATTTTTCCTGGTGATCGGCATCAATGTGGTTGCGGTGGTCCTGGCTGGGCTCAAGTGGGTGTACGAGCCCCTGCTGCGCGACGTGATCGCAGTGACGGTGATCTGGTGCTTTTACAATCTGTATCTGTCAGTGGTTTCGCTGGGCGCGTTCTGGGAGCGCAAGCAGACACGCAAGTTTTACCGTATCGCCGCGGAAGGGAAAATCACCGTTCGCTTCCCGCGCATGGGCGATGCAGTCTATGCGGGCGAAGTGCATGATGTTTCCCTGAGCGGCATCGGCTTCGCAATCCAGTTGCCATTCATGCCGCGCGAACGGGATGAGGTGGTGTTTGAGGTTCAGGACAGCTATGGCCGCACATACCATTTCGAGAGCCGGGTGCGGCAGGTGATCATCCGCGGCGGCAAATACCTTTGTGGCTCTGAATACATTCATGAACGGGTTTCCTATGCTGATGTGGTCAGTTATGTGTTCGGCGACAGCCGACGCTGGCAGCAAAACTGGGAGCGGAAATCGGAGACTCATGGCACCGGGCGCATGATCCGGCGTTTCATCGGGATTGGTCTTTTTGGATTTGTTGCGGGGATCATCCCGCTGACCATTCATGCGCTTGTGTGGCTGTGGAAGCAGTCCGTCAGGCTGGTGACCACGCACGTTCTGCGCGACAGGGTGCTGGACGCGACAAGCTGGTTCATTTATTTCTTCTACCTGGCGCTGGTCTCGCTGGTTGAATTGCTGGACCGCACCAGGGTGCGCAAGCTCCAGCGCGTCCATGTCAGCGGTTCCGCCACGGTATATTTTCCGCGCCTGGACGCGACCCTGCAGGGTGAGATATCCGATGTCTCGCTCACCGGCATGGGGATCATAGTCGAATTGCCTTTCGCCATCCACGAGCGTGAGCGCGTCACCATCAGGACCATGGGCCGGGACGGGGAGGTGTACCAGTTTGCCAGCCTGATAGAGCGCACGAGCAAGAATGGAGAAAAATTCCTGTGCGGAGCGGAATTTATCGTGGATACTTATGCATATCCAAAAATCGTCAGGTTCGTGTATGGCAATAGCCTGGACATGCTGTATAAGCTGGCGGTGCAAGAAGGCGGCATAGCGAAACAGGGCAGGATGGCTGCGAAAGGAATTTTGTCGCGCCTGTCCAGGAGCATCGCCGTGGTGCTCTCGTTCATATTCCTCAAACATGAAACTAAAAGAACGCAGGAGCCAACAAGGGAGAAATGACATGAATAACAATTTTCGTCGTGCGATGAAGGTGGCTGCGCTGTTGGCGGCCGTGCTCTGGCTGCAGCAGGCAGCCCTTGCCGATACTGTCCGGCTCCCGCTGCAAAAATTCACTTCCGCATCGTCGCTTGAGATGCGCTGCATGAGCGGCGGGCAGAACATCTCCATCCCCATTCCGCAGCGCTGGAAGGTGACCAAGGCAGTGCTGAACCTGCATTACACGGTGTCGAACAACATGTTGCCGGACCTGTCGCAGATGGTTTTGCGGATTAACGGCGAACTGGTTTCCCAGATGAAGCTGGACAACATGGCGCCCGGAACCTTCAAGGAAATCGTGATTCCGGTCGAGCGGCTGCGCCCGGGTTATAACAATTTTTCATTCCAGGTGGCTCAGCATTACATGCGCAACCAGTGCGAGCAGCCCTGCTCGCCGGACTTGTGGACCAACATCAGCGTCATGAGCTCGTCCATCCAGATGGATTATGAAATGCGGCCTATCCCGCTGAAACTGGGAGAGGCTGCCAATTGGGTTTTTGACCCCAAACAGTTTCCGGAAGGTGCGGTCAACCTGGTGGCCGACACCTCCACGCCTGAGGCGGTCACCATGATGAGCATGGCCGCATCTGGCATTGCGCGCCGTTTCGATTACCGCAAGGTGAAGTTTTCCCATTCGGATGACATCCGGCAGGGCATGGACAATGTGCTGATCGGCACCACGGCCTTTGTGGGCGAGGTGCTGGCCCGCTATGGTATCCCGCTGGAGGCCCAGGAAGGCGGCCTGATCAAGGTGTTCTATGTGCCGAAAAAGGATGGCGGAAAGGATGGCTTGCACGCCCTCATCGTCGTGACCGGCAAGCAGGAGATGGAACTCAAGATTGCTGCCGAAACATTTGCAAACATGTCGCTTCCCTATCCCGGTACCGACGAAATGCGAGCGGTGGCATTCAGCATGCCGGACATTTCGATGTACTCTGGCCGTGAAGAGCTGATTCCGGACAAGGTGTATGAATTCAGCACGCTGGGTCTGCAATCTTCATCGTTCCTTGGTTTCAACGGCAGGGCGACACCCAGGGGGTTCAGCAATCCGGCCTCGGATATCAGCTTCCGCCTGCCGCCTGATTTCATGATCAAGCAAAACCAGTACGCAAAGCTCAAACTGAACTTCTCCTACGGAGCAGGCCTGCGGCCCGATTCTTCACTCAATGTTTCGCTGAATGAAAGGCAAATACGCGATATCCACCTGGATAGCCCCAGCGGGAATTACATCGAGGAATACCGGCTTGATATTCCCACTTATTTGTTCAAGCCAGGCACCAACACCATTACCTTCCGGCCCTATCTCAACACGGTACGCCAGGTGTGCGATGCTTCCAACACCGAGGGGCTGTTCGTGACGATATTCGGCAATTCCACACTAAGTTTCCCGCCGATGCCGCATTTTGTCGAGATGCCCAAAACGGAACTGTTTGTGCTCAACGGTTTTCCGTTCACGCGCTGGCCGGATGGTTACGAGACCATGGTCTACCTGCCGCAGCATGACAGCGGCTCGATAGACACCGCACTCAACCTGGTGGGGATGATTACCCAGAAAAATGGTTTCCCGTTGTTCGGAACCAAAGTTGTGTTTGCCGAGCCCAAGGATTGGGAAGGCGAGTTGCTGGTGGTGGGCGAGGCGAATGCCATTCCGAAATCCCTTATGGCGCTGGCGCCATTCCAGCCGGATGGCGCGGCCAATATTCCCTACCCGGTCGCGCGTGGCTGGGATAGCGAGACTTCAATTGCCATCAGCAAGCAAAGGGCTGGACTGGGGGCGGGCAGCGGTCTGCTGATGGAATTCGAGTCGCCTAACAAGAGGGGGCGATCGGTGGTAATTGCCACGGCACAGACCGAGAAAGACCTGCTGGCGCTGGGCGATGCCCTGCTTTCTCCCGGAATACAGGCGCGCATCAAGGGCGACGTGTCGCTGGTGCAGCTCGACGTGCCCGAGTACGATGTGGTCTCAATGGATGTGGGAAAGAATTATTCCACTGGTGACAAGGGTGGGGTTTCCAGGATTGATGCATTCCTATATGCTAACCCCTATATCTTTTATGGCCTGATAGCGCTGGGACTGGTAGCACTCAGCTGGTTCCTGTTCTGGCTGGCGCGGCGCAATCGCGCAAAACGCCTGGGACAGTGAAACGAAACCCGTACGGATGGAGAGCAGAAAATGAAGCCATCGATCCGCTCCCTCAGTGTTGTTGCAGCTGCGCTCGTCCTGGCGATGGCATGTGCCGCTGCGAGCGCGGCGGACACAGACTCCAGGCAAAAAAAGCATGCCCTGATCCGACTGCTGGTCAAGGCAGGAAAGAATGAAGAAGCGGCTGTCGCCATGCGCTCACTCTATCCCAAAGGCCCGCCCTATGGCGGCGAACTGGCAATCGAGTATTTCGATGTGGTGGGTAACACCGATGCCGGCTGGGAGGAGGCGACAGCTGGCCTGGAAAAGCTGGCCAAGGCATCCCCTGACGATCTGGGCTATCAGGTCATGCTGGGAAAACAGCTCACCCGGCGCCCGGCCACGCTCAATCGCGGCCTGCAATTGTTCGCCAAACTGGCGGTGAAGCCGGGCGTGGATAAACAGCGGGTGCTGTCCGAGTGGCGCACTGTACTGGGCAAGCTCGAGACCAGCGAGCCTTCCAGCATTCCGGCATACAAGGATTACCTGGAGGTTGACCCGGACAATTCCGCGATGCGCGATGCGCTGGCCGATGCACAGCGGGCCGAAGCAAAGCGATTGCCGTGGCAGATGCGTGACAAGGCGGATGCGCAACTGGCCGCAGGCCATCCGGAAGAGGCGATGAATACGCTCAAGCGCGCCCTGCTGCTGGACCCGAAAAATGCCTGGGTACGCTTCGATCTTTCCCGGCTGTATCACAAACGCGGGGAGGTGAGGACCGGTCGCGATCTGATGGAAGCTGGACTCACTGTTGCGCCGGATGATGCGGACATGCTGTATGCGAATGCTCTGTATCTCGGCCTGCTGGACGAGGCCGGCAATGCCTTGCGACTGCTGAACAGGATTCCGCCCGGCGAGCGCACGGTTTCCATGAAGCGGCTGATGAAGAAGATGGACATCCAGCAGCAAACACAGCAAGCTCAGGCGCTGGCGCACGAGGGCAAGACAGCAGAAATGCATTCGGCAATGCGCCACGCGGAAGGCGACGCGAAGAAGGACGCTGAACTGAGCAGCATCGTGGCGAATGCATGGATAGACTTGAACGAACCTGCCCGCGGCGTGGCGCTGATGCGGCCGTTCGCGGCGCATGCGAATGCGCAGGCGGATGCGCTGATCTATTATGCCAAGGTGCTGAACCGTGCGGAGCAATACGATGAACTCGAGAAGGTGCTCAAGCGGATAGCTGGTGCAAAAAAGCTTACCGCCAGCGACCGCGACGACTTGCGCTACCTGCGTTCCTCGCTCGCATCGCACCGCGCCGACACCCTGCGCCAGCGGGGAAGAACCGAGGAGGCGAGGGCCGTGCTGGTTGCTGCACTGAAGGATGATCCGGATGACGTCGACATGCAGATGGCGATGGCGCGGGTGCATGTTGCGGCAGGCGCGCGCGCGCAGGCGCGCGACATCTATCTCGGCATCCTCAAGCGCGAGCCGGGGCATGCCGGGGCGCAGCGCGCGCTGGACAGGATGGCAGCAGAAGAATCAAGTGAGAATACCAGCCACAACGCTGACACGGGAATCGCAGCAGCTTCCGAACGCCAGCTCGTCCAGGCATTCACGGTTGGCTCCGATGGGCATGTTGCCCAGGGATATGCAACAGCCGGGGTGGATTTCCTCAGCAAGCTCAATGGCACATCAGGAATTTCCGATCTCACCGTGATGGAATTGCCCATGGAAGCGCGCATACCCGTGGGTGAATCTGGCGGGCGCATATTTGCGCAAGTAGCCCCGGTCTATGCCGATGCAGGAACATTGCAGCCCGGCGATTTGTACAATTTACGCCAATACGGCAAGGTGTTGGCGCTTTCTCCTGGTGGTATCGCGAATGCGCCCGGACAATCGGCGCGGGGTAATTCGATTGCGCTGGGATATGACGAGGATGGCCTGCGCGCAGACATCGGTTTGACGCCATTTGGCTTCCCCGTGTCCAATGTGGTCGGCGGCGTAAAATGGTCGCACTATACTGCGGACTCCGGATTCTCGCTCGACTTGTCGCGCCGTCCGGTGACGAGCAGTCTGCTTTCCTACGCCGGTGTGACTGACCCGGTCAGTGGGGAAGTATGGGGGGGCGTGGTCACCACGGGTGCGGGCCTGCATCTTAGCCATGATCTCGGCAGGCTCACCGGATTTATCGATCCCGGCTATTACAGGCTCACCGGAAAAAACGTGCTGGACAACACCGAACTTGCATTGCGTACCGGATTCAACTGGAGTTTTATTGACCGGGAAGACATGCGCCTCACCGCGGGCATGGCGATAACATACTGGAACTATCGCGAGAACCTGCGCTTCTACAGCTTTGGACATGGCGGCTATTACAGTCCGCAGAAATATTACTCGCTGGCGCTTCCGTTCCGCTGGACAGGCCGGGAAGAAAACTGGTCGTACATGCTGCAAGGATCGGTGTCTGCCTCGGTGAGCCAGGAAAAGACCATGCTGTTTTACCCCACGAGCGCGTCCTTGCAGGCGCAAGGGATGGCCAACTCGGCTACCATGGTTCCGATCTATGCCGGAGGGCCGGGGCATGGAACGGGATTTTCATTCGGCGGTGCGGTGGAATACCGACTGACTTCCCGGCTTTACGGTGGCGCACTAGGGCAGATAGACCGTTCTGCTTACTATACCCCGAACTATGCCATCTTCTATCTGCGCTATATGCTCGATTCGCAAACCGGAGCAGTGCCCTTCCCCCCGGATCCGGTCAAGGCATATTCACGATTCTGACTCGCATGGACAAACTGCCACCGCTGCGGTGGCGGGGGCAGCGATGCTTGGCCGCATCGGGCCATGATGATGCATGCCAGTCATCACGACCATGTAACCCAAATTACCCTCCACGGTAACGGGAAATACCCCATGCGCGGTATTTGAGTTCTGCACCCCCCCTCCTATTATGGTCACAACGCCCAGGTCTGTTTCTGTGGTTTGCGCTAGCTTCGCTAAAGCAAGCATTCCTCCCAATGGACAGTGCGAATACTGACAGTCTCCGGGCGGGTTTCGGAATTCTTGATTGCGCGCGTGCAGCTTCCACATCAATTCCTTGGACAAGGAATTGTGCGTAAGGAGGAAATCATGTTGACTCAAGCGCAAGGGGTGGAAATCAGGCTTGAGCGTCGCGCACGCTACCCGCTCATTATGCATCTGACCTTTCTTGCACTGGTGATAATTCTGCAATTGGGGGTAGTTCCCGTTTATGCACAAGCAGTTCCGGACCGCGCGGAAGATGGCAGAAACAAGAAGTTGTCGCTGATCCACCTGCTTGTCAGGGCCGGCAGAAACGACGCCGCAGCAGACGCAATACGATCGCTCTATCCAAACGGCCCGCCGCACAGCGGCGACGCAGCCGTGGAGTACTACGACATTGTGGGCAACACGGAAAAAGGTTGGAAAGAGGCAAGGAAAGGGCTGGAGAAGCTGGTCAAGGCTGCTCCGAAAGATGTGCGTTATCGGCTGGCGCTGGCCCGGCAACTTACGCGCAGGAATGACACGCGCGCACGCGGCATGAAAATGTTTGGCGCTCTTGCCATGGTACAGGGGGGTGACAGACAGAAGGTGCTGGAAGAGTGGCGGCGCGTGCTTGATGGGATGGATAACAGTCCAGCAAGTATTGTCCTGTACAAGAAATATCTGGAGTTGGACCCGGACAATGTCTCGGTGCGCGATGCGCTTGTTTCCGCGCAGCAGGCAGAAGCCAAGCGTTTGCCCTGGAAGATGCGCGACAAGGCGGATGAGCAATTAAATGCAGGGCACGCCGATCAGGCAATGGTTACCCTAAAGCAAGCACTGAAGCTTGATCCGTCGAATGCGTGGGTGCGCTACGACCTGGCCAGGCTATACCACAAACAAGGCGATAAAACCCAGGGACGTTCCCTGATGGAACAAGGCTTGTCCGTGGCGCCGGACGATGCTGACATGCTGTATGCCAATGCGATGTACGTCGGTCTGCTGGATGAGACGGAGAATGCGCTACGTCTGCTGGAAATAATACCGGTTGACCAGCGTTCGGCGGCGGCGCAGCGGTTGAAACATAAACTGATGATCAAGATGCAAACCCAGAAAGCACGGGCATACGCCCATGACGGAAAGCGCATCAAGATGAAAGAGGCGATGGAGCATGCTGAAGCTGATGCAGGCAATGATGCGGAGATGGTCAATATTGTCGCCAATGCCTGGCTGGATATGAACGACCCCACACGCGGCATAACGCTGATGAAGAGCCTGGCGATGCGTCCGGCATCTTCTGTGGACGCAAGATTTTATTATGCGGAACTGCTCAACCGGGCAGAGCGCGACGATGACCTGGCGCCCATGCTGGAAAGGCTCTCTGCCGCAAAGGGATTGTCGGCCTCTGACAAAATGGAACTGCGCTACCTTAAATCCTCGTTGACTGCGCGTGGCGCAGATAATTTGCGCCATGAGGGAAATAACGTTGCGGCAAGGTCGTTGCTTGTGTCCTCATTGAAAAATGACCCGGAAAACTATGACCTGCTGATGGCGCTTGCGCGCGTGCATATTGCCCTGAAAGAACCGCTGCAAGCGTGTGATATATATAGAGGCATACTCCGGAAACAGGATAATTCCAGCGTGCGGCTGGCGCTGGCCGGCGCACTAAGTGATGCAGGCGACAGGGCAGGGGCGCAACGTGAAATTGCATCGGTACTGACAAATACCTCGCTCGATGATGTAGATACCAGGATTGCCATTGCCGACCGGTATATCGGCATAGGCGATATCGCCGATGCGCGCGCGGTCGTTGAGCAATCAAGAAAGCTTGCGCCGGGCAATCCGCGCGTCCTGGTGCAGGCAGGGCTCCTGGCCAAGGAAGATGGCAATTACCGTGAGGCGGTGGACGATTTCATCAGGGCCAAAGCTTCTGGTGAAATTCCGTATGAAGCTCGTAGCCTGTGCTGGACGTTGCGCGACAAGGCGGATGGGCAGCTTAAAGAGGGGCACCCGGAAGAGGCGATAGACACCCTCAAGCTGGCGCTGCAACTCGATCCAAAGAATCCATGGGTGCGCTTCGACTTATCCAGGCTTTACCATAAGCAAGGAGACGAAAATAGAGGCCGTGACCTGATGGCGGAGGGGCTGTCGGCTGCGCCGGACGATGCGGACATGCTGTATGCCAATGCGCTGTATGTCAACCTGCTGGATGAACCGGAAAACGCCCTGCACTTGCTGGACAGGATTCCGGCATCTCATCTCTCTCCGTCGATGCAAAAGTTGAGGCTGAAATTGACGATGCAGGCACATATGCGTGAAGTAGAGGCTAGTGCGCAGCATGCCGCGGATGACAAGAAGGAATGAGGCAATCCACCGGAGGCAAGACTTCATTGGCTTTCGCTGATTTACATAACGCAAACCCGCCCCGGATCCAGCAGCCAGACAGATAGACACAGTCGCCCAGCGACAGAAATACGGCATGCAGGGTATTTATGTTGTCCGCCTGTTTAACTAACATGGTTACTAATCCAGGTTTCACAACTAGGCTATATACAGTACCGCTGCAGCGCAGGATGCGCAGCCAGCTCATAGAGATTCGAAAGGAAACCGCTCCATGAGATATATATTCCATGAAACGATCGTGGGCGCCTTTAAGGGCGCATGACCAGCATGAACATCAGGAGTCTGGTGCCGTCTGCGGGGCGAGCAGAACGGACGTGGGTGATCGCCATGGGGGGCATGTTGCTGATAGGCATGGTGTTCTACTGCCTGCAGAAAGCCTACACTTATTTCGGAATGGACCAGGAGCTGTATGTCGGCTGGGGTTGTTTCATCGCCATCTATATTGCCTACCGGATTAAAGCGTTTCGCCGTCAACCGTGGCGCTTCATATTCATTCTGCTGTCTGCCTTTCTGGCGCTGCGCTACATGGAGTGGCGCGCCCTTCATACCCTGATATACACCGGGCCGCTGGATTTCATCGGTATGGCACTGCTATTTCTGGCGGAGCTTTACGGTTTGGTCATTTATCTCCTGGGCATGTTTGTTAACTTCAACCCGCTGGAGAGCAAGCACATACCGTTGCCAGAAGATCCGGACAAACTGCCCACGGTGGATGTGTTTATTCCGACTTATAACGAGCCATTGGACATTATCCGCATCACCGCAACGGCGGCGGCACAGATCGCGTATCCAAAAGAAAAACTGAAAATCTATATCCTCGACGACGGCGGCACGCATGCCAAGCGCAGCCACCCTGAAGCCGGGATGCGGGCATGGGAGCGTCATTACAGTCTGCGGCAAATGGCCGCCGATCTTGGCGTGGGTTATATCACGCGCGAAACCAATCAGCAGGCCAAGGCGGGCAACATCAACCATGCGCTGCAATACACGGACGGCGAACTGCTTTTGATTCTGGACTGTGATCACGTTCCGACCAAGGACATCCTGCAGTACACGGCCGGACACTTCATTGCCGACCCGAAGTTGTTCCTGGTGCAGACGCCGCACTTCTTCATCAATCCTACCCCGGTGGACAAGAATTTTGATGGGGCATCCAGCCTCCCCGGAGAGAACGACATGTTCTACCGCAGCATCCACCCTGCGCTGAATTTCTGGAATGCCAGCTATTTCTGTGGATCAGCGGCATTGCTGCGCCGCAAGTATCTGCAGGAAGTGGGCGGCATCCGCGGCGCCACCATCACAGAGGATGCCGAAACCTCGTTTCACTTGCACAGCCGCGGCTATAACAGCGTGTACGTCAACAAGCCCATGGTTTGCGGCCTGTCGCCCGAGTCCTATGAGGACTATGTGACCCAGCGTTCGCGCTGGGCGCAAGGGATGGTGCAACTGGTCATGCTCTACAATCCCCTGAAACCGAATGGCCTGTCCTGGGCGCAGAAGTTCGCATATTTCAACTCCAGCCTGTTCTGGTTTTTTGGCTTTCCGCGCTTTATTTATTTTCTCGCCCCGGCATCTTATCTGGTGCTGGGGCTGCACATATATCACGCATCCGGGGCACAAGTCCTCGCCTTCACGCTGCCTTATGTGTTCAGCATCTACTTGGTGATGGGCTTTTTTTACGGCGGGTCGCGTCAGATATTCTTCTCGGAAATCTACGAGAGCGTGCAGTCCATGTTCCTGATGCCGGTGGTGTTCTCGGTATTGCTCAATCCTGGCAGTCCCTCGTTCCAGGTCACCCCCAAGGGGATGACCAACGAACGCAATTATCTCAGCCCGCTGGCTGCGCCGTTTTTGCTGGTAGTAGGACTCAACGTGTTTGCGCTGATGTTGGCAGTGGATAAATGGTCTTCGTCGGGAACGAATGTGCGCGACATGATACTGGTCACCAGCGTATGGACTTTTTACAATGTCTATCTTGCGCTGATGTCGCTGGGCGCGTTATGGGAACGCAAGCAAATGCGCAAGTTTTACCGCATCGTCTCCCGTGGTTCGGTCAAGGCGCATTTCCCCAGAATGGGCGCCACCCACGAGGGTGAGGAGCATGATGTCTCTCTGACTGGAATCGGTTTCACGGCCCGTCTGCCGTTCTTGCCGCAGGAGCAGGAAGAGGTGGTGCTCGAGGTGCAGGACAGTTACGGCCGCGTCTACCGCTTCGAGAGCAGGATACAGCGTGCAGCCAGGTACAGGGGAAGATACTTCTGCGGCAGCGAATTCGTGCGGGAGCGGGTCAGTTACGCCGACGCGGTCAGCTATGTCTTTGGCGACAGCCGGCGCTGGCAGGAAAACTGGGACCGCAAGTCAGTATTCAATGGCGGCTTTCGTACTCTGTGGCGCTTTTTCAGGAGAGGCGCCAGGGCACTGTGGCGCGGGCTACCGCTGCTCGGCGAGCGGGTGCGGAGAGTGACCTTGTCACTGCTGCGCGCCAAGCTGCTGTCGGCAGCAAGCTGGATGGTATACTACGCCGCTCTCGCGGCCAGTTATCTGGTCGAACTGCTGGACCACAAACAGGTGCGCAGCATTGAACGCATTGGGGCCAGCATGCCATCCAGCATCTATATCCCGCGCATGAACGCCACCCTGCTGGGTCAGGTGGTTGACTGTTCCGTCACCGGCGTCGGCGTGGTCGTGGATTTACCATTCGAGCTCAGACAACCGGAGAAGATTGCGATCAAGGCAACCGGCCGGGACGGCAGGAATTATCAGCTGGAATGCATGGTGCGGCGCACGTCCAAGGATGGCGACAAATCATTTTGCGGCGCGGAGTTCATCGTGAACATGCTCTCTTACCCCAGGATCGTGAATTTTGTCCACGGAGACAATCAGCGCATGTTGCGCAACCTGCTGATGCCAAGCGGCAGCAGCGAGGTAGGGCAGGGGTACGCGGCAAAAGTGGCGGGGGTGCTGAGGTCAAGTGTGCTGGTGCGGCTGCTGGCCTATCCGGCCCGGGTTCTTGCCGTCCTGTTCCTGACCCCTTCCTACCGCACGGCATATTCCAGAGAGAAAAGGACCGGGGTGCTCCGCTGAGGGAATTCGCCTGCCAGCGCGGAAATACCGGGTGCGGGTCTCGGCATTGAAACGGCCCTCGCGTGAAATCATGGGGAGGTGTCGTATTCGACCCAGTCCTCGCCCTTGGAATGGATGTAGTACTGTTTGTTGCGGCGCATCACGACCACATCCTCGTTCTCCGCCACGAAATTCGTCTCGGGAAGCTCGCGCGTGTAATCTTCCATGGTCAGGCTGTTCTTGCCGAACGGCGTGATGGTGATGAAATTGGCCAGCAATTGCGAGACGGCAAGATAGCTGGTGGGTTGGGTGACCAGGAATGGCTTGGCCCCCGGTTTGTCGGGCAGGCCGATGAGCTTGATGCCGACCGGAACCGTGCTGATGCGCGGGGTCGGGATTTCGCGCAAACCGGCGATCTGCATCTTGTCGCCGCGTACCGAGGCGCCGTGCTCCGCCACGAACACCACGACCGCGCGCCTTCCGGAAGCCTGCAACAGGCTGAAAAACCGATCCATGTCCTTGAGCAGGGTCGCAAGCCGGGAGGGATAGATTTCCATGCTGTTGGTGCGGTGGCCGGAATAATAGTTGCCGTCATGCAGGCTGATGGTGTTATAGAACAGAGCGACGCGCGGGGCGGAGGATTTCAGGCGCGCCTCCCACCACTTTGAAAGAACGGGGAAATCCTCGTTTACCGGGGAGCCGTCGAAGCTCTGCAGATAGGGCGGCAGGCCCTTGATGTCGAACAAGGTCGCTTTCATGCCGCCGCGATCGCGCACATCCTCCAGAAAGCCACCATACTGCCCGTTGTGGTTCATCGCCAGCTGCTCTTCGAAACCGATCTGTTTCAGGTCTTCAAATGTCATGCATTGCTGCGGAGCCGGGTCATACAGCATCTTGTGCTTGGGCTGGCCGCAACTGCCGCGCAGCAGGCGGATGGCGGCGGGGCCGCTATAGGAGGCCGCCGAACTGAAATTGGTGAAGACGATGTCGAAGTGCTTGAACAGTGGATTATCCTGCTGTTTGGCGAAATCCAGGTCATCCCAGGACAAGGAGCACACTTGCAAAATAATGATGTCGAATGGCGCATCCGATTGCGGCGGAGGCGAGAAGGAAATGGCGTGCCCGCTCTGTTCGTCGTAAAACGCACTCAGTTGCGCATCCAGTTGGGCGCTGGTGGGTGGGCCGGAGGACGCGTCAATGGCAGCATCTTTGGCCGCAAGCTCCTGCTGAGGCTTGCCGTGGCCGAAGGAAAACAGCGGTGCCAGCATGACAATTAATATGATGGAAGTGACGCGGATCCTTTTCGCCGCGAAATAATAGATGACAAAAAGCAGCACCAGCCCGCCCACGGCCAGCGGATTAAAGAAACGCTCCACCAGTTCGATCAGGTAGGTCATGCTGAAACCTTCCAGATTCGAGGCCTGTGAGAACACACGCGTGATCGGTGGCAGCCAAGTGTCGTAATAGAAAAGCGCGATTCCGGCGGGGACGGCAAGCCCCTGACGGAGCTGCTGCAGCCGCTTGCGTCGTGGATATTTCTCGGGAATGGGGAGGATCAGGAAAAGCGCGAACGCCAGATTGGGCCAGGCATGAAAATCCATGTGCTGGCCAAAGTACAAAAACAGCTTGGTAATAAAATACAAGTCCCACAAGCCCATGGTGATTTCCCTATAGTTCGGTATGACCAACCCGGATCTTGTTCCCCATCAGGGGGTAACTCAGCCTGGGTGCTTGCGTACAGCCGCCATGCAGCCGGCTACTTTTTTCTCATGTAGAAAATATATTCGCCGTTTTCCTCGGAGCTGGAAAGCAATTCATTTCCGGTCTGCTTTGAAAATGCCTCCATGTCCTTGATGGAGCCGTGGTCGGTGGCGATGATCTTGAGCACCTGCCCGGTGGCCATGGTGCTCAGGGATTTTTTCGTCTTCAGGATGGGGAGCGGGCAGCTCAGGCCGCGTGCATCCAGTTCATTGTCTGCGTCCATGTTTTAGCCTCCGGAAAGCTTCATTCTACGTCGTTTCCGCGAAAAATCCATGGGGTCGTCCCCGTAGCAGGGCTCAGGTTTGCGCCCAGGGCAGGCCTTCGTAGCGCCAGCCATTGATGGAGTTTCGGTGGTGCTGTTCGTTCAGATCGCCCTCAAAACCATGGAGAACGTTATATATTTCTCCCAGCCCGGCTTTTTCCAGCGCGTTTCCGGCATCGATCGAACGTTTGCCGGAGCGGCAGATCAGCACCACCGGGCGATTGGCGCTGGCAGCTTTTTTAACCTGGGAGACAAAGTCCGGGTTGATCTCCCAGTCGGGGCCGTCTATCCATGGGATCAGCATGGAGCCTTCAGGGTGTCCGACGAACATGAACTCGGTTTCGCTGCGCACGTCGACGAATACCGCCTCGGGGTTGGATTTCAGGAATTCGTAAGCTTGTCTGGGGGTCAGGTGTTTCATGGATAATGTTCCTGTGTGGCTATCCCTGTCGCGCAGCACGCTCGGCAGCCTGCACGGTATTTGCCACCAGCATGGTGATGGTCATGGGGCCTACGCCGCCGGGCACCGGGGTGATCCAGCCTGCGACCTCCTTGGCGGAATCGAAATCCACGTCACCGCACAGCTTCCCGTCCGGCAGGCGATTGATGCCCACGTCTATCACCGCCGCGCCCGGCTTGATCATGTCGCCGGTAATCATTCTCGCGCGGCCGGTGGCGACTACCAGGATATCGGCATCGCGCGTGAATTTGGCGAGGTCCACGGTCTTGGAGGTACAGATGGTCACCGTGGCATTTTGCTGGAGCAGCATCAGCGCCATGGGTTTGCCCACGATGTTGCTGCGCCCGACCACCACGGCGTGCTTGCCCTCGATGGCCACGCCGGATTTCTCCAGCAGCTTCATCGCGCCGTAAGGCGTGCAGGGCGGGAAGCGCGTGTTGCCGGTGACCAGCGCGCCCACGTTCATCATGTGGAAGCCGTCCACATCCTTGTCCGGGCTGATCGCCTCCAGCACCTTGTTGCTGTCTATATGCTTGGGCACCGGCAATTGCACCAGGATGCCGTGAATTTTCGGATCGGCATTCAGCGCTGCGATGCGCGCCAGCAGCGTGGCCTCG
>DATDDB010000161.1:0-4384 GCA_036524005.1 Gallionellaceae bacterium | reverse complement strand
ATTCCCGGCATCTCGTCTCGCCTGTTCAATGTTATCCAGTCAGGTTCCGCAACCGATACGTATACAAATTTTATTGTCCGAAACCGAATTTTTGATAAGGTGCTAATTAGGAGTGGCCACGTCTGCATTCTTGATGGTGACATGCGCAACGAAAAGGATAAGAATGGGAATCTGCAATATCCTCCGCAGGATGGCCTATTTTTTCTTCCCGGGAATCATCCGCCGGAGAAGGTGCTTTGCGACCTTTATGAGAAGTCTCATAAAGATGCCAGTCTGCGCTATCACATAGATGACTCAAATGTACATTGCCTGTTTAAGAAGATGATAGAACTGGGGCACGCAGCAAATGAAGATGAGGCGTTTAATGCCTGTTGGGGAGTTTTTGTTTCAACCCGGAAAAAGGAGTTTAATGGCTTGGTGAAATTCTTACTTGCTGAAAGCCGCCGTTATTCACCTGATCTTTAGCAAACGTAGGCTGGGGTGAGCTCCAGCATTTCGATAATGCCCGATGCTGGGGTTCGCGTTGCTCACCGCCAGCCTACGAGGGGCAAGCGAGGAAATGAATAAATGAATGCACTGGACGTCAGCAAAACCGACTTCGAGCAGAAAGTGGTCGCCGCCTCGCACCAGCACCCGGTGGTGATCGACTTCTGGGCGCCGTGGTGCGCGCCGTGCAAGGCGCTCAAGCCGGTGCTGGAAAAACTGGCCGCGGAATACGGCGGGAAGTTCCTGCTCGCCAAGGTGAATTCGGACGAGAACCCGGAGCTGGCCGCGCGCTACGGGGTGCGCGGGATTCCGGCGGTGAAGGCGATGGTGGATGGCCAGATCGTGAACGAATTCACGGGCGCGCTGCCGGAGAGCGCCGTGCGCGAGTGGCTGGACCGGATCATCCCCAGCCCGGCCGAGGAACTGCGCCGCGCCGCACAGGATCTGGCGGCGGCGGGCGATCTGGATGGCGCGCTGGGCAAGCTTACCGAGGCTTCCAGTCTTGAACCCGGCAACGAATGGGTGCGGGTGGGCGCAGCAGAGATATTGTTCGCCAAGGGTGAGGCGGAAGAAGCGCAGCACCTGCTCGACACCATCAAGGACCACGAAATATTGAAAGATGCGCGCGTGCTGCAGCTGATGGCGCAGGTGCGCCTCACCGGCATGCAGCACGAGGGCGAAAGCGAGGTGGAGCTCGCCGCCGCCATTGCCAAAGACGAGAACGACCTCGAATCCCGTTTGAAACTGGCCAACGTGTTGGTCGCTGCCGGCCGCGCGGCCGAGGGCATGGACCAGTTGCTGGAGATCGTGCAGCGCGACCGCAAGTTCCGCGACGACATCGGGCGCAAGACCCTGCTCGACGTATTCAATCTTCTCGGCGGCCAGGGCGAGTTGGTATCAACCTACCGGCGCAAGCTCTCCACCCTGTTGAGCTGAGGCGCCGCGGGCGCCCCGATTTTTTTGTGTTGTGAGAAAGTGATCGATGAAATACCTGAAGTCCGAATTCCCGATTGCCGTGGCGCTGGCGCTGCTGGCGGCCGGTTTTATGCTCGAACACGCCGCCATCTCTAAGGGTGGTACGGTGCTGTGGGGCCTGCTGCTGGCGCTGCTCGTCGGCATCATCGGCGTGGCGTTCCGCATTGCGCACCACGCCGAGGTGCTGGCGCTGCGTTTCGGCGAACCCTACGGGACGCTGATCCTCACGCTCGCTGCGGTATCGGTGGAGGTGGTGATATTGGTGGTGCTGCTTTCCGGCAAGCCCAACGCCACCCTGGCACGCGACACGGTATTCTCGGCGGTGATGTTCGACATCAACGGTATTCTCGGCCTGGCCGCAATCATCGGCGGCCTGAAGCACGGCCAGACCCGCTACAACATCTCCTCGGCCAATTCCTACGTCGCCATGCTGCTGGTGGCCATCAGCATCGGCATGTTCGTGCCGGATTTCGTGCCGATCGACAAGTGGAAAATCTATTCCGTGTTCTCCATCGGCGTCATGGCGGTCATGTACCTGTCGTTCCTGCGCCTGCAGACCGTGGAACATCGCACCTTTTTCGAGTACTCCACAGAAACGGACGAAGAATCTCACGATGAGTCGCACAGCCCGACCCTGCTGCATATCGGCCTGATGATCGCCGCCATCGTGCTGGTGGGCCTGCTATCCGAAGTGCTCTCGGCGCTGCTGGATGCCGCGCTGACCGGCAGCGCCCTTCCGAAAACGCTGCCCGCCGTGCTGGTGGCGCTGATTTCGGCCAGCCCGGAGATTCTCACCGCTCTGCGCGCGGCGCTGCACAACCGCATGCAGACCACGGTCAACATCGCGCTGGGCGCCTCGCTCGCCACCGTGCTGCTCACCCTGCCCGTGATCGAGGCCATTGCACTGTTCAAGGGACAGCCCATCGTGATGGCGCTCACCCCGGTGCAGGGCGGCTTGCTGCTGGTGACGTTTCTCACCGTGATGAACAACCTGCACGACGGCGAAACCAACGCAATCGAGGGCATCAGCAACTTCGCGCTGTTTGCCGCATTCATCGCGCTGGTTATGCTGGGATTTGCTTAAGGCGCAGGCCGGACGCATGCCGATGACCGCGCACCCTCCTCGCCCCGTAAAGCTCATCGGCGTCGCCAGCGGCGTGGGCGCGCAAGACCACGGCACGGCAGACGGCCCCGGCCTGCTGAAGGAGCTGAAGGTATTCCAGGGGGCGGCGGCCCATGCTAGCTGGGACGGCATGCTGGCGCCTTCCGGGCAAGCGCCCTCCCCGATCGAGGCGGTATCCGAGCTGAGCGCCCGCATCGCTTGGCACGTGCGGACGGAACTGGATTCGGGGCATTTTCCGCTGGTCATCGGCGGCGACCATTCCTGCGCCATCGGCACCTGGAGCGGCGTACACCGCTGGCTGGGCCAGCCCCTCGGGCTGATCTGGATCGATGCGCACATGGACAGCCACACCTTCGCCACCACCCCCAGCGGCGCGCTGCACGGCATGCCGCTCGCCTGCCTGCTGGGCCATGGCGAACCCCAGCTCACCCAGCTGATCGAGACCATGCCGAAGCTGCGCCCGGAGCACGTGTGCCTGCTCGGCGTGCGCAGCTATGAGGCGGGCGAGGCCGCGCTCCTGAAGAAACTGGGGGTGCGCGTGATCGGCATGGACGAAGTGCGCCGCATTGGCGTCGCCGAGGCGCTGTCACAGGCCATGGCCGTGGCGAAAAACGGCACGGCGGGCTTCGGCGTGAGCCTGGACCTGGACGCGCTCGACCCGGGCGAAGAGCCCGGCGTGGGCAGCCCCGAACCGGGCGGCATCCTGCTGCATGAACTGGAGGCGGCACTGCGCCAGCTGCGCGACGACCCGGCGCTGCTGGCCATGGAGATCGTGGAATACAACCCGCACCGCGACCGGGGGCGGCTGACGGCCAAGGCGGCGGGCGCGCTGTTCAGGGCGGTGTTCGAGGAGTAAGCTGTCTCCATCCGAGGGACGTTCACATGCCCCACACCTTTCACGGAATGCAACTGCTGCCGGACCGCAGGCCGCCCAGGCAGCTCTACATCCTGCTGCACGGCGAGGGTGCCACGCCTTCCGACCTGCTGCCGCTGGCAAAACGCCTGCGCGAACGCTATCCCGACGCGGCCTTCCTGCTGCCGGATGGCTTCCAGCCGTTCGAGGGCAGCGACTACCGCCGCCAGTGGTACGGGGGAAAGGACATCAGCGACGAGAACCTGCCCGGCCGAGTGGCGGCGGCCATCGCGATGCTGCATGCGATCATAAAAAGCGCGCAGGACGAACTCAACGTACTGCCGCCCGACACGGCGCTGCTAGGGTATTCACAGGGCGCCACCCTGGCGCTGGAATACAGCGCAGCGCATGACGGCGGCGTGGGCCGGGTGATCTCATTTTCCGGGCGCTATGCCACATTGCCGGACAAGGCGCCGGAACTGACCACCCTCCACCTGCTCCACGGCCAGGACAATGACATCATTCCCGTGGCGCACGCCCATGCCGCCTATGAGCGCCTCTCCAGCCTGCACGGCGACGTGACGATAGACATCGCCTTTGGCGTCGGCCACGAACTGCACCCCGCCCTCATCGAGCGCGCCATCACGCGCCTGGAAACCTGCGTGCCGCTCCGGAGCTGGGAACGGGCGCTGGGGTTGAGGTAAGCAAAAATGACTGCTTTGCGAAATGTGAGTAAACTTCCGCTTTGTCCCATAAACAGACATTACAAGCTGTCTCCCAAATTACATAAAGCAGACATTCGCGGGTGTATAACTTACGTTAGACATAGCCATGACCAAAGACAGCGATGACATCGACTACAAGCTTGCTCAGCGCGAACTCCATGAGGCCATGAGTCAGCTTAGTAAGCTTACGGGTTCGCCGCTACCTGACTTCGTCGAGCCAGA
>DATDDB010000160.1:0-2913 GCA_036524005.1 Gallionellaceae bacterium | reverse complement strand
ATGGTCGCCGCACTGCTGACCCAGACCTGGCCGACACCCGCGTATGGCGTGAACATGGCGAAGCCCTTGGAGATGGAGACATCCAGCCCCTTGGTGTTGAAAGCCAGTTGTTCGACGCCGTTCAGCTTCGTGTAGGAACCGCGTATCGCCACGGCCGGGGTGGCAACGCCGCCGGGCAGGACCGCGTAGCGCAATTCCGCCCCGACCAGCTTGATGTTGGTGGTGGGGATGGCGGAATAGAAGGCGGCGATGTCGATGTTCAGCGGCAGGCCCTTGGCGACGTGCAGTTTGGGCACGTAGATGTTGCTTACGGCGCTACCGCCGGTCGCCGTCTTCCATGCCTGCTCGCTCTTGCTCATCTTGGTCGAGGTGACTTCGATGCCCATGTCGAAACCGGTGACGCCCAGCGGTTCGGCCGGCGTGAGCGGTTTGTAGCTGAGGGCTGAACCCAGGTCTTCGGAAAGAGCGCGGAACTCGCCGTGCACGAGGGCTTGCAGGTTGTTGAGGTCGTTTGCTGCAAAAGCGGGTTGGGCGGAAACGCCCAGGATGCAGAACAAGGGAAGCAGCTTCTTCATGGGGACTCTCTTTCTTGTTGAAAAATAAAGGTGCACCGAATCATATCAGGGCGCAGGCCTCAAGACAGGGCGGCGGAGATAAAGTTTCACTCATACAACAAACAGCCGCCGTTGTTGCGCCCCCAAATAAAAGCCGTTATATTCCCGCCCATGCACTTCTCACGCCACATTTCGCAATTGCATTCCACCTTCAGCCTGCTGGCGGCGCTGAAGCTGCGCTCGCGCGCAAACTAAACCCTCCCCCATTAAGTACCAAACAGGCGGCTCGGTTGGTGTGAGCCGTGGATGAACAATTGCGATGGAGCATGACATGACAGACAAATTAATCATATTCGACACCACCTTGCGCGACGGCGAGCAGAGCCCCGGCGCGTCCATGACCAAGGAAGAGAAATTGCGCATCGCGCGCCAGCTGGAAAAGCTGGGCGTGGATGTGATCGAAGCGGGTTTCGCGGCCGCCAGCCCGGGAGATGCCGACGCGATCCACAGTATCGCCAGGGTCATCGAGCATTCCACCGTATGCTCGCTGGCGCGCGCCAACGAAAAGGACGTGCGTGCGGCGGGCGAGGCGATCAAGCCCGCCAGGCGCGGACGTATCCACACTTTTATCGCGACTTCTCCCATCCACATGCAGCACAAGCTGCGCATGACCGAGGATCAGGTGGTGGAGCGCGCGGTGCAGGCGGTGAAATGGGCGCGCGAGTACACCGACGATGTGGAGTTCTCGGCCGAGGACGCCGTGCGCTCGGACATGGATTTCCTGGTGCGCATCTTCGATGCGGTCATCAAGGCGGGGGCAACGACCCTGAACGTGCCGGACACGGTGGGCTACAGCATTCCCCTGTTGTGGGGCGAGCGCTTCCAGCAGCTGATCGCGCGCGTGCCGAACGCCGACCGCGTCATCTGGTCCACGCATTGTCACAACGACCTCGGCATGGCCTCGGCCAATTCGCTGGCCGCCGTGATGAACGGCGCGCGCCAGGTGGAGTGCACCATCAACGGTCTGGGCGAACGCGCGGGCAATGCTTCGCTGGAAGAGGTGGTGATGGCGGTGAAGACGCGCCGCGACATCTTTACTTGCGACACGGGCATCGATACCACCCAGATCGTGCCGACCTCCAAGCTGGTCTCCAGCATCACCGGCTATCCGGTCCAGCCGAACAAGGCCATCGTCGGCGCGAACGCGTTCGCGCACGAGTCCGGAATCCATCAGGACGGCGTGCTCAAGCACCGCGAGACCTACGAGATCATGCGTGCCGAGGATGTGGGCTGGGGTGCGAACAAGATGGTGATGGGCAAGCACTCGGGCCGTGCGGCATTCCGTGCGCGCTTGCAGGAACTGGGCATCGTGCTGGAAGGTGAAGAGGCCTTGAATGCCGCCTTTGCGCGCTTCAAGGACCTGGCCGACAAGAAGCATGATATCTTTGACGAGGACATCCAGGCGCTGGTGAGCGACGAGGAAGCTGCGCAAGTGAGCGAGCATTATCGTCTGGTGGCGATGGGCGCGCATTCCGAAACCGGGGCGCTGCCGGTGGCGCGCGTGATACTGAGTGTCGGCGGCAAGGAGCGGCAAGCCGATGCGCAGGGCGGCGGGCCGGTGGATGCGACGTTCAAGGCCATCGAGCAGGTCGTGAAGAGCGAGACCGAGTTGCTGCTGTACTCGGTGAACAATATCACCAGCGGCACCGATGCGCAGGGCGAGGTGACGGTGCGCCTGTCCAAGGGCGGCAGGGTGGTCAACGGGCAGGGCGCGGATACCGACATCGTGGTGGCGTCGGCCAAGGCCTACCTGAATGCATTGAACAAGCTGGACACCGGGGCGGAACGGTCACATCCGCAACTGTGATGGCCTTGTTTGGGAGATTTGCGATGAAACGTGCAGCGAAAACGGTGTTGATCGGAGCCCTGTCGCTGGGCAGTGCGCATGCTGCCCAGCCCGATGCGGCAGCGGGCGTGACCGGGCCGCAAGCGGGAAAAGCGCTCGACAAGGTCGCAGCCGTTCAATCGGCGCAAGCTGCGGGCAAGACATCCCGAGCGACTCAAGGCAGGAAATCGAACCGGGCCGCCAAGCGGGACAATGAGGCGAAAGCCGATACGGTCGCGAAGGACAAGCAGAATGACGTGACGGAAGACCCGTCCGACTCGACCGGGCAATCCGTGCAGCTCAAGGGCGTGCGAGGGTAGTTCGGTAGCGTTCGGCGGAGTGCGAGCGGGGCATCGGTTTTCGATGCCCTTTTTACTGGCTGTCCTGCAGCAAAGCCAGCGCCTGTGCCGCATCGAGCGCGGGAGTCGGGAAATCATGGCGCACAGTGCGTTCATTCATGCGCAGATCGAAGCC
>DATDDB010000159.1:0-13499 GCA_036524005.1 Gallionellaceae bacterium | reverse complement strand
CGGAACGGGCCGTAGAAGCTGGATGCGTACTTGGCGGAGTAGGCCATGATGCGGGTGTAGATGTGCTTGTCCTCATCGAGTGCGGCGCGCACCGCGCCAATGCGCCCGTCCATCATGTCGGAAGGGGCGACGATGTCGGCGCCGGCTGCCGCATGGCATTGCGCCTGCTTGCGCAGCACTTCGACGGTTTCGTCGTTCAGCACATAGCCGCTGTCGTCCAGCAGGCCATCCTGGCCATGGCTGGTGTAGGGGTCCAGGGCAATGTCGGTCATGATGCCCAATTCGGGGAAATTCTTTTTCAGCTCCGCCACCACGCGCGGCACCAAGCCCCGTGGGTTAAAGGCTTCGCGCGCATCCAGGCTTTTCAGGGGACCTTCGATCACCGGGAAGATGGCCATCACCGGGATGCCCAGTTTTACGCACTGTTCGGCATCCTTGAGCAGCAGGTCCAGGGTCTTGCGCTTGACCCCTGGCATGGAGGACACGGCCTCTTCGGTGTTTTTGCCGTCCAGCACAAAAACCGGATAAATAAAATCTGCCGCGGTCAGCACATGCTCGCGCATCAAGTCCCGGCTGAACGCATCGCGGCGCATGCGGCGCATGCGTTTATGGGGATATTGGCCTAGTGTTTGCATGGTTTTTGGTATCTGAAAAATTTTCGAAATGATGGAACTATTTTAGCAATTGCTTATCTGATACGTTGATGATGCTGAATCATCTCCCGTTTCTCCTCCCTGAGCGGGATGTCTTAACCCCAATGTTAAGGCTTCTTGTCCCTGGCTTTCCCCCTTTAAGCCAGGGACATTTTTTTGTCCGTCCGTTTAAGCCTTCACTCGCCTGCCGAATCAAACCCCTGTCGAATCAAACCAATGGGCGATGACGGCTTCCGCCTCATCCATCCCCTGCTTTTTGAGGCTGGAAAAAAGCTGCACCGAGCATGATGGGAAGTGCTCGGCCAGCCAGGATTTTACCTTATTCAGCGTCAGGGTCGCCTGCTGGCGGCTGAGCTTGTCCGATTTGGTCAGCAGGATATGAACGGGCTTGCCCGTGGGCGCAAACCAGTCCAGCATCTGCTCGTCCTGCAGCATCAGGGGATGGCGCGCGTCCATGATGATCACAAGGCCGCACAGGGCTTCACGCGTTTGCAGGTACTCACCCAGCAGTCCTTCCCAGTGCTTCTGCACATCGGGCGGCACCTTGGCATAACCGTAGCCCGGCAAGTCCACCAGGAATTTGCCGCCTCCCAGCGTAAAGTAGTTCAAATGCTGGGTGCGTCCCGGCGTCTTGCTGACGTAGGCCAGCCGCGTATGGTTGGCCAGCGTGTTAATGGCGCTGGATTTGCCGGCATTGGAGCGCCCGACGAACGCCACCTCACGCCCGCCGTGCTGGGGCAAATCACGCAGGTGATTGACGGTGGTGTAAAACTGCGCCTTCGAAAACAGCCCCATTATCCTTCCGCTTCCATTTCTTCAGTGATACCGCGTTGGCTTCCGCGCTCGCTCCTAGCCGTGCTTCCATGCACTGTCTGCGTCGCTCGCTTGTCGCCGCCTTGTCTCACTATTGAAATGAAACCGGAAGCTTTCTTCGATCTGATGGACTTTTCTACCACGAGCTGAATATCTTGTCCGCAGCAGCGATCGTCGCGGCGATGTCGGCCTCGGTGTGCGCCGAGGAAACGAAGCCAGCCTCGAATGCCGAAGGCGCGAGGTACACGCCCTGGTCCAGCATGGCGTGGAAGAAGCGATTGAACGCTTCCTTGTCACAAGCCATCACCTCGGCGTAGCTGGTAGGCAAGGTCTTGCTGAAATACAGGCCGAACATGCCGCCCACCGATTGCGCACAGAAAGAAATGCCATGTTTTTTGGCGCTCGCGCTCAGTCCTTCCGTCATCTGCTTGGCCAGTTTGGAAAGCTTGTCGTAGAAGCCCGGCGCCTGCACCAGCTTGAGCGTGGCGAGTCCTGCCGCAACCGCCACCGGGTTGCCGGAAAGCGTACCGGCCTGGTAAACCGGGCCGAGCGGCGCCAGACACTGCATGATGTCGCGCCGCCCGCCGAAGGCCGCGGCAGGCAGGCCGCCGCCCATCACCTTGCCCAGCGTGACGAGGTCGGGCTTGATGCCGTAATAGCCCTGCGCGCCCTGCAAGCTGACGCGGAAGCCGGTCATGACTTCGTCGAGGATCAGCACGGTGCCATATTTCGTGCACAGGTTGCGCAGGGCGTTCAAAAACTCGGGCTTGGGCGCGATCAGGTTCATGTTGCCCGCCACCGGTTCAACGATCACCGCCGCGATCTCCTTGCCCATTTCGGCAAAGGTGCGCTCGAGACCCGCCGCATCGTTGTAGTCCAGCACGGTGGTGAGCGCCGCGATTTCGGCCGGGACGCCGGAGGAGCTGGGCTGGCCGAAGGTCAGCGCGCCGGAACCCGCTTTCACCAGCAGGCCGTCGGAATGGCCGTGGTAGCAGCCTTCGAACTTGATGATGCGGCTGCGCTGGGTAAAGCCGCGCGCCAGGCGAATGGCGGTCATGGTCGCCTCGGTGCCCGAGCTGACCAGGCGCACCATTTCCAGGCTGGGCAGCAGTTTGCACAGCAGTTCCGCCATGACCAGCTCGTCGGAAGTCGGCGCACCGAACCCCAGCCCTTGCGCAGCGGCAGCCTGCACCGCCTTCACCACTTCGGGATGGCAGTGGCCGGCAATCATTGGGCCCCAGGAGCCGACATAGTCGATATAACGCTTGTCATCCGCATCCCATACGTAGGCGCCCTGGCCGCGCTTGAAGAACAGCGGCGTACCGCCCACCGACTTGAATGCGCGCACCGGTGAGTTCACCCCGCCGGGGATGACGCGCTGCGATTGGTCGAAAAGTTCCTGGTTGTGCGATGTCATGATGCAGCTTTCCGAATAAATAGTTTTTCAAAATCCCGTGCGGCGGCCTCTATGTCCGGCGCATCAAATACGGCTGTGATCACCGCCAGCGCATCTGCGCCAGCCTCCACCAGCGCTGCGCCGTTCTGCGCGGTGATGCCGCCGATGGCCACGATAGGCGCACTGCATTCGGAGCGTGCCTGGCGCAGCAACTCTGGACCGGCCTTCACAGCACCGGGTTTGGTGGCCGAGGGGAAGAACGCGCCAAACGCCACGTAATCCGCACCCTCCGCAATAGCGGCCTTGGCCTGCAAAAGCTGATTATAGCAAGAGATGCCGATGATTTTTTGTCCGCCCAGAATGGCGCGCGCTGCGCCCAATGTTTCGTCGGCCCGGCCCAGGTGCACGCCGTCGGCATCCACCTGTTTTGCGAGCTGCGCATCGTCGTTGACGATCAGCATTGCGGAATACTCGCGGGTCAATGCGCGCAGGGCGCGCGCCTGCATTTGCCGGGTGTTTGCGCCGGCAATCTTGTTGCGGTATTGGAGCAGACGGACGCCGCCTTGCAGGGCCAGCCGGGCTTTGCGCAGCAGGACATCCGTGTCTGCCTCGTCTGGCGTGATGGCGTACAGGCCCCTAATGGCGGATGTCTTAATGCCGGGTGTCCGGAGGGACATCTTCTTCGTCGCGCGCCCAGAACAGGCGGTCCGGGATATGCTGTCCCATGCCGGGGCGGAAGCCGTACTGCAAGGCTTGCCAGGTGAATTCCTGCGCTTCCTTCACCGCCTCTTCCATCGGCAGTCCGTTTGCCAGCAGGGCGGCAATTGCCGAGGCCAGCGTGCAGCCCGAACCATGGTAGATGCCGGGCAGGCGCGGCCAGGTATCGGCGCGCACCACCCGGCCTTCGCTATAGAGCGTATTGATCACCTTGGGGGTACGCTCGTGCGTGCCGGTCACCAGCACGTATTCGCAGCCCTTTTGCAGCATGATTCTGGCGCATTCTGCCAGGTCCATGCTTTCTTCCTCGCCTTCTTCGTTGCTCACCAGACGGCGCGCTTCCAGGCTGTTCGGCGTGATGATGGTGGCCTGCGGCAGCAGCAATTCGTTCATCGCGTCCAGCATGTCCTCGCTGACCAGCTCGTCACCGCGCCCGGAGGCCAGCACTGGGTCAAACACCAGCGGGATGTCGGGATAGTCGGAGATGATCTCGGCAATCGCGGCGATATTTTCCACGCTGCCCAGCAGGCCGATCTTGAATGCATCCACCGGCATATCTTCCAACACGGCGCGCGCCTGGTCGGCGACCCATTCGGCATCTATCGGCATGGTGTCATCCACCCCGCTGGTGTCCTGAATGGTAACGGCAGTCACCACCGACAGCGGATGGCAGCCCATGCTGGCGATGGTCAGCAAATCGGCTTGCAGGCCCGCGCCGCCGCTGGGATCAGTGGCGGCAAAGGTCAGTACGATGGGAGGGATGTCGGACATAAGGATATTCCAAAGATTTATTATAAGTCATAATTCCATCCTGCATCGTCCCTTGTGCACCAAGCTGCCCATCGTGCACACTTTCAAGCAAGTGGCCTTTTAACGGAGAATATCATGCGCATACTGCATACCATGCTGCGCGTAGGCGACCTCGAAAAGTCGCTCGCTTTCTATACCCAGGTGCTCGGCATGAAGCTGCTGCGCCGGCACGATTATCCCGAGGGCAAGTTCACCCTCGCCTTCGTCGGCTATCAGGACGAATCGGCCGGTGCGGCAATCGAGCTCACCTACAACTGGGGTGTGGACAAATACGAACTGGGCGGAGGCTTCGGGCATATCGCCATCGAAGTGGATGACGCCTACAAGACTTGCGATGAAATCAGGCGTCTCGGCGGCAAGGTCGTGCGCGAGGCCGGGCCGATGAAACACGGAACGACCGTGATCGCCTTCGCGGAAGACCCGGACGGCTACAAGATCGAACTCATCCAGAATAAATCCGCCTAAGCCTGCCTGTTTTCGCTCAGCCAGTTCGCAATCCTCGCAAATTCCGGAACACCCAGGTTCTCAGCGCGCAGTTGCGCATCAATGCCCAGCCGTTCGAAATCGGCCTCGGCCAGATGATTCCTGAGCGTGTTGCGCAGCGTCTTGCGGCGCTGGCCGAAGGCGGCCGTCACGATGGCGGCATAGATCTTTTCATCCCGCACCGCGATCTCTGCCGCCGGGATGGGAATCATGCGCACGATGGCCGAATTGACCTTGGGCGCCGGGCGGAATGACTGCGGCGGCACATCCAGCAGCTTTTCCATGTAAAAGCGGTATTGCAGCATCACCGAAAGCCTGCCATATGCGGGCGTGGATGGCGCGGCCACCATGCGCTCCACCACTTCGTCCTGCAGCATGAAATGCATGTCGGTCACTTTGTCCGCGTAGGCCGCGAAATGAAACAGCAGGGGCGATGAAATGTTGTAGGGCAGGTTGCCCACAATGCGCAGCGGCGCGGGCAATTGCGCAAAATCGAACGCCAGCGCATCGCCTTCATGAATGACCAACTGGTGCTGGTTGAATTTTTCGGCGGGGTAGTCCGCCTTCAGCCGCGCGATGATGTCGCGGTCGATCTCGACGACATGCAGCTGCGCGACCCTCTCCAGCAGCGGGCGCGTCAGCGCGCCCAGGCCCGGGCCGATTTCCACCATGTTGTCGCTTGCCTCGGGACGGATGGCGGATACGATGTCGGCGATGATCTGCCGGTCCACCAGGAAGTTCTGGCCAAACTGTTTTTTTGCTTTATGGCTCATTTGATTCCACAAAAAAACATTTCGGTGCAGGCTCATGCGCGCAGCGCGTGATGCCGGAACTAAACTGTTTTTTGGCTTTATGCATGCGCTTCGCACGCCGCCATCTGCTCCGCGACGCGCACAGCCTCTATAAGACTGCCCGCATCGGCGCGTCCCGATGCGGCCAGTTCCAGCGCGGTGCCGTGATCGACCGAAGTGCGGATGATGGGCAGGCCGAGCGTGACATTCACGCCCTGGCCAAAGCTGGCGTGTTTCAGCACCGGCAGCCCCTGGTCGTGGTACATCGCCAGCACGCAGTCGCTTTGCGCCAGGCGGTGCGGCGCGAACAGCGTATCGGCCGGGAGCGGCGCGCTGACATCGATTCCTTCCGCACGCAGCTTATCGAGCACCGGGATCATCACCTCGATCTCCTCGCGCCCGAGGTGGCCGCCTTCCCCGGCGTGCGGATTCAGCCCTGCCACCAGGATGCGCGGACGGAAGATGCCGAAGCGGCGCGCCAGATCGCGCTGGACAATGCGCACCACGCTTTCAAGCAATTTTGGTGTGATCGCAGCGGGCACCTCGCGCAGGGCCAGGTGCGTGGTGGCCAGCGCCACGCGCATGCCGCCCCCGACCAGCATCATCACCACCTGCTCGGCATGCAGATATTCGGCGAGGAATTCGGTGTGGCCAGTGAACGGAATGCCCGCATCATTGATGATGCCCTTGTGCACCGGAGCGGTGACCATGCCGCCGAACTCGCCTTCGCGGCAGCCCTGCGCCGCGCGGGTGAGCATATCCAGCACATAACGGCTGTTGGCGCTGTCCAGTCTGCCCGCCGCCACTTCGGCGGACACGGGGACATGCAGCACGGTCAGGCAGCCTGCGGTGTTGTGGGTGTCCTGGTGCGGAACATAGTCGCGCAGCTCCACCCGCTGGCCCAGTTGCGCTGCGCGCTGCTGCAACACGTGCTTGTCCGCTATGACCACCCTGCCGCGGCCGGATTTCAGCCCCGCCAGCTGCAGGCATATATCGGGCCCGATGCCGGACGGTTCTCCGGAAGTAATGGCCAGTGGCAGGGCGGTTTGCACCATCAATGGGCTGTTTCGCCGCGGTATTCTATGTGCGCGCTGTCGCGCAGTTGGCGCAGCC
The DNA here is from genome assembly GCA_036524005.1 of Gallionellaceae bacterium. Classification (GTDB taxonomy): domain Bacteria; phylum Pseudomonadota; class Gammaproteobacteria; order Burkholderiales; family Gallionellaceae; genus DATDDB01. The sequence goes on along the minus strand of DATDDB010000159.1, from coordinate 6,723 downwards.
AGTCCTGCCAGGCATCATCGGATTTGATGGAGCGCAATGCCATGCGCGCACGCTGCCGCCTTTGTTCCTCGCTGACATCGGCGTTGCGGCGCTCCAGCACCTGGATCAGGTGCCAGCCAAAGCTGGTCTGCACCGGCCCGCTCATCTCTCCCGGCTGCAATGCATTCATGGCCTTTTCAAACTCCGGCACCATCTCGCCCGGAGAAGCCCAGCCCAGATCCCCGCCCTGCGCGGCGCTGCCGTCCTCGGAATGCAGCTTGGCCTGTTCGGCAAAGCTGGCGCCATTTTCGATGCTCTTCTTGATTTCCATGATGCGGCTCCTGGCCTCGCTGTCCGGCACCAGGTCGCTGGTCTTGACCAAAATATGCCGCACATGGGTCTGCGTGATGATCACCTTCTCGGTCTGGCGGCGGCGATCCACCAGTTTCAGGATGTGGTAGGCGTTCGGAGCATGAATCAGGGGAGAAATATCGCCGGCCTGCATCTTGGCCAGCACCTCCCGGAAGCTGGGTGGAAACTGGTCTGAAGGGCGCCAGCCCAGGTCACCGCCCTGCAGCGCATCCTGTGCATCGGAATGCCCTGCGGCCACCTGGGCAAAACTTGCCCCTTTGTTTAACAGTGCCAGCGCTTCGTTTGCGCGCTTCTGGCTGGCTTGCACTTTTTCGGCGCTGGCCTGTTCGGGTATGGTCACCAGTATGTGTGCCACATGAAATTCCTCACCCTTCCCGGGCTGGCCGGATTCCACGGCCAGGTAATTATCCACTTCGCTGTCGCTGATCAGCAGCCTGCTGTCCACCAGGCGTTCGCGCAGACGGGCGGCCACCATCTGGGCGCGAATTTCCTCGCGGAATTTCCTGAAGTCCTCCCCATCTTTTTCCAGGCTGGCCCGGTATTGTTCCAGGCTGGAGAAGTGGTTGTCCTCTGCGATGCGGTGCAGCGCCCTGTCCAGCTGATCGTCGTCGACGCGCACGCCATTTTCCTTGGCCGACTGCGCCAGGAGCAGCTCCAGTATCACGTTTTCGAGCAACTGCCCTTCGAGCGCCGCATGGTCGGGAAGCGGTGTGCCACGCTTTTTCAAGCGGCGCACCGCGGTATTGACCCGCTCATCCAGCTCGTGCTGCGTGATCACATCGTCGTTCACCACTGCAATGATCTGGCCTATCTCCGGGAGCTGCTTTTTCTGGTCGGCAGCGTAGACTTGCGCACCGGAAGCGGCAAGCGACAAGGCCAATAGTAATAATAACTTCTTGATAATTGACATGTCGTGTTTTCTTGTAGGTTAACGCAATTCCCGCCCCGTTACGTCGGGCACATTCTGGTTCAGTTTGGTATAGCCGGGTACGCTGCGACGCAACGCTTCCATGGGATCCGAGCCCACCCCGGCCAGTCCGGTCAAGTCGAGTTGCACAAAAATGGAGGTCGACACTTGCTGCGTCGAAGTGGTGAAACGCTGCATCACGATCCGGGCAACCCAGCAGGCCTGATTATACTCAAGTCCGAGCAGCCCCTCCAGCATGCGTTTTTCCAGCATCGAGTAATTCCAGCGGGCAACCGAAGTCCAGCGCCCCCAGAGCGGCCATTGCTCGGAAATATCCACTTGCCGCATGCTGAGGTTCGGGTTGATGTTGGGGCTGGTGAAACGATACCCCAGGTTCAGCACCTTTCCGGGTTCCGGCTGATAGCGCCCGCTGATGCTGTACATTTCGGCGCCCAGCCCGGATGGATTGTATTGCACCATCGTATCGAACCACAGGGAGCGGGCAGGCCTGCCGGAGAGTCCGGCCAGGATGTCGGACTTGTTGGTGCTGGTGGTTGGAGTGCCTGGGGGTGCCGCCGGGGTGGCGGCCGTAGGCACGACAAGATTGACCCTGGGCTGGGCGAAGCTGAAGCGCTCCCCGACAAATCCCCTGATGAGCTCCGCGCCATTGTCCGCGTCGATGAGGCGTGAGGTGGCGGCCAGCGTCACCTGGTTGGCATCGCCCACGCGGTCACCGCCCAGGAAACGGTTTTCAGTGAATATCTGGGAATAGCTGAAGGTTGATAGGGCCGAATCGAAGTTCGGCAGCATGTCCTGGTTGCGGTATGGGATATACACATAATATGCGCGCGGCTCCAGCGTCTGCACCAGGTTGTTTCCGGCAATGCTCAGGTCGTGCTCGAACGCCATGCCGCTGTCCAGGCTGAAAATCGGCACGCTGACCCTGACATTGGGCTGCGCCGCGAGGTTGTTCTGCCCGAAAATATAATCGGCGCTGTGCACGGCAAATTTCGGGGTCAGGTAATAGCCGGAATCATAGAGCAGCGGATAGCTGACGGAAGGAAACAGCACCACTCGTTGCGCGTTTAGGGAAGTGGGGTGGCTGAAGTTCACGTATTCGCCGCTGAAAGTGGCGTTGGCGTCATGCACTTCGCGCTGCGCAGTTACCAGCACCTGCGGGGAGCGTTTGTAGGGAACGGAAACCGGCGCCAGCGGATCCTGCAAAGTCTGGAAGCCCTGCACGCGCGTGGTCGCGTTCCACCAGCCCCCCGCGTAGTTCAATGCGCCCTCGCGCAGCAGGTTGACCTGTGAAGTTCCCGCCACGGTGGTGGCAAGGTCGCGGTAATAAGCATTATCGGAAACGCGGTTCAGATTGACGGTGTCGCTGAAGCCACCCCCCAGATTGTGTGAATGTTTATAAGCCTGATGCGAGCGCGATGTCTGGGTGAGCTGGTCATGCTGCAAATTGTCCAGCTGCATCTCGCCATAATAATTCTCGGACAGGTAGCGAAATTCATTGTTCAGCAGGAGGCCGCGCTTGGCCATGTAGCGCGGCGCAATGGTCGCATCGTAGTTGGGTGCAAGGTTCAGGTAGAAAGGCAGGGTCAGTTCGGCGCCGCCCTTGGTGGTGCTGCCGAACAATGGGGCGAGAAACCCCGTCTTGCGCTGCCCTTTCAGCGGGAAATCCATCCACGGTGAATACAGGATGGGCACGCCCTTGAACTCGACAACCGCGCTGTGCGCCACGCCGATCTGGGTAGTGCGGTCTATATCCAGCCTGCCCATATCCAGCTGCCAGTCATCATTGCCCACCGGACAGGTCGTGTAGGTGACGCTGCTCAGAAAATAATTTCCCTTGCCGTCCATATGCACCCTGTCCGCGCCGCCGCGAGCATTGCTTTCGGCCAGCTGGTATTGCGCCTTGGTCATGTCCCCGACCCGGGTATCGAGGTTGTACTCCAGGCGCATACCGGACAGGACATCGCCGTTCTGCTCGATGCGCACCGCACCATCGGCGACCACATCGCGGCTGTCCTGCTGGTAAATCAGGTGATCGGCAAATATTGCCTGGCCGCTCCGGCGCAGCTCGGCGTCCCCCTCGGCCTCAATCCGGCTACCCTTTTTGCCTTCCACGCGGCGCGCGGAGAGGAAGGCTGGACCGTCACTGCTACTATGCAGCACGTTGAAAGTACGCTCCAGCCGCAGCTGCAATGGCTCGTTCTCGCCGTGGGCAGAAGGAGCAAAAGCGCAAAACACGAGCAGCAGGGGAAGGGGCAGGCAACAGCGCATGTGTGGGACAAATTATATAAGGTGCTAAAATCGCATAAATTCACGATTAAGGCAATCCAGAACATGAAACGCCAGCAACAACTGACCGATTGGCTGCACCACCTGTACCCGGGCGCAACTTTCAACGTTACCCCGGCTTCGGCCGACGCCAGCTTCCGCCGCTATTTCCGCGCCACTTTCGCGGACGGTTCAACCAGGATCATCATGGATGCCCCGCCCGAACATGAAAATTGCCGCCCCTTCCTGCACATCGGCAAGCTGTTCGAGGAAGCCGGGACGCATGTGCCGCATGTGTATGCGCAGGACCTGGAACAGGGGTTTCTGCTGCTGTCCGACCTGGGCAATACCACCTATCTGCAGGCGCTCAAGCCGGACAATGCCAAGTCGCTTTACAGCGCTGCCACCGATGCGCTGGTGAAAATCCAGTTGGCCTCGCGCGACAATGAGTTGCCACCCTACGACGAGGCGCTGCTGCAACGCGAGCTGAACCTGTTTCCTGAATGGTATGTAGCCAAACACCTCAATGTCACGCTGACCGACAAGCAGCGCGCCGCCCTGGAAAAAGTTTTCCGCCGCGTACTCGACAACAACCTGGCCCAGCCGCGCGTGTATGTGCACCGCGACTACCATGCGCGCAACCTGATGCATGTCGAGATGGTCGCCGACGACTTTCCGGGAGCGAAGGACATCGCCATCAACCCGGGCATCCTGGACTTCCAGGATGCGGTATACGGCCCCATCACCTACGACCTGGCCTCGCTGTTCAAGGACGCCTACATCAAGTGGGACGAGGAACTGGTCATGGACTGGTTGATCCGCTACTGGGAAAAGGCGCGCCAGGCCGGCCTGCCGGTGCACAATGATTTCGGCGAGTTTTACCGCGACTACGAATGGATGGGGGTGCAGCGCCACATCAAGGTGCTGGGCATCTTCGCGCGCCTCTACCACCGCGACGGCAAGAGCGGCTATGTCAAGGACATGCCGCTGGTGTTCGACTACCTGTACCGCGCCTGCACACGCTATGTGGACCTCAAGCCCCTGCAGGTGCTGCTGGAAGAACTGCACCCCGAGGCCATTCAGGAAGGCTTTACCTTTTAGCTTATGGCGTGCATTGTAGCTACAACGAATTTCGACGCCTCCAGAAACCGTCACGAGCAAACCCGAGTGCAAGGAGCCGCGCAGTGAAAGACGAGACATACCCGGTTGGTAGGCGAGGATTGAACGAGCACGCGACGCCGCAATCGGGTTGCACAGTCGGTTTATGGGGGCGGCGATGAAGGTTATGATCCTGGCTGCCGGCCGCGGCGAAAGAATGCGGCCGCTGACCGACCACACGCCCAAACCCCTGTTGCAGGTTGGCGGTAAGCCGCTGATTGTGTGGCACATCGAGCGCCTGGCGCGCGCCGGCATCACTGAGCTGGTGATCAACCACGCGCACCTCGGCGCACAGATCGAGGAAAATCTTGGCGATGGCCACCGGTTCGGCGTGCAGATCCGCTATTCGCCCGAACGCCCGGCCGCGCTGGAAACCGCGGGCGGCATCGCCCATGCCCTGCATCTGCTGGGCGAGGAGCCGTTTGCCGTGGTCAATGGGGACATCTACTGCGAATACGATTTTGCGCACCTGAAAGCGCACGCACTGGCGCTGAGTGCCAGCCGTGATGGTGCGCACCTGGTGCTGGTCAACAATCCGGCCCACCATACAACGGGCGATTTTCACCTGCTGGATGGCCGCCTCTCGCCTGACGGCGACGCCAGGCTGACCTTCAGCGGCATCGGCATCTACAAGCCCGCCTTGTTCGCGCATCTCGACCGCAACGCCGCCGCCCCACTGGCGCCCCTGCTGCGCGCGCAGATAGCACTTGGCCGCGTCAGCGGCGAGCATTACTCAGGCGCCTGGGTGGACGTGGGCACGCCGCAGCGCCTGGAACAGCTCGACAACGACCTGCGTGCGTCGCAGAATAGCCGCCATGATTGATGCGAAACCATATTCCGCACGACGCGCGCGCCTGGCCAGCCAGATGGGGCGCGGCATCGCCGTGATCCCCACCGCGCCGGAGGCGGTGCGCAACAACGACGCGCACTACCCCTATCGCTTCGGCAGCCATTTTTATTACCTGACCGGATTCGATGAACCGGAGGCCGTGCTGGTATTGATTGCAGGCTCCGCGCCGCAAAGCATTTTGTTTTGCCGTGAAAAGAACCTGGAGCGCGAAATCTGGGACGGCTACCGTCACGGCCCGGATGCCGCCAGCGAGAAGTTCGGCTTCGACGCCGCCTATCCCATCGCGCAACTCGACGAGAAACTCATTGAACTGATGGGCAACCAGCCGGTGTTGTTCAGCCTGCTCGGCCAGGATGGCGCGTGGGATGCGCGCCTGCTCGGCCTGCGCGCCCGTGTGCAGGAAAAGGTGCGCAGCGGAATCAGCGCGCCTGACGAGATCCGCGACGTGCGCGTGCTGCTGGACGAGATGCGCCTCGTCAAGGACGGCGCCGAGCTTGGCACCATGCGCCGCGCGGCAACCATATCCGCGCATGCGCATGTCCGCGCCATGCGCGCCACCCGCCCCGGCATGATGGAATACCAGATCGAGGCCGAATTGCTGCACGAATTCCGCAACAGCGGCGCGCAGGCACCGGCCTACACCAGCATCGTGGCTGGCGGCGCCAACGCCTGCGTGCTGCACTATGTCGGCAACAATGCAAAGCTCCTGGATGGCGAGCTGCTGCTGATCGACGCCGCCTGCGAGCTGGACGGCTATGCCGCCGACATCACGCGCACCTTTCCGGTGAACGGCAAGTTCAGCGCCGCGCAGAAGGACGTGTATGAAATGGTGCTGGCCGCGCAGACCGCCGCCATCGCGGCGGCACGTCCCGGCAACCATTGGAACCAGCCGCACGACGCCGCGCTGCGCGTCATCGCACAGGGACTGATCGACCTCAAGCTCTTGAGCGGCAGCCTGGACAGCGTACTCGAAAGCGAGAGCTACAAGCGCTTTTATATGCACCGCACCGGCCACTGGCTGGGCATGGACGTGCACGATGTCGGCGATTACAAGGTCGACGATTGCTGGCGCAAGCTGCAGCCCGGCATGGTGCTGACGGTGGAGCCCGGCTGTTATATTCGCCCAGCCGACGACGTCCCGCTCGAACTGTGGAATATCGGAATCCGCATC
>DATDDB010000158.1:0-8727 GCA_036524005.1 Gallionellaceae bacterium | reverse complement strand
AAGGTGATCGTCGACGTCAAGGACGGGAAGGTGTCTCTTGATTTCTCGGAAGAGGAAGCGACTGTCTGACGGGTAGTTTTTTGGTCTGGAAGGGCGGGCTTGATGCCCGCCTTTTTTATTTCCGGAGATTTGGCTGTACTCATGGATTAGCGCCGGGGTAGCCGGCAGCTAGTAACTTTCTTTGCTTGTGCAAAGAAAGTCACCAAAGAAAACACACCCTGCTGCGCCAGCCTGCGGCTACCCTGCGCTGCTCGGCAGGTCAGGCCTCCTCATAAACTCGCACGATCCGCTACGCGGCCACGTGCTCGAACATATTCGTCGGACACCCCCTTCCCTGCCTGCGCGGCTCGGTGGCGCAGAAGGGGGAGTTGTGGCTTTGTGTGCGCCTCGCGCACGCTGCTTGTTTTTAGTGCCCGCGTAGCTTACGCTACGCGGGCTCTTCGTACCGACAAAGGGAATGCTATGGCAATAATAAAGCGCTTAGCAGCATCGGGCATATTCCGCCGAAAGAAAACTTCCGACGAAAAAATTACTCTTCTTCAGAAGTTTGAGCTCGCCCTTAAAACACTCACACTCATTGCTGCTGTTGTAGGTGGATTCTGGGCATTTCATTTATACAAATTAGCTGGCGGGAATAGTTGGGCTATCAATCTTAAGATAGAAACAAAGGTTCAGCCATATCACGATAATTTACGTCTCCTGATAGTTAATGTAAAAACCATCAACCCCAGGAATTTCGAAATAGAGCTTAATTCGAAACTTAAGGATAGGTATGAACTCAGTTTTAATAAGATCCCGGGCGCACTAAAAGAAAACTCGATTTTTGATGAAGACGGAGGTGACTTGATTCAAAAAGTCAGCCTACTCCCGGAAGACACACCATATGATTTCGTTCCCGGAATTGAATTTGACGACATGAGGACCATTGTAGTCCCAGCGAAATCAACCATTCTAATCAAAGCTGAAATTCAAGCACATACCGGCGAGCTTGATGAGCAAGGGAAGCCCGACACTGAGTTCGTGTCGTCTTCTACCGTTGTTCATATTGAGTAAGCAGGTGAAGCTTGTGTAGGGCGCATTAGCCGCAAGGCGTAATGCGCCGGATGTTTGCCCGCGTAGCCTGGGCTACGCGGGCTTACGACGCACGGCTCAAGAATTCCATGAGACGCGTCCTGAGTCGCTTCACGAAAGCTTTATCTACATGACGGCCATATTCTTTGCTGGCAGCCGTTACAGCGGCCTCGAACCGCGAGACAATACGCGCCCGCTCCTCCTGAGAAACTGCTGGTTTGACACAGATACCTTTACAGCCGAAGGTTATGACGGCGGGAACGAAAATATTATCCCTGGCCCCGGCCGCATCCGGCCCGTCACATGCATCACAAAGACTGAATAAAACTTTCCCGGAGATGGAGACAACTTCGCCATCTTTGCGCTGATAGCTGGCATCAAACAATTCCTGCTCGCCGAGTTTCTTAATACCGTGCTCATTAACGGCAAATACCTCCACGATGGGTCCCGTGTGATCGCCATCGCCTCCGCGAGCGCCTTCGACGAACACATGCGTCAATTTATAATCCGGAGAGTTCGTGCCGAAAATCATCACTGGCCCGAAAAACGAACAACCGCCGCCTTTCCGCTTCAGGCTGATTTTGTGCTCATATGAATGATTATCGGCCACCAGATTTACCGAGCAATCGTCGCTCGTCGCATCTTCGGCCTCTATGGAAAGCTGCCATGGACCCGTTTGAGCCCTTGCCACGAGCTCCGCATGGGCAGTGGATGCGGAAACCGCCAAGATAAATACCGCAAGCTGTTTTAGTGTCATATTTCCTCGTATTGCATATCCGGTTTCAGCAAGCGTCGGGCGCAATATGCAAAACGCATTGCGCCGAATGTTTTGCCCGCGTAGCGTAAGCTACGCGGGCACCAAACACAACAAGCGTGCACGAAGTGCACACAAGACCTTCCCTCCCCTTATCCGCCACCAAGTAGCGCAGGCCGGTCAGGAGTGGTCCGACGAATATGTTCGAGCACGTGACGGCGTAGCCGGTCGTGCGAGTTTATGAGGAGGCCTGACCGGCCGAGCAACGGAGGGTACCCCGTAGGGGTGGCGGATCGGGGCGTGTTTTCTTTGGTTCCTTTCTTTGCACGAGCAAAGAAAGGGACTAGCTGCCGGCTACCCCGGCGCTAATCTCGGAGGACGGCCGGACTTCTAAAGTTTGGCTGGTCTTGTTTGTTGGGTTACGCGCTGCGCGCTAACCCAACCTACATATACTACCGGAGCCCCCGGCGCTAAGCATTGAGCATAGCCAGGCCTACCAGTAAACCAACCATCCCACCCAGCATAGATACCTCACCCCCGGTGAGGTAATATATACCCGTGCGCACCCAAAAAAACAGCGACAACCACCATGCCCACTTTCAAGATCGCCACCTACAACATCCATAAAGGCCTGTCGCCATTCAACCGGCGCGCGATCCTGCATGACCTGCGCGAGCGGCTGCACGAGCTGGATGCGGACATCGTGTTCCTGCAGGAGGTGCAGGGCGAGCGCCTGTTCGGCCGCCACGCCGTGGATACCGGCAAGCCGCAGCATGAGTTCCTCGGCCAGGAAAACTGGCCGCACCAGGCCTACGGCATGAACGCGGTGTATGACGGCGGCCACCACGGCAACGCCATCGTCAGCCGTTTCCCCATCCTGAGCTGGGACAATCAGGATGTCTCCACCAACCCGCTGGAAAGCCGCGGCATGCTGCACTGCGAGATCGCCCTGCCCGGCGGCGACAAGCTGCACTGCCTGTGCGTGCACTTCGACCTGACCAAGCGCGGGCGCAGCATCCAGTTCAACGCCCTCACCGAGCGCGTCAAGAAGGTGGTGCCGCCCGATGCGCCGCTGCTGATCGCGGGCGACTTCAACGACTGGAACAACCACGCCAGCCACCTGCTGGAACGGGAACTCGAGGTGCGCGAGGCGTTCGAGGCCAGGGGCGGCAAGCTGGCCAAAAGCTGGCCGGCGCGGCTGCCGATATTCCGGCTGGACCGCATCTATGTGCGCGGGCTGGACATCGTGCATTGCGAGATGCACCCCTGGCGCAAGATTTCCGACCACGCCGCGCTTTCCGCGATGCTGGCGCTGCCATGAGCGAGGCCATCCAGGTAGGCGTACACAGCGTGCGGCTGCTGTGCCGGGGCGAGGAGTATTTCCCGCGCCTGGTCAAGGCGGTAAACGCGGCGGTCCGCTCCATCTACCTGGAAACCTATATCTACGAGAGCGATGCCAGCGGGCGCCAGGTGATGGATGCCCTGGTCCAGGCCGCGCAGCGCGGCGTGTCGGTGCACCTGCTGCTGGATGGCTTCGGCGCCCAGTCGCTCACGCGCGACTGGGTGCGCGAAATGCGCGATGCGGGCGTGCAGGTGCTGTATTTCCGCCCGCAGATCTCCTGGCTCACCCTGAAGCGCCAGCGCCTGCGCCGCCTGCACCGCAAGCAGGCGCTGATCGACGGGCGCATCGCCTTCGTCGGCGGCATCAACATCGTGGACGACAACTCCGACGACGTGCACATGCCGCCGCGCCTGGATTACGCGGTGGAAATCGAAGGCGAAGTGGTGCAGCGCATCCATGTCGCGATGCGCCGCCTGTGGCTGCTGGTGATGTGGAGCAACTTCCGCATCCGGCGCGAGCGCGAAAAACTGCGCCTGCGCTTCCCGGTGCAGCAGCACCACGAAGTGGCCTTCGTGTTCCGCGACAACCTGCACCACCGCTACGACATCGAATACGCCTACCTCAAGGCCATCGCCTCCGCCCGGCACGAAATCATCATCGCCAACGCCTACTTCCTGCCGGGGCGCCGGTTCCGCCATGTGCTGCTGCATGCCGCCCGGCGCGGCGTGCGCGTGGTGCTCATGCTGCAGGGCCACACCGACCACCCCTTGATGCGCTATGCCACCCGCGCGCTGTATGAGGAACTGATGAGCGCGGGCGTGGAAATCCACGAATACCACAACACCTTCATGCACGCCAAAGTGGCCGTGGTGGACGGCCACTGGGCCACCGTCGGCTCATCCAACATCGACCCGTTCAGCCTGTGGCTGGCGCGTGAGGGCAACATCGTCGTGCGCGACGACAAATTTGCCGCCGTGCTGCGCGACAGCCTGATGCAGGAAATGGAACACGGCGCGCGGCTGATCCGCCATTCCGCCTGGCTGCAGAAGATTTTTCTGGCGCGGCTGCTGCCCAGGTTGAGTTATATGATCGTGCGCCTGATCATCGGCATAGTGGGCTACGCGCACGAACAGGACAGGGTTTAGCGTGCTCTATCCGCCCTAATCTGCGAGCGCCGCCCTCACTCAAGAGGGAGCGCACACCCCGCCCCCATCAATCATCACACCCTGCCCTCAAGTCATTCCAGGTCTTTGCGGCATGCTCCAGCATCTGGCTCATGCCGTGCAGTTCGCCCGGTTCTATCGCGGGGTCGTCGTTGAGCTCCAAGAGGTCGTCCACAAGGTTAAGCGCCTGTTCGAGGTCTTGCGGCACGGTCTGGTGCAGGGCGCCGGGGGTGGCGGCCGAAGGTGAAAACTCCTGTGTATTCATGGTGTCCTCCTTCCATCAACAAGGGTAGCGCAGCATAACCATGGCCTGTTACGAGATCGTTTCAACAAAACCATTTCACTGACATGGAAAAGCAGGTTTTCGAGGCGGGCGGGATGATGCCAGGCCCGGTCACGGCTATAATTGCAGTTTGACACTGTCCATCCCCAAACGGTTCACATTCCATGCACGCGCAATCCCGGCCCCATTCTTCCGCCCCTGCTGCCAATCCGGTTACTCCCAAATCCGGCAGCGACTGGAGCGCAATCCGCTCGCTGCTGCCCTACCTGATGGAATTCAAGGGCCGCGTGTTCTTCGCCCTTGCGCTGCTGGTGCTGGCGAAGGTGGCGAACGTGGCGGTGCCGCTGATATTCAAGCAGATCGTGGATCAGCTCGGCCAGCCGCAGGCGATGTTGCTGGTGCCGGTGTTCCTGGTGGTGGCTTATGGCGTGCTGCGCGCCTTTTCCACGCTGCTGGGCGAGCTGCGCGATGCGGTGTTCGCCAAGGTGACGCAGCGCGCCATCCGCCGCGTGGCGCTGAAGGTGTTCGCCCACATGCACAGCCTCTCCCTGCGCTTCCACCTGGAGCGCCAGACCGGCGGGGTGTCGCGCGACATCGAGCGCGGCACGCGCGGGATAGGATTCCTGCTCAATTTCATGCTGTTCAACATCCTGCCCACGCTGCTGGAAATCGGGCTGGTGGCAATCATCCTGTTCTCGAAATACAGCCCGTGGTTCGCGGTGATCACCTTCATCACGCTGGCGCTGTATGTCGCCTTTACGCTCTACATCACCGAGTGGCGCATGGTGTTCCGCCGCACCATGAACGACATGGATTCCAAGGCCAACACGCGCGCCATAGACAGCCTGCTCAACTACGAGACGGTGAAGTATTTCAGCAACGAGGCGTGGGAGGCAAAGCGCTACGACGAGCAGTTGCAGCACTGGGAAGTGGCCGCGGTGCGCAACCAGACCTCGCTGGCCGCCCTGAACGCCGGGCAGAGCGCGATCATCGCCATCGGCGTCACCGCGCTGATGCTGCTGGCGGCCGACGGCGTGGTGAAGGGCACCATGACCATAGGCGACCTGGTGCTGGTGAACATGTACATGCTGCAGCTCTACATGCCGCTGCACTTCCTCGGCTTCGTCTACCGCGAAATCAAGAATTCGCTGGCCGACATGGAAAAGATGTTTCGCCTGCTGGACGAGCACCGCGAGATCCAGGATGCGCCGGATGCCAGACCGCTTTTGCCCGGACGCGCGGCGATCAGCTTTCAGCAAGTGGCATTCGCCTATAACACCGAGCGCCAGATCCTGCACGACGTGAGCTTCGAGGTGCCCGCCGGGCACACGGTGGCGGTGGTGGGGGCCAGCGGCGCGGGCAAATCCACCCTGTCGCGCCTGCTGTTCCGCTTTTACGACGTGGACGCGGGGCGCATCCTGATCGAGGGCCAGGACATCCGCAGCGTCACCCAGGCCAGCCTGCGCGCGGCCATCGGCATCGTGCCGCAGGATACGGTGCTGTTCAACGACACCATCTACTACAACATCGTGTATGGCCGCCCCGGCGCCACGCGCGAAGAGGTGATCCAGGCGGCGCAGTCGGCGCACATCCACAGCTTCATCGAATCGCTGCCGCAGGGCTACGACACCATGGTGGGCGAGCGCGGGCTCAAGCTTTCCGGCGGCGAGAAGCAGCGCGTGGCGATCGCGCGCGCCATCCTCAAGGACCCGCCCATCCTGATTTTCGACGAAGCCACCTCGGCGCTGGATTCGCATTCGGAAAAAGCCATCCAGGCCGAACTGCGCGGCATTGCGCAGAACCGCACCACCCTGGTGATTGCCCACCGCCTGTCCACCGTGGTGGACGCGCAACAGATCCTGGTGATGGACAAGGGGCGCATCGTCGAGCGCGGCACCCACCGTGAACTCCTTGTTCAGCAAGGGGTTTATGCCAAAATGTGGGCGCTGCAGCAGCAGGAGGAACAAGCCTGAACATTCTGCCGCTTGTCGGATTCCCTATTCCGCTTATCGAATCCCCTTTACGTTGGTCGCTGTTCCCCTTGATTTAACTGCATATTCGGGTATGCTTGCGCCCACTACCAAGTAATAAAGCAAGTAGCAGGGAGAGAGCAATGAAAACAACTACAAATCTGATATGTCTGCGGATGTTATGCGCACTGGCGGCCATCGCGCTGGCAGCGCCGGCCCAGGCCGGCGAAGGCCATAAGCACACCCGTCACGCGACCAAGGTCGCGCTGAAAAAACCCAAATCCGATACGCCCAACCTGCGTTCCGGCATCGCGCTGATCTACGACGAAGCCACGCAGCGCCCGCTGTTTGCCAAGGAAGCCGACACCGTCGCCCCCATCGCCTCGATCACCAAGCTGATGACGGCCATGGTGATCCTGGATGCGCAGCTGCCGATGGACGAAAAAATCACCCTCACCCGCGACGACGAGGACCGCTACAAGCTCTCGCGCTCGCGCATGAAGCGCGGCATGACGCTAACCCGAGGCGACCTTCTGAAGCTGGCCCTGCTCGCCTCGGAAAACCGCGCGGCGGCAGCCCTGGCCCGCACCTATCCCGGCGGCACTGCCGCCGTGGTGGCGCTGATGAACCAGAAGGCGCGCGATCTGGGCATGAATGACTCGCACTTCGTGGACCCCACCGGCCTGCGCAGCAACAATGTCTCCACTGCGCAAGACCTGGTGAAGCTGGTGCTGGCGGCGCAAAACTATGAGGCCATCCACAGAGCCACCACCTCCACCCGGCACGACGTGGATGTCGGCAACAACCGCCAGATGCACTTCAGCAATACCAACCCGCTGGTGCGCAATGCCCAATGGGACATCGGCCTGTCCAAGACCGGCTACATCAGCGAGGCCGGGCGCTGCCTGGTGATGGAAGCCCGCATCAACCAGCGTCCCGTGGTCATCGTCCTGCTCGATTCCTGGGGCAAGCGCACCCGGGTCGGCGACGCCAACCGCGTGAAGCGCTGGGTGGAAAACATCCCGGCTCAACCGCAATCCCCGGTGCAGGCGGAACTCGTATCCGCAGTGCGCACCGACATCTAGCGCGGGCGGGTATTTCCCGCGCTTAAACCCGCAACACTTCCGGAAAGTTGAAGCAGAAAGGGCAGGCCTTGCGCCTGCCCTGTTGGCGTTGATCAGGCCATGGCGCGGGGATGATGCCGCCCCGCCCACTTGCCCTCGCGCTTGTCGAGGAAATACTTCTTCTGTTTGCTGGTGGGCTGGTCCCCGGTCTGCCGGAACCCGGAGCGGGTCAGGAGGCGCTGCATGCCCACGGCGTATTTGGTGGTGTAGGCATCTATCGTGGCATCGGCAGGCAGATGCTCGAGCAGCATGCGCATCATCATGATGCCTTTATGCTTGCCCCTGAACGCCTGCGCCACGCCGAAGAAACCGATGGTCAGGGTGGCCTGATGCTTGGCGGCATCCCCGGAAACCGCATCCCTGGCAGCGTACATCCCGACAAAGCCGATTTCCTCCTGGCCTTTGCGGAATATCAGAAAATCATAGAGCTTGCGCTTGCCGAGCAGCTTGCCGAACGGCAGCAGGTTGAGGAACAGCAGGCGCATCAGATGGACGTTGCCGCCGCCAGTCAGGAAGAGATCGGAATAGACCCCCTCGACGCAGCCTTCCACGATCTGATTGAAGATGAACGGCAGGTCAAGCAGGCCGGCCTTGCGGAACGCGGGTGCGGGTGCATCTGTGCGCGCCCGTGGCACCTCGGCAGAGGATGACGCCTGATGCAAATTGTGGGAATACGCTGGATTAGCCATCGGGGATCCGCTCCATCATTATTGGAAAACGCAGAATAACCACTAGGCCTATCTTACATATACTCCCCGTGTTTGTACAGGGATTCCCCTATGTTTTTACATCAATTTCTTTGACCCCTAGCGCCCCGCCACGGTCATGCCCTCCACCAGGATGGAGCCGCACTGGCGCGAACCCTGCACCAGCACGTCGTTGCCCACGGCCGCGATATGGCGGTACATGTCCTTCAGGTTGCCGGCGATGGTGATTTCCTCGACCGGGTACTGGATCTCGCCGTGCTCCACCCAGAAGCCCGCCACGCCGCGCGAATAATCGCCGGTGACATGGTTCACG
>DATDDB010000157.1:0-5453 GCA_036524005.1 Gallionellaceae bacterium | reverse complement strand
CCCGGCGCAGATCGACCGCTACGACCGCCAGCGCAACGTCACCTTCGATATCGAGCTGGCCGGTCAGCCCATGGGCAAGGTTCAGGCCGAGGTGGCTGCCTTGCCGTCGATCAGGAATCTGCCCAAGGGCATCGAGATGGCGCCCATTGGCGATGCCGAGGCCATGAAGGAGCTGTTCGCCAGCTTCGGCGTGGCCATGCTCACCGGCGTGCTGTGCATCTATATCGTGCTGGTGCTGCTGTTCAAGGACTTCATGCAGCCGGCCACCATCCTGATGGCGCTGGTGCTGTCCATCCCCGGCGCGTTCCTGGCCCTGTTCATCACGCACACCTCGGTCTCCATGCCGTCGATGATCGGCCTGATCATGCTGATGGGTATCGCCACCAAGAACTCCATCCTGCTGGTGGAATACGCCATCGTGTCGCGCCGCGAGCGCGGCATGAACCGGCTGGAGGCCATGCTCGATGCCTGCAGCAAGCGCGCGCGCCCCATCGTGATGACCACGCTCGCCATGGGCGCGGGCATGCTGCCGGTGGCCCTCGACCTGGGCGCGGGCGACAACACTTTCCGCTCGCCCATGGCGGTGGTGGTGATCGGCGGGCTGATCACTTCCACCTTCCTCAGCCTGCTGGTGATACCGGTGGTGTTCACCTATGTGGACGATTTCATAATCTGGGCGGGGGGTATGATGAAGAAATTGCGGAGGCACGGCGATGGCCAGCATGTGGGATGAGCGTTACGCGGGCGAGGAATACCTGTTCGGCACCGAGCCGAATGCCTTCCTGGTTTCGCAGCAGCACCTGCTTAAGCCCGGCATGAGCTGCCTGGCGGTGGCTGATGGCGAGGGGCGCAACGGCGTGTGGCTGGCCCAGCAGGGCTTGCAGGTGCTGTCGGTCGAAGCCTCCGCGGTCGCGCTGGAAAAGGCGAGAAAACTGGCACAGGCGCGCGGCGTGGAGGCGGAATTCGTGCAGGCCGACCTCGAGCACTGGCAATGGGGCGAGGATAGGTTCGACCTGGTGGCGGCGATATTCATCCAGTTCGCCGGGCCGGCGCTGCGCGCGCAGATGTTCGCCAACATCAAGCGCTGCCTGAAGCCTGGCGGGCTGCTGTTGCTGCAGGGCTACACCCCGCGCCAGCTCGAATACAAGACCGGCGGCCCGCCGGTGGCGGAGAACATGTACACCGAAGCCCTGCTGCGCGAGGCGTTCGCCGACATGGAATGGCTGCACTTTGCCGAGCACGACAGCGCCATCCGCGAAGGAGCCGGGCATTACGGCATGTCGGCGCTGATAGACCTGGCTGCGCGGAAGAACCCCCGCTAACCGGTCACAAGTGGCCGGTAAGCATCAGCCCGAAGCCGATGTTCGGGCTGCCGCTCGCGAAGCCCTTCAGGATATACATCTGCAGCTTGTTTCCCGCGGCGGTTTTCTGCGCGACGAACAGCGTCACTTCGCGCTGGTCACCGCTGGTGGCGCTGGGGCGTTTCGCCACATCCAGCATGATCCCGATGCTCTCGGATTCGCTCGTCTTGCTGCTGGCGCCCAGCGTGCCGTAGGGGGCGTTATTCAGGGTGACGCCTGCGGGCGAGCCATAGACCTTGTAGCCTGCCGTGCCGAACAGGGTGGATTTTCTGTCGAGTGCATAAAAGCCGTCAATCTGGGCGGAATAGTCGTTCTTCCCGGTGCCCAGGTCTTTCGTGGCGTCTGCCGTGCCGAACTTGATGTTGCCGACCAGATCGAGCGACAGCGCAGCGCCAGAGTACACCGTGCGGCCTGCCGAGGCGATGATGTCGCCCAGGCCGGAATTGGTCACATTGACTGTGCGCACCTTGGCCGGGCGCATCAGGCCCATTCCGCGCACCACCCCGCCCGGGCCGGTGATGCTGATGTAGGGCACGGTCAGCTTCAGATACCCACTATCGGTTTCGTATTTCACAGTGACGGGGATATAGAGGATGCTGGTGGATTGCCTGGCGCCGTATTTGCCGATACTGTAATCGAAACCCGTGCCCAGGCTGAGCTGGTCATCGGCAATGGCCGGAACCGTGATGGCGAACATCGCCAGCGAGGCGAGTAGTTTATGCATATTTATGGGACTCAAAAATAAACATCCCGGCAGTTAGCCGGGATGGTGAGCAGATGCAGATTAACGTCCAGGATGCTCAGGCTTGGCTGGGCGCTCCATTTTTTCATGGCGTTCCATGCGCTCGTGCTTGTCTTCCTTGCGATCCTTTTTACGTTCTTCTTTGCGCTCTTCCTTGCGCTCCTCCTTGCGCTCTTCCTTGGCCTCGGCGCGCTTTGCTGCAGCCTTCGCTTCGTTGGCTTCCACCTTCTGGTCTGCGTTTTGCAGACCCTTGTTGTCCGGGTTCTTGTTCAGGTTTTTGTCCACGCTTGCGTCGCCTTGAGCAGCGGGCGCAGGCGGGGTTTGGGCGGGTGCTGTTTGCGCATGCGCAACGGAAACGGAAGCAGCCAGCAGTGCGGCTGCAAGATAGCTCAATTTGTTCATGAAGATCTCCTTTGGGTGGTTAACATCATGTCATTAAAATTCGTGCTGCAATGCATTAACGCATGGCATCAGGATTCGTTGACAGGGCATAGGCGGGCAAGCCGGGCAAAGCCCGATTGCGGAATTCGGAGTACCATACGAACAACAAATTCTGAGCAGGAGCTGTCGCCATGTCTTCCGCACGCTTACCCACCCTGTTTATCCCGCATGGCGGTGGGCCGTGCTTTTTCATGGAGCCGTTTCCGGGCTATCCGCCCACGCTGTGGGACAACATGGCGGCCTACCTGCGCGGCATTCCGGCAGCCATCGGCCAGCGTCCGAAGGCGGTGCTGGTGATCTCGGGGCACTGGGAATGCCCGGTTCCGACCGTGCTCAACGCCCAAGACCATACGCTGCTATACGACTATTACGACTTTCCGGAACACACCTACCACCTGACCTACCCTGCGCACGGCTCGGCAGCAGTCGCCGCGCGCACGCGTGAGCTGCTGGGCATGGCGGGCATGCCCGCCGTGGAAGAGCACGAGCGCGGCCTGGATCACGGGGTGTTCGTGCCGTTCAAGCTGATCTTCCCGGATGCCGATGTTCCCATCGTGCAGCTCTCGCTGCTGCACAACCTCGACCCCGAAATGCACCTGGCGATGGGGCGCGCGCTGGCGCCGCTGCGCGACGAGGGCGTGCTCATCGTCGGCAGCGGCAACAGCTACCATAACCTGAGGGAATTTTTTTCGCCTGGCAAGGATGCCGGTGCGCTGTCCGAGCAATTCGATTCCTGGCTGGGAAAAACGATACAAGCGCTGCAGCCGGAGCGCGAGCGTCTGCTGGCGTATTGGCACGAAGCGCCGGGCGCGCGCGCATCGCATCCGCGCAGTGAGCACCTGCTTCCGCTTATGGTCTCGGCCGGTGCGGCGGGGAGCGACGCCGGGCGCGTGGTCTACCGCGAGCAGATGTTCGGGAAAATGTTCTCGGGCTATCAGTTCGGATAAAGCAGGCACAAGATCAAAATAACAGGCAGCACAGGTATAATCCCCGCCCATGACTTCCCTTCCAATTATTGCCGCGCTGCTGTCCTACGCGCTGATGGTGGTTGCTTACTTCCTGCATCGCCAGCGCTGGTTCCACGTTCCGGTCATGCTGGCCATCATCGTGTTCGACATCGCCATGCCGGTTTATCTCTATCTGCACCGCAACTGGTGGAAGCGGCTGATCGAGGAGGGCGACATCACTTCCTTCCTGGTGTGGATGCACATCGGGCTTTTGATCACCAT
Source organism: Gallionellaceae bacterium (assembly GCA_036524005.1). Taxonomy (GTDB): domain Bacteria; phylum Pseudomonadota; class Gammaproteobacteria; order Burkholderiales; family Gallionellaceae; genus DATDDB01. Next base: position 1,680 of record DATDDB010000157.1, on the reverse strand, counting down.
GTTCGTGCTGGATGGCGTGCAGATCCTCACCGCGGCCAGGATATTCAAGGGCGACCACACGGCCCGCCCGGACCACAGCTTGCAGGGCAAGGCGCTGCTGGCCGTGCGCGGCCTGGTGGTGCTGACCGGCGCGGCGCTCGCCAATCCGGAATAGCGCCCGCCGCCATTTCCGGCGTCATTCCGGGCGTCCCGATCCTGCGCCGCCCATCCTCGGCAGTTGCCACAGCAGGATGACCAGCCCCAGCAGCGCCATGCCTGCGCTCGCCGTATACATCACCGAAGCCCCCCAGTGCTGCCACAGCGGTCCGCTCGCCAGTCCGCCCAGCATGCCGCCCGCGCCGTAGGTCAGGCTGCCGTAAAGCGCCTGTCCGCGCGACTGGTGGCGGCCGGGAAAGAAATGATGCACCAGCGCTACCGCCGCCGCGTGGAAAGCGCCGAAGGTGATGGCATGCATCGCCTGTGCCAGCAGGATTAATGGCAGCACATCCACCCCCCAGGCAATCAGCAGGAAGCGCAGGCACGCGGTGGCCAGCCCCATCGCCAGGATTTGCGGCAGCGAGAAACGCTGCATCAGCCAGGGCATCAGGAAAAACGCGCCGATCTCGCACACCACTCCCAGCGCCCACAGCAATCCCACCGCGCTTTTGGCGTAGTCATGATCCACCAGGTAGATGGAAAAGAAGGTGTAGTAGGGGCCGTGCGCCACCGCCATCAGGAAACAGGCGCCGAACAGCGCCAGCACCTGCGGCTGGAAGAATATCCGCGCCAGCGGCTGGCTGTCTGCGTGGTGCGGCTCGGCACGGGTCGCCGGCAGCAGGCGGGAAAACGCCAGTATTCCCAGCATGATGATAAGGCCTGCCCACAGCAGCCAGCGGATGGCGACATAATCCAGCAGATAGCCAAGGCCCAGCACGGCGACGATGAACCCCACCGAGCCCCAGGCGCGGATGCGCCCGTAGCGCGCGGTGTTCTCGCCCAGGTAGGCCATGGTGGTTGCCTCCACCAGCGGCATCGAGGCGCTCCAGAAAAAGCTCATCAGCGCCAGCACCGGCAGCATGGTCCAGAAATGCTCGGCGTAAAACACCCCCACATAGCACAGCACGCTGGTGAAGGCGGCCAGCTGCACCACCAATAATCTCTTTCCGGAATGGTCGGCCAGCCAGCCCCACAGCGCGGGCGCCAGCATGCGCATTACCGGCTGCACCGACATCAGGATGCCGATCTGCACGGCATCAAAGCCCAGCGACTTGAGATACAGGCTCCAGTACGGGGAAAACATCCCCACGAAGGCGAAGTAGAAAAAATAAAAACCGGCGATGTGCCAGTAATAGCGGTTATGACTTTGGGGCATTGTAGGTACGCGGCCTGGCGCCCCTCCTGGCCATCAGGGCGAGAGCAGACAAGGCTAAAAGCGCATTATCTCATGCGCTTGTGATTATTTTGCCGCCCCCTCTTGAAAACCCTTTGACCATCCCCATTTATGCCAAACCGATTTATGGAGAAGGCGATGACCGACACGCAAACCACCCCGCAGAACCCGGAAAACAACCAGGCAGGCCAGCAGACTCCCGAAGTGATGCCCAGCCTGGAAGAATTGCTGAAACAGGCCGAGCTCAAGGCGCAGGAACACCACGACGCCTGGCTGCGCGCCAAGGCCGAAGGCGAAAACATCCGCCGCCG
>DATDDB010000156.1:0-24980 GCA_036524005.1 Gallionellaceae bacterium | reverse complement strand
TCAAACGCCGCAACAAAACCGAGTAACCATGCTGACAGCGGCAGACAGCCAGTGGATGGCGCATGCGCTGCGGCTGGCCGAACGCGGCCTGTACAGCACCAGCCCCAATCCGCGCGTCGGCTGCGTGCTGGTGAAGGATGAGGCAATGGTTGGCGAGGGCTGGCATGAGCGCGCGGGCGAAGCGCATGCGGAAATCCACGCGCTGCGCGCCGCGGGAGACAGGGCACGCGGTGCAACCGCCTATGTCACGCTGGAGCCCTGCAGCCACCACGGGCGCACCCCGCCCTGCGCCGATGCCCTGATCGAGGCCGGGGTGGCGCGCGTGGTGGCGGCCATGCAGGACCCCAACCCGCTGGTCTCCGGCCAGGGCCTGGAAAAACTGCGTGCAGCTGGAATCGCAGTCGAATGCGGCCTGATGGAGGCGGCGGCGCGCGAACTGAACATCGGTTTTATAGCGCGCATGACGCGCGGGCTGCCCTGGGTGCGCAGCAAGATCGCGGCCAGCCTGGACGGGCGCACCGCGCTCAACAACGGCACCAGCCAATGGATCACCGGAGACGCCGCGCGGCAGGACGTGCAGCGCTGGCGCGCGCGCTCCTGCGCCGTGCTCACCGGCATCGGCACCGTGCTGGCGGACGACCCGCAGCTCAATGTGCGCAGCATAAAGACCGCGCGCCAACCCTTGCGCGCGGTGCTGGACAATAAACTGCGCCTGCCCCTGAACGCGCGGTTACTGCAACAGCCGGGGCTGCTGATCTATACTGCTTCAGACGACGCCCGGAAAATTGCCGAACTGAAACAGGCAGGCGCGGAAGTGCTTTCCGTGCCGGATGCGGACGGAATCGTGGATCTGCCCGCCGTGCTGCGCGACCTGGCGGGCCGTGGCGGCAACGAAGTGCTGGTGGAGGCTGGCAGCAAGCTGAACGGGAGATTGCTACAACTGGGCCTGGTGGATGAACTGCTGCTGTATCTCGCGCCCCAGATGCTGGGCGACCTGGCGTGCGGCATGGCGCGCCTGAATGAATTGACCAGTTTGGAGCAGCGCATCAACCTGGAATGGAAGGATGTGCGCCATATTGGAAAAGATTTGCGCATCACGGCTAGAGTAAAAAAGGACTGACATGTTTAGCGGCATCGTTGCAGACGTAGGAACCATCATCAAAGCTGAGGACCGCACAGGCGGCCTGCGCCTGGCGGTGGAGACACACCAGCTTGGCCTGGATGACGTGCAGCTCGGCGACAGCATCGCGGTAAATGGAGTGTGCCTCACCGTGGTGAAGATGGAGGGAAAGATTTTCACGGTGGACGTGTCGCGCGAGACATTGAATTGCACGGTCGGTCTGGAACATCAGGGTGCGCGCGTCAACTTGGAAAAGGCGCTGCGCCTTGCGGACCGGCTGGGCGGCCATCTGGTCAGCGGCCATGTGGACGGAGTGGGCGAAGTGACAGCGTTTGAGAACCTGGGCGAAAGCTGGAAACTCACCCTGCGCGCGCCGCAAGCGCTGGCAAAATTCATCGCAGCCAAAGGGTCAATCACCATCAACGGCGTCAGCCTCACCGTGAACCGCATCGCGGGCGCCGAGTTTGAAGTTAACCTCATTCCCCATACCCTGGCGGTGACCACCCTGAGTGAAATGAAAGCAGGCACAAGAGTGAATCTTGAGATCGACCTGATTGCGCGTTACGCGGCGAGATTTCTGGAATCTTATACTCTGTTGCCAAAAAACGACGAACACACATCCTAAAGCGCAAATTTTGCGCACCGATAGGGCGCTCGCCTTCCTCGCGCATATCCCTGCCCTGCATTCCAACCCCCTAATCCCAAGGGAATAATATGCGGGCCTGAATTGTTACCCAAAACATTTCCCCGTACTTTTATCCCCCGCTCAGGAATGTTTAGGGGGTTTTACCTATTGAATGCGGAATCGCTGCTACGATACCGTTCGGATATCCAATATTTCGTATAGCGGCACCGTACGCTAATTTTCAATGGCAGCAATGAATTCGGGTGGTGCGCGGAGAGGCATGTATATCGCGGTGCTGGCCATGATGGTGCTGATTCCCATCAGCGTGACGGCCTATAAGCTCTACGTGCTTGATTATCCGCTGGCAGGGCTGATCCCGGCCCCCAGCTACAAGGTCGAAATCAGCATGCAGGTTGACGGCCATGGAGAGGATATCAATATCCACACTTATCTCCCCAAGACCGACTCGCGCCAGGTGATTGAAAACGAGCAGAACTCTCCCGGCGTATTTTCTTCGGAACTGAAGACCGACCCACTCAACCGCGAGGTGATCTGGAAAGCCGAGAATGTCCAGGGGCAGCAGGGCGTCCTCTACTCTTTTGATGTGCGTGCGCGCCATGTCCGCTACAACATCCCTGCGGACATGCCCATTCCCGAATCGTATCCTGACGCGCTTGCGCCCTATCTCGCCGACGAACCCGGCCTGCAAATGGGCGACCCGCAAATAGCCGCTGCCTTGCACCGCATCGTCCCCGCGGAAAAACCGACGATCCTGGATGCGGTCACCCGCATCCATCGCTATTTGCAGGACAACCTCGCCAACCGGAATTTTTCCGGGTACACGGATGCTCTGACGGCGCTCAAGCTCGGGGAAGCCAGCTGCAACGGCAAGAGCCGCTTGTTCGTTTCGCTGCTGCGCAAACTGAACGTTCCGGCGCGGCTGGTAGGCGGCTTCATCATGCAGCAAGGCAGCAAACGCACCAGCCACCAGTGGGTGGAAGTCTACATCAGCGGCCACTGGGTTCCGTTTGACACCATCAACGACCATTTCGCCGAGATACCCGCCAACTTCCTGACCCTCTACTATGGCGACCTGGCGCTGTTCAGGCATACGGCAAACGTCAATTTCCAGTACCTCTTCAATGTCACCAAAAAACTGGTGCCGCAGCGCGATGCGCAGAAAGCGCTGAGCCAGTCGGTGCTGAACGTGACGAATTTTTATGCGTTCTTCGAGCGCATCGGCATTCCGCAAAACCTGCTCAAGATATTGCTCATGCTGCCGCTGGGCGCACTGGTGACCGTGGTGTTCCGCAACGTGATCGGCCTTGAGACGTTCGGCACATTCCTGCCTGCGCTGATCGCATCGGCGGCGCGCGACACCGGCCTGCTGTGGGGCCTAGTGGGCTTTCTTGCCATCGTCCTGATTTCGGCCATCGTGCGCCGCGCACTGGACTGGCTGCAACTGCTGCATTCGCCCAAGATGGCAATCATGCTGACCACGGTGGTGATCGTGATGATGGCCATTACCGTAGGCGGGGTGCAATTCGGCCTGTTCGAACTTGCGCACATGACCCTGTTCCCCATCGCGATACTGGCCATCACCGCCGAGCGCGTCGCCCTGATGGAGGCAGAACAGGGTGCAATGAAGGTGGCACGCATCACGTTCATGACGCTGATCGTGATTTCCGCCTGTTACGCGGTGATGGAGTCGCTGTTCATGCAAAGCCTGATCCTGGCATTCCCCGAGCTGCTGCTGGTAGTGATCGCGCTGAATCTCTGGCTGGGCAAGTGGATAGGCATCCGCGTCATGGAGTTCCTGCGCTTCCGCCGCCTGATACTGGGTGCTGCATCATGAGCTTGCTTCGCACCTGCCTGTCGCGCATGAGAGCCGTGCGCGAACGCGCCGAAGCAGTGCTTTCGATGAACCGGCGCAATCTGCATTACATCTACACGCGCAACGAGCGTACCTACTTCCCGCTGGCGGACGACAAACTGCTGGCCAAGGAAATTCTCGTTCCGGCAGGCGTGCGCATGCCGGAAACCTACCGCACTTACGGCTATTTTTATGAGCTGAGGAATCTGGAGCGCGACCTCGATGCTTACCGCGATTTCGTCATCAAGCCGGCACAGGGCAGCGGCGGCAGCGGCATCGTCGTGATCGTGGGGCGGCATGGCCGCGACTGGCTGGGAATCAGCGGCAGGATTTACACCTTGTACGACCTGCAAAAGCATATCTCGGACATCATTTTCGGCGTTTATTCCTTCGACCTGGGCGACCAGGCCATCATCGAGAGCCGGATCGTACAGCATCCCGAAATGCAGGAATTAAGCCCGCTCGGGCTTGCCGATGTGCGGATCATCATGTGCGATGACCATCCCATCATGGCCATGACGCGAATTCCGACCCGCCAATCGGACGGCAAGGCAAACCTGCACCAGGGTGCGCTCGGGGTCGCCATCGACATTGCCAGCGGCACCACCACCCGGGCCCAATTCCTGGGACAGCCCATAGACAAGCACCCGGACAGCGGCATTCATCTGGCTGGACGGCAGTTGCCGTTTTGGCCGCAAATCATAGAACTCGCACGGCTGGCCGCGCAGGCGGTGCCGCTCAAGTATCTGGGAGTGGACATCTCCCTATCTCCCGATGGCCCGCAGCTGCTCGAGATCAATGTGCGGCCCGGACTTGAGATCCAGAATGTGAATGGACAGGGCATGCTGCAAGTCCTGGAGTCGGTGACATCGCGGGAGGACGGCCATGCAAGGTAACAACTCCCGCTGGCTGCGGCTTTTCAGCGAAAGTTTCGTCCCTGTCGTGATCATCATACTGGGGCTTTTCCTGGTCTTGCTGTATGTGCAATTCCGCGCCGAATATGACGCCGACAAGGTCACTGTCATCGACATCCAGCCGGTGGCGCTGGACGGATCGGAAAGCGACTCAACGGAAACCGCAGACAGCGCGGATGCTTCCGGCTCTGAACCCGGTGCTGCCGACCCGGACCGGCAGCGCGCCCGTGCCCTGATGGCGCAAAAAAAATGGGCCGAAGCCGAAAAGTTATTTCAGGACATCCTGGCCCGCCAGCATAGCTCGCGCGCGCTCAAGGATATGGGCATCTTGTACCTGAAGAAGGGCGACGTGCCACGCGCCCTGAAATATTTCAGCCAGGCGCTTGCCGCCAATCCGGCAGATACCAGCGCATTGTTCAACCGGTCGCTGGCGCTGGCCCGCAGCGGTCATGCGCGCGAGGCAATCGAAGGTTACCGCGCGCTGCTGGCGAAGCAGCCCAACCACTTCCCGGGGCTATACAACATGGCGCTGTTGCTGATAGACCAGGGTGACAAGACAGGGGCGGCCGAAGCGCTGGAACAGGCCATCCGCATATCCAGCGGCAAGCATAAGGCGCATGCGCTTTACCGGATGGGGCTGGTGCAGCAGGAAATGGGCCAGCTTGCCCTGGCGGCGAAGTCCTTCGAGGCTGCGATCCGCCTGCAGCCGGATGCTCCGGAGCCGCGCGTGGGGCTGGCGACACTGGAACCCGACACTCCGGAAGGCCAAGCGCGCGCGCTCGGCCAGTACCGCAAGATTCTGGAGCTTGCCCCCGATTATTCGCCCGCGCTGGTCAATATGGCTGCCATATTGAACGCACAGGACAAACGCCAGGAAGCCGAGCAGGCATTGCGCCAGGCCATCCAGGCCGATCCCTCGGATGCTCCCGCGCACACCAATCTCGGCCTGCTGCTGCTGGAACACAAGCGCTGGCAGGATGCGCGCGCCGAATTCGAATGGGTGTTGCAGCACGACAAAACCCGAGCCGATGCCTATTTCAACCTGGGCCGCATCGCGTATGGGGAGAAAAATTACGACAAGGCAATCAGCGCCTACCAGTCGGCAGTAAAAACCGCTTCCGGCCGCTATCCCGAGGCGCTGCTCAATCTGGGCCTCGCCTACTCGGCCAAAAACGATTACTCCACCGCGCTTGCCACTTATGAAACCGCCCTGGCTTCCAGAAAAGAATACCCCGAGGCCTGGTACAACATCGGCATGGTGCACTTGCACCAGAAGGACTATGTGCTCGCCGAAACGGCCTTTAATAACGCGGTGCGCCAGCGGCCCAATTACGAGCAGGCATGGTTCAATCTCGGCGTCGCCCGCGGCAATCTCAACCGCGACCAGGAGGCGATCGATGCTTACCGCAAGGCATTGAGCATCCGCCCGGACTACCCCCAGGCCCAGATCAACCTTGCGGTGCGCTACGCAAAACGCAAGGAGTACGGCGAGGCAATCAGGCTTTACCGTGCCATCCTGGCGCAGGACGAATCTTATGCAGTGGCATGGTTCGATCTCGGTAGCGCTTATATCGGGAACCGCCAGCCCGCCGAAGCGGTGTCCGCATTACGCAAAGCCGACCAGCTGGACCCGGCCAACACCAAGACGCTGCGCTTGCTCGGCCATGCATTGCTGCTGGACAAGAAGCCTGAGGAAGCGGTGCAGGTTCTGCAAAATGCCGTCGCCGCGGATTCCGCAGACGCGCGCCTGCGGATAGCGCTTGCCCGGGCATTGCGCCAGAGCGGACGCGAAAACGAGGCACGCGCCGAACTGGCGAAGGCAAAACAGCTGGATCCAAGCCTGCGCGGGGATGAAAAGGATGCGCAGGAGAATGCAGAACCTTGAACCGTAGGCGTTTATATTTAACAGGAAAGGAAGGTGTATTGTGGACGGCAAGTTATTACGAAGTTTAGCGATGATCGCGATAGCCATGTCCCTGACCGGAATGGTCTTTGCCCAGGAAGATACCGAACCGGAAGCAGAACCGGGAGCCACCGAATCCGCGGCGGAAAAGGAAGAGGGCAACATCAAGTTTTACGCCAAGACCGGCCTGGGTTATGACAGCAACGCCTTCCAGGCGCCGAGCGCGCCATATGTGGACTACTATAAGGGGTCGCTGCTGGGCGGCGTGAACCCGACGATAGTGCCGCAAAGCCAATCCGGCTTTTTCATTCCTTACGACTTACGGGTGGCCGCGGCGAAGCCTCTTGCGGAGAACAAGAGGCTGCTTGGCTCGGCGAAAGCTGACGGAAGGTACTACCCGTCGTCCAAGGTCAGCAATGCAAATCAATACACCATGCGCCTGCGCGGCGGCCCCGAATACGTCCTTGGACGCGAGGATGACCGGGAAAACACGGCCTATTTCGGCGCGCTGCTCGCGAAACATCAGGAAATCTACGCCGACCATGCTACCGGCTTGCCTAAAACCACTACGGTCAGCGGCACCAATATTTCCAACCGCTACAACTATATGGGCTTCGGCGCCGAGGCTGCGTATAAACACAAGACGGGCAGCGTGGGCTATGGCGTCAAAGCGCAGTTCATCGACTACAGCTATGCCGACCCGGTGGTCGTGGCAAAACTGGACCATACCTTTTACCGGCTCGCCGCCGATACCAGCTTTCATGCTGCCCCCAAGACCAAGCTGTCCTTTGACATCGGCTACTCGGTGCGGAATTACAAGAACCGGCATGCACATGACGCACAGGGCGTGTACGCCGTCGCCAATCCGCTCCTCCTGTATTCGTTCAACCATGCAGGCGCAAAGCTGACCCAGCGGCTCACGTCCGAATGGCTGTTCAGCCTCGATTTTGGCTATACCCAGCGGGTTGACCATTTCGTGAACTACAACGACTATGCGGAAAACAAGTACGGCGCACGCATCCAGTACAAGCTGGATCGGATCAAGGCCGGGTTGTCGCTGCACCACTTCAACCGCAATTACCCGAACGCATTTGCTTATGACCTCCTGGGACAGCCACAGAAAACCTACAGCGGCAACGATGTGAAGCTGAAGGTGGACATGGAGCACAGCAAGAATACCTCCATCTGGACTGAACTGGATTACCGGACCCGTGCTTCCTCAGACCTGCGCTATGCCTATGGCCGCAAGCAGATCATGGCGGGCATGACCTGGTTGTATTAAGGGTACCGGCATGGCTGTCACAATGACGTGCCTGGGGGACGCCATCCCCCAGAGTTGACTGCTCACTGGCAAGCAAGGGCCATTATGGCGGGCGGAGCCAAATTTCTGGTACCCTGACGGGGTGGATGCGGCTGGATTGAAAATGTTATCCTGTGCCGCTCCGGAATTCGATATGCACCCCATGAAATTGCCCTTGCTGTTTGCCTTGCCTTTTCTCGCCCTCCCGGCGGGCGCAGCTCCATATTCCTCCATAGCGAACGCAACCGCCGGTTCGACCGCGGCTCCCCCAATCTCCCCCGGGATCCAGGCCGCCCCTGCCAAACCGATGGCGGCAAGTGCTGTCATCCCCGCAAACAGCCCCATCCAGGCCAAAGCAAGCGGCGACGCACTGTTGAGGAAAGATCCGGATTTTCTGGCAATGCGCGATGCGTTCCGCATTGGCGACACCGGTCAGGTGGACCGCTTATACCCGCTCTTTTCCGCTTCCCTGCTCGAACCCTATGTAGCGTACTACTACCTGCACATGCACCTGGAAGCCGCCGATGCCGCAAGCATCAAGCAGTTTCTATCGCGCCCGGCGGATACGCCCATGATAGACAAGCTGCGTGGAGAATGGCTGAAACAGCTGGGCAAAACCCAGCAATGGGACGCCTTTACCGAAGAATATCCGCGCCTGGTGAACGAGGACCCGGAACTGCTGTGCTACGCGCTGCAGGCGCGCCGCCGCGTGCAGGAACAGGGGGCACTGGTCGAGGCACGCCGTTTGTGGTTCAGCGGCGAGGCCCAGCCTGAGGACTGCATGCCATTGTTCGACGCGGCGCTGGTGGCCGGCATCATCAGCGAGGACGACATCTGGCAGCGCTTCCGCCTGGCGCTGGAGGCGGTCAATATGCCGCTGGCCCGGCAACTGGCCGCGAAGCTGGCTTCCCGCCGCGGAATTTCCCCGGCTGCACTGGACAAAGCCTACAGCAACCCGGGGCGCTACCTGGGGTCTGTCAACCTGGCGAAGGCAAAAGAGGCGGAGAGATTGCTGGCGCTGTTCGCCCTGCGGCGGCTGGCCAAGCAATCTTCGCAAATCGCCATTTCGCGCTGGGAAAGAATCGCTGCCTATTTCCCGGAACCGGAACAGCGCTATTTTTACGGGTGGCTGGGCTACGAGGCCTCGCGCTCGCTGGATAACCGCGCCCTGGAATGGTACAAGCTGGCTGGGGATACAGCGCTTGCCCCACCCCAGCTGGCGTGGCGTACACGTGCCGCCTTGCGCCAGGGAGACTGGCGCGAGGTGCTGGCCAGCATCGAAGCGATGGGACAGGACCAGCAGCGCGAAAAGGCATGGCGCTACTGGAAAGCACGCGCGCTGGACGCAACCGGGGCGCATCTGCAGGCACAGGCGCTGTTTGAAGCGTTGAGCGGCGAATACGGCTACTATGGGCAACTGTCGGCAGGCGAAATGGACCCGCCTCCGCCTTCCGCTCCGGAGAGGCACATGCCGGACCAGGAAGTGATCGACAACGTGCAGGCACAACCCGGGGTGCAGCGCGCGCTGTCGCTCTATCGGCTGGGGCTGGACACCGAGGCGTCCAAGGAATGGGCGTGGGCGGTGCGCGGCTACGACGACAGGCAGTTGCTGGCGGCGGCCGAAATCGCCCTGCGCAATGGCATTTATGACCGTTCCATAGACGCCGCCGAGCATACCCGGCTGTTGCACGATTTTAACCTGCGCTTCCCTGCGCCCTACCGCTCGGAATTGCAGGAACATGTCCGCAGCAATGAACTGGACGAAGCCTGGGTATATGGGCTGATGCGCCAGGAAAGCCGTTTTGTCATCCGCGCCAATTCCAGCGTGGGCGCGGCAGGGCTGATGCAGATCATGCCGGAAACGGCGCGCTGGGTGGCGCGGAAGATCGGCATGAAGAATTACCGCAATGCGCTGATCAACGAATTGAGCACCAACCTCAAGCTCGGCACCTACTACCTGAAAACCGTGCTGTCACAGCTCGGCAACAACCCGGTGCTGGCCTCTGCCGCCTACAACGCCGGGCCTAACCGTGCACAGCAATGGCGCGGCGACAAGCAGCTGGAGGGCGCGATCTACATCGAGACCATTCCCTTCGACGAAACCCGCGATTACGTCAAGAAGGTGATGAGCAACACCACCTATTACGCCCAGCTCTTCGGCCAGCCACAGATCCCGCTCAAACAGCGCCTGGGAGTGGTCACCCCCAAAGACGCACTCAGCGCCATGTCCAATGAGCGATAAGCCGCCGCAAACCTACTGCGTGGGCGGCGCGGTGCGCGATGCCCTGCTCGGCCTGACGGTGCAGGACCATGACTGGGTGGTGGTGGGCGGCACGCCGGAAGGCATGGAGCGCCTGGGCTTCAAGCCGGTGGGCAAGGACTTCCCGGTATTCCTGCACCCGGAAACCCACGAGGAATACGCGCTGGCGCGCACCGAGCGCAAGACCGCCCGCGGCTACAAGGGTTTTGCGGTGTATGCCGCACCGGATGTCACGCTGGAGCAGGACCTGGCGCGGCGCGACTTCACCATCAATGCCATGGCGCAAAGCCGCGACGGCAAGCTGATCGATCCCTATGGCGGGGAAGCCGACCTGCGCGCAGGGGTGCTGCGCCATGTCAGCCCCGCCTTTGCCGAAGACCCGGTGCGCATCCTGCGCGCGGCGCGCTTCGCCGCACGCTACGGCTTCAGCGTCGCCCCCGAGACGCTGGAACTGATGCGCCTGATGGCGGAAAACGGCGAGGTGGATGCGCTGGTGCCCGAGCGCGTATGGCAGGAACTGGCGCGCAGCCTGATGGAGAAGTCTCCCTCGCGGTTTTTCACCACCCTGCGCGATTGCGGCGCGCTGGCGAAGATTTTTCCCGAAGTGGACGCGCTGTTCGGCGTGCCGCAGCCCGTGCAATACCACCCGGAAATCGATTGCGGCGTGCACACCATGCTGGTGCTGGACGATGCCGCCAAGAACGGCTTTGCGCTGGAGGTGCGCTTTGCCGCCCTGACCCACGATCTGGGCAAGGGCACCACGCCGAAGGACATTCTGCCGCGCCACATAGGCCACGAAGAGCGTAGCGTGGATTTGCTCCTGGGCCTGTGCGAGCGCCTGCGCGTGCCCAACGAATGCCGCGACCTGGGCCATCTGGTGGCGCGCTACCACGGCCACATCCACCGCGCCCGGGAGTTGCGCCCTAACACCATCGTTGACCTGCTGTATGGCTGCGATGCCCTGCGCCGCCCGGAACGCTTCAGGCAGGTGCTGCAGGCCTGCTCCAGCGATGCGCACGGACGCACCGGGCATGAGCACGATCTCTACCCGCAGGCCGAATTCCTGCTGACGGCATTGCGCGCCGCACAGGAAGTGGATGCCGGGAGCATTGCCCGCCAGTGCGCGGACAGCAACCTGATCGCCGAGAAGGTGCGCGAGGCGCGCATCCGTGCGGTGGAAAATGCCCTCCCGGAACGACGTGCTTGAGCGCTTGCTGCGCGAGGCGCGCGCGTGCACGGCGTGCGCACCGCACCTGCCCTACCCGCCCCGCCCGGTGCTGCGCGCCGCCGCTACGGCGCGGCTGCTGATCGTTGGGCAGGCACCCGGAAGACGCGTGCACGAGACCGGCATCCCCTGGAATGACCCCTCCGGCGACCGGCTGCGCGAATGGATGGGCGTCTCGCGCGACGTGTTCTACGACGAGAGCCGCATCGCCATCATTCCCACCGGATTCTGCTATCCCGGCAAGGGCCCCGGCGGCGACCTGCCGCCGCGCCCCGAATGCGCGCCGCTATGGCACCCGCGGCTGCGCGCCGCCCTGCCCAATATCCGCCTCACCCTGCTGATCGGCAGCTATGCCCAGGCCTATTATCTCGGCCAGAACCGGCACAAAACCCTGACCGACACCGTGCGCCACTTCCGCGACTACCAGCCCGCGTTCATCCCCCTGCCCCACCCCAGCCCGCGCAACCAGCTATGGCTCAAACGCAACCCGTGGTTCGCCGAAGAGGTGCTGCCGCTGCTGCGCGAGGAAATCGCGGCTATCCTGAAATAAAACTGTGGGTAACGAAATATGGCGACGATGACCCCCGTGTTATTCCTGCGTCCGATTACGCTACGCTAATCGGACCCACGCGTGCTGCCTCCGCCCCTTTGTTAAACCAGGCATTGGTTAGCGGTTCCTCTCCTCCCCTCCCGGATTGCCAACCTTTTACCCACCACGACCAACTGCGGCATAATGCCTTGTTTGCATACGTTTTATGCGTTTTGCATGGCAACAGCCTCCCTGGTTCAGTCACCCTGCAATCCGGCCACACCGCGGCTGCCTCTAGGCCTGCAACCATGGCGTTTGACACAACCCAGGGGATGGCTTAGAATTCGCGCCCTTTAAAGATTTCTCCGTTTGGGAACAGTCATGAAAACATTTTCTGCCAAGCAACACGAAGTCCAGCACGACTGGTACTTGGTGGATGCCAAGGATGCGGTGCTGGGTCGCCTGGCAAGCCAGATCGCTGCGCGCCTGCGCGGCAAGCACAAGGCCATCTACACCCCGCACGTGGACACGGGCGACTTTGTGGTTGTGGTCAACGCCGACAAGCTGCGCGTGACCGGCAACAAGGCACAGGACAAGCTTTACCACCGCCACTCGACTTTCCCGGGCGGCCTGTACACCACCAACTTCACCAAGCTGCAACAGCGCCATCCGGATCGCGTGCTGCAAAAAGCAGTACGTGGCATGCTGCCCAAGGGTCCCCTGGGCTTTGCCATGCTGCGCAAGCTGAAGATTTACGCCGGCGATTCGCATCCGCACGCCGCGCAGCAACCGAAACCCATTGACCTGCTGAAGGCATAATATGAGCGTGAACTACAACTACGGCACCGGCCGCCGCAAGAGCGCGGTAGCCCGCGTGTTTATCAAGCCCGGCAAGGGCAACATCACCGTCAACGACAAGCCGCTGGACGTGTTCTTCTCGCGCGAAACCGGCCGCATGGTCGTGCGCCAGCCGCTGGAGCTGACCGATACACTGACCAAGTTCGACATCATGGTGAACGTCACTGGCGGCGGCGAATCCGGCCAGGCCGGTGCGGTGCGCCACGGCATCACCCGCGCGCTGATCGATTACGATGCAGCCCTCAAGCCCACGCTGAGCAAGGCAGGCCTCGTTACCCGCGATGCCCGCGAAGTGGAACGTAAAAAAGTCGGTCTGCGCAAGGCGCGCCGCCGCAAGCAATTCTCCAAGCGTTAATTCGCTGTGGTGTTGCTGGAAAAACCGCCTTCGGGCGGTTTTTTCGTTTAGCAGCCTGCTGGGGTTGTTGTATCATTCGCACTTGATGAATCTGGAGCACTAGCTTGATCAAAGTAGGCATCGTAGGCGGAACGGGATATACGGGCGTGGAGTTGCTGCGCCTGCTGGCACGGCACCCTCAAGTGGAGCTGGCGGCAATCACTTCGCGCGCCGATGCGGGCACGCCGGTCAGCCAGATGTTCCCCAGCCTGCGCGGCCATGTGGACCTGAGCTTCACCCACCCCGACCAGGCACACCTCGACCAGTGCGATGTGGTGTTTTTCGCCACCCCGCACGGCATTGCCATGGAGCAGGCACAAGCCCTGCTGGATGCGGGCGTGAAGATCATCGACCTGGCGGCCGATTTCCGCATCAAGGACGTGGCCGAATGGGAAAAATGGTATGGCATGAGCCACACCAGCCCCACGCTCGTCGCCGAGGCGGTGTATGGGCTGCCCGAAGTCAACCGCGAGCAAATACGCCATGCGCGGCTGGTGGCCAATCCCGGCTGCTATCCCACCGCCGTCCAACTGGGCTTCCTGCCCCTGCTCGAAGCCGGGCTGGTGGATGATGCACACCTCATCGCGGATGCAAAATCCGGCGTATCCGGCGCGGGGCGCAAGGCGGAAATGGGCAGCCTGTTCAGCGAGGCGGGCGACAATTTCAAGGCTTATGGCGTGAAGGGGCACCGCCACCTGCCCGAGATCAAGCAGGGCCTGGCGCTGGCCGCAGGCCACGCAGTCGGCCTGACTTTCGTGCCGCACCTCACCCCCATGATACGCGGTATCCATGCCACGCTGTACGCCAGGCTGAAGCGGGATGCCGACTTGCAGGCGCTCTATGAGCAGCGTTATTCCGGCGAGGTATTCGTGGATGTCATGCCTGCCGGAAGCATGCCCGACACGCGCTCGGTGCGCGGCGCGAACACCTGCCGCATCGCCCTGCACCGGCCGCAAGGCGGCGACACCATTGTGGTGTTGTCTGTGATTGATAACCTGGTCAAGGGTGCGGCTGGACAAGCCGTGCAGAACATGAACCTCATGTTCGACCTGCCCGAAAGCACCGCTCTCGAAGTCGTACCGCTATTGCCATGAACAATCTGCTCCGCCTGCTCAGAAAAAGATTCAGCCTGGCCGCCTCCAGCCTGTCGGTTCGTCCCCACCGCCCCTGGTATTGGCGCTGGACCATGCTGGTCGTGGGCGGCGGCGTGGTGGCCTGGCTGGCATTGTGGGCTTATAACAACGGCCTGGAACTGGCTGGATATGTCCGTGAAGCCACGGAAAGCGAACTTTCGCGCACCAAGCGCGAACTTGTTGCCCTGCAGAGCGAAAACACCAAGCTCAACACGCGTCTGGTGGACATGGAACGGCAATTCCAGATCGAGCAGTCGGCCAATGCCGAGTTGGGGCACCAACTGAAGGATCTGAATGATGAAAAGGCTCACCTCAGCGAAGACCTGCAGTTTTACAAGAACCTGACCGAATCCGGCGAGCGCCTTGAAAAGCTCTCCATCCAGGGCCTCAAGGTGACGCGCGACACCCTGCCCGGCGAATATCATGTGAGCATGCTGCTGGCGCAAAGCGGGCAACGCCCCAATGATTTTCACGGGAAGCTGCAATTCGTGGTGAACGGACTGCAAAACGCGCAACGTGTGGTATTTGTGGTTCCCGCCGAAAAGGCTCCTGAAGTTGCTGCATACCAGCTTGATTTCAAGTATTATCTGCGCATAGAGCGTACCTTCAAGCTGCCTGCCGGCGTGACGTTCGAGAGCCTGCAAATACGAGTGTACGAGCATGGCGCAAACGAGCCGAAAATCAAACAGGATGCTTCATTGTCCTGAAGCGTAAGGAAATTATCATGTTCAACAAACAACCCAACAAACCGCAAAACCGCATAGACACCCTGATAGGCGCAGGGACAAAAATCGACGGCAATGTCCACTTCAGCGGCGGCCTGCGCGTGGACGGCGAAATCAACGGCAACATCTTTGCCGAGCCCGGAAAGCCCAGCACCCTGGTGCTGAGCGAGCATGCCCGGGTCAAGGGCGAGATCAAGGTTACCCATTTGGTGGTAAATGGTACGGTGAACGGGCCAGTGCGCGCCTCCGAATATCTGGAACTATTGGGCAAAGCGAATATCACAGGGGATGTGCAGTACGGGACGATGGAAATCCACCTGGGCGCGACCATCAGCGGTAAACTGGTGCACCTTGCGGCTGAAAATGCAGACGAAAAGGTAGTGGCGCTCAAGATGGGCAGCAATGAATGACCATACAACTCAAGTGACCATTTAACGGCGGCTAACGCCAAGGAGAGAGAATATGAACGCAGTTGACACAGCAGTGGCAGAAGTACCGGATTTGCTGATCTTCACCGACAGCGCCGCCAACAAAGTGAAGCAGCTGATCGAGGAAGAAGGCAATGACGAGCTCAAGCTCCGCGTATTCGTTACTGGCGGCGGCTGCTCGGGCTTCCAGTACGGCTTCACCTTCGACGAGGTGGCCAACGAAGACGATACGGTGCTGAACAAGAACGGCGTCCAGTTGCTGATCGATCCGATGAGCGCCCAATACCTGGTCGGCGCAGAAATCGACTACAGCGAAGGACTGGAGGGCTCCCAGTTCGTGATCAAGAACCCGAACGCCACCACCACCTGCGGCTGCGGCTCTTCCTTCTCGGTTTAAAAGGTCTGCCTTAAACCCTCAAATGCCCTCCTCGGAGGGCATTTTGTTTTGAAAATCAATTAATTAATTGATTTTTTGCTAATTTACACTCTTCCCCTCAGATTCCATGCTGCCCAGCCTCTGGCCCTTATGCCCATCTGAGCGGCAGCCAAAAAACCCATCCGGGGGATCATTGCAAACCACTGACCAGGGGAGTAGGATTTTAAACAGGGCCTGCTAACGCCAAGTCATTCAAAACGTGCCGCCCCTCGGCACGCGATCTGTTCCACATCACAGGAGGATAGATCATGATCCGCAACCCCATAGACATCGCCAGCCGCGTGAGCCCGGAACTCTCCGCTTTCATCCAGGGCATCATCGATCAACTGGAAACCGACGAGCCCATCACCCTGCAAACCATCCGCTCATTCATCGGGCGCGAACTGCCCGAAGAAATCGCCGAGGACGAACACCTGCACCACTTCGACAACGGTGAATCGCTGGTGGATGAACTCGATGGCCTGATAGACGGCTTTGGAGAATCGGCTGCTGCAGAAGACTTCATATACGCCTATGCCAGCGAGCAGCTCTCCAGGGCGATAGAAACCGTCGCCAACGACGAAAACCGCGAAAACCCCGCAACGCTCGGAGTCGTGAGAGCCGCGCTGGCCGATGGCCTGGCTGGCCGCTTGGTGGGCGATGGCACGCTGGAAGACGATGAAGCCGACATGCTGACGCCCGAGCTCGACTCGCTCATAGAGCGCTACGGTCCGGATGCGACGGCAGAGTATTTCCTGAGGTATGAGTAAATGTCCCCCATACCCGAGCTGGAAGATCTGGAAAAAATACTCGAGCTGGGTCAAAGCCAAGTGGAGGCCAATGTTGCATGCGAAGTCAGCGCAGGCGACAAGCGCTTTCCGGTGTACCGGCTGTCCTTGGGCAACCCTGACCCCAACCTTCCCGCAATCGGCTTCTTTGGCGGAGTCCATGGCCTGGAGCGCATAGGCACGCAAGTATTGCTGTGCTTCCTGCATGGCCTGCTCACGCGCATGGCCTGGGACAAAGGCCTGCATCACCTGCTTGAGAATGTGCGCTTGGTATTCATGCCCCTGGTCAATCCCGGCGGCATGTGGCAATTCACACGCAGCAACCCCAATGGCGTGGATCTGATGCGCAATGCGCCGATCGAGGCGGAAGGGAAAGTGCCCTTCCTCCTGGGCGGGCATCGGATCAGCCGTCTTTTGCCTTGGTATCGCGGGGCCGCGGGCGCTGAAATGGAGATCGAAAACCAGGCGCTGTGCCGCATCGTGCAGGAGGAGCTGCTGGCGCGCCCGTTCAGCATTGCCGTGGACTGCCACTCCGGGTTTGGCTTGCGTGATCGTGTATGGTTTCCCCATGCACATAGTGTCAGTCCGATTCCCCACCTGGCTGAGGTCAGCCTGCTGGAAGAATTATTTCAGCAAGTTCACCCTCATAACCAATATCTTTTTGAGCCGCAGCAATATCGCACCCATGGCGACGTATGGGATTATCTTTATTTGCATGCACAACAAGACCCGAGCAAAATATTTTTGCCTTTGACCCTGGAAATGGGGTCCTGGCTGTGGGTCAAAAAAAATCCGCGCCAGTTCTTTTCTCTGCTCGGCATGTTTAACCCCGTTATTGAGCATCGTTTATATCGGGTTTTGCGCAGACATACCGTCTGGCTGGACTTCATGATGCGCGCCGCATGCGGTTACAAATACTGGCTGGCTGTGAACGACAAGCGCAGCCAGCTGCAGGAGCATGCCATCGCCCGCTGGTACAAACGATGACCACCTGGGTGCTATTGCGCGGTCTGATGCGAGAGATGCGCCACTGGGGTGAATTTCCCGAGGTTTTTCAGAATACCGTAGGTGCAAAACGGGTCGTCACGCTAGATTTTCCCGGCAATGGCCGCCTGCACGCTCAGACCAGCCCCGCCAGCGTGGCCGCAATAGCGGAACATGTCCGCGCACAACTCCGGCAACTGGGCCATGCCCCGCCATACAGCGTGCTGGCGCTCTCGCTGGGGGCGATGGTGGCGGTGGCGTGGAGCGAATCCTACCCAGCCGAACTCGAAAGAATGGTATTGATCAATACCAGCCTGGCTCCCTACAACCCTTTTTACTACAGGCTGCGCCCGGCCAATTATCCGGCCTTGATCCGCTCCTTGTTTCATGATTCAGCCCGGCGCGAAGCCCTGATACTTCGGTTTACCAGCGCAATAAAAAATCGGGCGGAATTCAGGCAACCGATATTGGACCAGTGGATAGCCTATGCAAAGGAATACCCCGTCGCACCAGCCAACATACTGCGCCAACTGAAAGCCGCCATGCTTTATCGTGCGGCCCAGACGCCCCCGCCCATTCCGGTATTATTACTTGCCGGGCGGCAAGACCAGTTGGTCAATGTAAAGTGCTCGCTCGCCCTGGCGCAACAGTGGCACTGCCCTATCAGCCTGCATCCAACAGCAGGACATGATTTGCCGCTGGACGATGGTGCCTGGGTAGCCCGACAGGTCAAGGAGTGGCCTGCGAGTAAACCTACCGGTTTCTGGTAATTGACGCAACGCGCCCGGAGGTATACCTTGTGTCTCACGCGCTCCAGCCAAGTAAGGCTCAGCGCCAGGAGACCAGCACCTCCGCCTGCCGTGCAGCTACACGGCTAAAGGTACGAAATGCGCAAACCCGGAGCCAATCCGGACAGGTACCCAAGAATTTCGTGCCCAAATGCCCCCAGGCGATTCTAGATTGGCCGGGAGCGTCCCGCCCACCCGGGCGGAACAACGAAAAGCCGCCCTAACCGGTGGCTTTTTGCTTTGCCCCTATGTCAGGCCCAGCATCCTGCAAGCCCCTGCTCAACACCCCTTCAGTTCGAGATTGTTCTTGTAGCCAGGAAGCAACTGCCCCAGATAGGCTTGCGTCACCCCCTCGCAATCGACAAATTTCCAGCCCTTCTTGTCTACGGAAAATCCGATGTAAAACGAATCCAGATCCACCGTTTTGCCCTTGTACGTGACATTGGAACGGTAGGGAAAAGTGGCGATCAATGTCCCGCCCACTTCGGCGGTGTGCTGCGGCTTGCCGAATTTCATGCGGTTGATGGTCAGCCCGGCGTTCGCATCCTGCAACAGCTTTACCACCTTGTCTGCGCCTCCTGCCTGCTTTACCACTGCGGGATGAGTAAGATCGGCCACGGCGAGGTAATCCTTCGCGACCAATGCTGCTGCCAGTTTTTTGGTATCCCGCTCTGCCTGGGAAGGCTCGCTGGCGAAAGCAACGCCGCTTGCAAAGCCAGCAGCAAGCGCCGCTACCAGCCATTTTGCATGTTTCATGTTTTTCCTTTTCAATTGAGCAACGGCGCTCGCGCCGCTTGCGAAGAACGAGCCCGGAGGATAGCACACAGCGCCCACGCAAAAAAAAACGGCATGGGGGCATAAGCCGAACAGGCATCCAACCTGCGATGAATCGCAGGGCGGATGGTGATCAAACGTGGATGTCGATATTCGAATCTCTTCGTCCGCACCAGGTTAACCAGACCCCGAGAGAGGGAATGTAGACATGATGAGGAATGTATGTACGATGTGGGGCAACACAAAAAACGCGCTCCGCGCCCCAAGAAGACACTTGCGGGAAAGTGGCTTTCTTCTTTCACTACTTATTTCTATGTATGCCTCTAGGCACAACACAGTATGTGCGAGCGCGTATAGGTTTTAGCGGAATTCTCGTTTAACTTTCCTCCATCCGCTTCATATTTAACCTCGAAATCGCAAACCGTTGTTACGTAAAGGAGCGTGTCATGATTGAAATGCTACCAGAAGCACCCTACCTTGCCGAGGATAAAGTAGATTATTTCTCGCCAGCAGACTACTTTCTTGGCGTCGTGAAGCATGCAGTAGCATCGAACCAGAATGTGCGTGCCACGCTACGGGGAAAAGGTGATATATCAATACTCCCCGCTCGCAACGAGTACTACGCCAATGTTCCCAATATGGCTGAGTTTTGCCAGGCGCCCGCTTCACAGATTGAAACAAAGGAGCTGAATAAAGACGAGGTCGTGCATCTGTCAGATACCGGCATGCCGCGAAACATCAAGGATCTTTTGTGGCAGGCCGCATTCCACGCCTCACAAGGCCGCCTGGTTGAAAGCCGTGTAAACGGCGAGTCCGTCCACCTGTACGATGTCATCCAATTCCATCACTGGCCTAACCTGACCCGCCTTCCCAAGACACAAAACACCATGCGGATTTGCGCACTGCTCACGCGCACCCCCAGTTCAATCATGCTCGTTCACCGCAAGCTTGGTATCGAACCTGGAGAGGTGCATCAGGTATATAGCGCCGCATGTAGCGCAGGACTGGTCAACAAAGTCAGCGGCCATCTGGCGCAAGCATACATCGACGATACAAACGACGGACATGAACCAGTATTAGAGCACAGCCTATTTCACTCACTGTTCGCCAAGATCAAGGGGCTTTGAAATGGAAAACAAAATAGTTTTCGCTGGGCCTGTGGGGGCGGGAAAAACTACCGCGATTAATTCCGTTAGCGACATCCCGGTAGTCGGCACTGAAGCCAAAGCATCAGACGAAGTAGCGCTCCTGAAAAGCAACACAACCGTGGCCATGGACTACGGCATACTCAACCTTGAAGGGGGCAGGAAGGTTCACCTCTATGGCACCCCGGGACAAGATCGTTTCGACTTTATGTGGGATATCCTGAGCAAAGGGGCGATGGGATTTGTCATCCTGGTCGATAGCACTCGCGCCGATCCTATCTCCGACCTGCAAACCTATTTGAAAGCGTTCGGCAAATCCATTTACGAAAGCGGCGATGCAGTGGTGATTGGCATTACTCGCACCGAATTCCGCCCACAAACCGAGTTGATCGACAGAATTAATGAATTCCTCGGGTCGCTGAAACTGAATATTCCGGTATTTGAAGTTGATGGGCGCAAGCGTGATGATGTTAAGCAAATGCTGCTCGCATTGCTCACCATGCTGGATCCCGCAATCCTCCGCGCGAGGTCAGCTTGACCATGGGTACTATCATGCATCCTCCGACTTCTGCAGGAATGGCTGAGGACAGGCTGCGCCGGCATCCGCTGGTTTCCCCCAAAGGTGCGCCAGCGGCAATGCTTGAACTGAATGGTTTTGGCGTAGCATTCGGCGACCGCATCATACTCAGTGAAGTCACTTTCTCCATACCAGACCGCGGCACAGTTGTGCTCCTCGGCCCTGCCGGAACAGGCAAATCCACCCTTTTGCGCACACTAGCAGGACTTAGTGCCGCCACCCCATCGTTTCGTTCATGGGGTGAGGCCTGCTATTGCGGATCACAGCTGGGTAGTGTCGACCATCCCGAATTGGTGGCGCAAAGCACACGCCTCATGATGGCATCCGTCATCGAAAATGTTCTCGTTAACAGGCCAGAGTGTCACCAACTCTCTGAGTTTGCACAACGCGAAGTTGCACTATGCCTATTGAAACGCGCCGGGCTTTCCGCATTAAGCGACAAACTTGATCAGCCAGTCGTCACCCTGCCCCTCGCGATACAACGCCAAATTGCCATCTTGCGCAGCGCTGCCGCAAACCCTGGAGTGTTATGCATCGATGAGCCTACAACTGGGTTGAACGAAGACGACAGCATACGGCTGCTGCATTACATGCGCGATGAAGCTACACGCCGCGCCTTGCTGGTGGTGCTGCACAATCAAGAGCATGCACGCATACTGGGTGGCGAAGCCATATTGCTGGCTGGCGGCTGTGTTCAAGAAAAACAGCTTATTCCCCGGATATTTGATATGCCCCAATCTGCACCCATGCGGGAGTTCGCCAAGAATGGAACCTGCAATGTTGCCAGCCCTGGGGCTCGCCCCGAAGAACTCAGCGATGCATCCATCCAGCCGAAGCCGCTGCCAAAGGCGGCGCGACATTATGCGGGCAGCGCTTCGGCTCCGCGTGGCTTCCTTTGGCTTAAAAAGGAGATGCTCGCAGGAACGCCTGCGCCAGGCGTGTATTTTGATATGGAGTACGACCTGAAGGCGCTGCGACACGTTGGCGTGACTACGCTTGTTACCCTTACCGAAACGCCGTTGGATGAAAATCGGTTGGCTCCATTTGGCCTTAAAAGTATATGGGAACCCATACCGGACATGAACGCCCCGACGATCGAGCAGGGAGTGCGCCTCTGCAAAATCGTTGACCGATTATTGGCGCAGCAGGAAGTAATCGCTGTCCATTGTCGTGCGGGGCTCGGTCGCACCGGCACTGTGCTTGCCGCACACCTGATTTGGGAAGGACACAGTGCGCTCAATGCTCTGGAGGCGGTGCGCAACATCGAGCCGCGTTGGGTTCAGTCGCAGGCGCAAATAGACTTTCTCGAGCATTTCGCGCAGGTTGCGGCCAAGAATCATTCCAATCCTCGAAAGGACGGGAAATGATGCTGTAGAGTAAACCAAGCCGAGATATTGCAACATGGCTATTAGTGAACCCACCAATAGAGGGAAATTACCATGTCCGACAAAATGACAAATGCTTTACAAACCGCAATCACAGCCATTCCAGAATGCCTGGCAGCCGGCTACATTGACCTCTCCAGCGGCATGCTGCTTGGAATTAAGACTGTGGATTCACAACCGAACGAGGTAATTGATCTCCTGTCTGCCGCCACGGCCGACCTTTTCCAGGGGCCGAACGTCAGGATGATCGAGACAATTTTCAAGAAAGCGCGTGGCCTGAAAGACGATGGCCACCATTATTTCCAGGAAATCATCGTCCACAGCGACAACCTGATCCATGTATTCATACGCGGAAAAAACGAGCAACAAGTTGCCTGCTTCGTTTGCAGGATTGCCGCGAATCTTGGCATGGCAATCACCAAGGCGCGCAGCGTGATGCCGGCCCTGGAAGCGTCGTTATAGACAAGACCAATGGCCTGCGGCTACGCAGCCGGCCGCAGGCTAATTACTGCTACTGCGTTCCGCAGGGCTGGGTGCATCTGCTGCGTAGCCGGAGGAAACAATAATGGATGGAACAAGCGCCCTGCTGTCAGCTCCTGCATGAATGGCGGTAAAAAAGGGGAATACCATGAGCAATGATATTCGTAAGATGATGTTTTACCAGTCACCGGCTCTCATCCTGCCTGATCTGCGTGCAGAATTAAATGAGCCGCCTGGGGATCCTAATCCTATAGCTTATGCGGCTGGCAGCAATTCGGCAAAAGCAGCCCTTCCGGATCAAGGCACTGACACGGGACGCTTCAGGGCAATGCGTGCAACCCTTATCTCGCTCGCCCACCAGGCTACTCATGAAATTGAAAATATCGACCACAAGTTGGCTGAGAATTTTCTGAATACAGTCATAAGATTTTTCTCATTAATTCCGGAATTCAAGAAAAATGGTGAACTGGCGGGAATTCTGGCAATTGGCTCGAAAGTTTTGGACCGAAATAAACGAGAAAGCCTGATTCATACAAGTGAGCAAGAGTTGCGCGCCCTCTATGAACTTTCACCATTGGGTATTGTTCTGACCGACATGGAAGGCCATTGTGTTGAATTCAACGAGGCATTTGTAAAACTCACAGGGTACCCGCAGGATGAGCTGATAAAAAAGAATTTATGGGACCTGATACCGGGGAAACAGGAAGTGGAGAAAGCTCTGTATTCCGTTTCCCAAGACGGAACCAGCCATTATGGGCCTTATGAAAAAGAATGCACCAATATGGAAGGCAAACTGATCCCCTTACGGCTCTACAGTATGCTGGTAACAGGCATCAATGGTAAAAACCACATCTGGTCAATAATTGAAGACATCACTCTATACAGAAAGGCCGAGGAGGAACTTCGAATTGCCGCAATTGCCTTCGAGACTCCCGATGCAATTGTGGTAACAGACCGTAATGGGGCGATTCTGCGCGTCAATGAAGCCTTCACCAAGATTACGGGGTATAGCCCAGCAGATATTGTCGGAAAGAATACCCGGGTACTCAGCTCGGGCAAGCATCACGAGGAGTTCTTCAGGGAAATGTGGAACAGAATCAAACAGGACGGCCACTGGTCAGGAGAGATTTGGAACAAGCGCAAGAGTGGCGAGGTGTACCCAGAATGGCTGACTATCACATCCATCGAGGATGTCCATGGCGGAGTGGCATATTATGTAGCTAGCTTTGTCGACATTTCCGCCCGGAAAAAAACCGAAGCTCATAACCACCACCTCGCCTTTTATGATCAACTGACCAATCTTCCCAACCGTCGGCTGCTGCTTGACCGCATATGTCAAGCACAGGCAGCGAGTGAGCGCAACCGGCTATTTGGAGCTGTACTATTTCTGGACCTGGATAATTTCAAGACAATTAATGACTCGCTGGGACATGCGACAGGAGACTGTCTTCTTATTGATGCTGCAAAGCGCATTAGCGAAGTGGTAAAGGATGCAGATACGGTCTCGCGCATTGGAGGGGATGAATTCATCATTCTGCTTGAAGGATTGGATGTCAGTGGGGAACATGCAGCAAATCACGCCAGGTTGGTAGGAAGCAGGCTGCTAGAAATTTTGCAGGAGCCATATGATCTGGATGGGAAGGAAGTCAGTAGCTCTGTCAGCATTGGAGTGACTCTCTTCCGTGGGCATGAGTTGGGGTTCGACGAGTTGCTAAAACAGTCAGATGTTGCCATGTATGAATCAAAAAAAGCCGGCCGCAATACATTGCGCTTTTTTGATCATGAGATGCAAATCGCCATTGATAAAAATGCGCGAATGGGGTTTGACTTGTGTGTCGCATTAAAACGGAACGAATTCGTGGTTTACTACCAGAAGCGAGTAAACCAGAAAAACCAGGTTGTGGGTGCAGAAGTGCTGCTGCGATGGCAGCACCCGGAATATGGATTGGTACTCCCAGGCGAGTTCATCCCTCTGGCCGAGGCAAACGGCATGATAGTGCCCATCGGCTTGTGGGTCCTTGAGCAGGCTTGCCGCCAACTCAGCGCCTGGGGCATGCGCGAGATGACAAAACACCTAAGCCTGTCTGTAAATATCAGTGCAAAGGAATTCAATCAGGAAGATTTCATTGAGAATGTCAGGCTCATCCTCGAAAAAACAGGAGCCAGCCCATACCAGTTGGAACTTGAAATCACCGAGAGCATGCTGCTTGAAAACATTGATGATTCCACCAATAAAATGCGGAAATTGAAAGAAATGGGCCTGACCTTCTCACTTGATGATTTCGGCACAGGGTATTCATCACTGTCCTATTTAAAAAGGCTGCCCCTCGACATGCTCAAGATAGACAAAAGTTTTG
>DATDDB010000155.1:0-21571 GCA_036524005.1 Gallionellaceae bacterium | reverse complement strand
CCCAGTCACGCTTGATCCCGAGTCGCTTGAACGTTCGTTTTGTAACTTCGCTAGCGCCAATAAACCAGCATATAAAGCCAGCACAAATAAATATGACCCCTAGGGCTGTCATAGATTGAAACATCCTCCTAATGTCCGCTCTTGGGACAAAGCCGCCCTTCGCCCCCTACTTCCCGTTCATCACCGCCGTAAACCGCTCCGCCAGATCCGGCCGCCCTTCAAAACCGTCGAACCGCCCTGTCATCAGCTGGTCGAGCAGGTTGAGGCGGTCGGACAACGCCGGGTGGGTCTTGAACATCAGGGCCAGCTTGGTGTCCTTGGGGTTCAGGCTCTGCAGGGTCTGCAGCACGGCCGGCAGCCCGTAGGGGTCATACCCGGCGCGCGCCGCGATCACGATGCCCATGCGGTCGGCCTCGAATTCGTCATCCTTGTCCAAGCCGCGCGCATAGAGCTCGGTGCCCGCATTGACCAGTTTGAGCAGGTTCTTGCTGCCGCCCTTGTCCTTCACGGCCTCGGAGGTGAACTCGGCCATCAGTTCGGTGCGTGCGCCCTTCTTGATGGCATTGAGGTGGTGCTTGCGCAGCACGTGGGAGATCTCGTGCGCCAGCACCCCGGCGAGCTCTGCTTCGCTCTTCATGTTCATGAGCAGGCCCTTGGTGATGAAGATATAGCCGCCGGGCGAGGCGAAGGCATTGACATCGTTGTCATCCAGCACGGCGAACTGCCAGGGCAGGTCCGGGCGCTCGGTTTGCAGCGCCAGCCAGCGCCCCACATCGTTCACATATTTTTGCACCGCCGCATTTTTCAGCAGGGGGGCAGCTCCCAACAGGTTGCTGGCGATGCCGCCGCCCATTTCGATTTCTTTCGGCTCGGGCACGTCCTCGGTGGCTTTTTTCACTTGTTCGTTCACCTTTTGCGCCTTCTGGAGTGCGCCTTTCAGGTCGTCGATGTTGCCGAAATCGAAAGCCGATGCATGGAAGGCAAGCGCGCTGAACAGGATTGCACTGGCGATTTTGAATTTCATCTCGTTCTCCTTACTTGGCCGGAGCCGGCAGGTAATCCATCTTCGCCGCCACCAGCTTCCCGGACTTGGCGAATTGTTGCGCCTCATCCTTGCCGACCGCCAGCTTGTGCATCTCCTCCAATGCCTGCGGGTTGGGCTGGGGGGTGTGCAGCTTTTCCTCGGAAAGGCCGCGCACGCCGGTGGTCATGGTGCTGCCGCTGCCGCCGGTCGAGGCCACATTGAACAAGGTTTTGAATCCGGTATCGCCGGTCTTCTGGGTGGCTGCACCCAGACGCAGGCTCAGCATTTTCACCCAGCCGGTCGTTTCGCCGATCTTGATCCTGTTCCAGCTGCCGCGCCGCCCGACGATCTCAACCTTGGTATTCTGCGCCAGATTGTTCAGCGTCTTGGAGTCGGTATAGGGCTTTTCCTTCAATTCCGTGGGGCGCACGGTATATGCCGTATCGCCTGCCAGAGCCAACCCGCATGTCAATGCCAGGCCGGCCGCAATCATCCATCCTGAAAGCTTCATTAACTTTCCTTTCTGCGAGGTTCAAATAGTTCCACTTCCTGATCCCTGCCCTTTACCTTGAAAGAGCCGTGCGGCACGAAATCGAATGCATCGCCGCACAAATCCCGGGTCTCGCGCGACACCAGAATGCGCGAGACGCCTTTGGTCAGCCCTTCGATGCGGCTGCCCAGGTTCACGGTGTCGCCGATGGCAGTATATTCGCGGCGCTGTTCCGAGCCGATCAGGCCAACCACCGCGGGGCCGGAATGGATACCGATACCCACGTCGAAGCCCGCGTCCTGCTCGCCCAGTTCCTGCTTGAAGCGTTGCAGCACATCGGCCATTTCCAGCGCCGCCGCAACCGCATTGCGCGCATGATTCGGGTCATCCAGGGGGGCGCCCCAGAACGCCATGATGCAGTCGCCGATAAATTTGTCCAGCGAGCCGCCGTGGCGGAAAACGACCCCCACCTGCAGGGTGAAATAACGGTTGAGCAGGGAAACGATCTGCTGCGGGGTGCGTTTTTCGGAGAGCGTGGTGAAGCCGCGGATGTCGGAGAACAGGATGGTGATCTGGCGGCTTTCGCCCGCGCGCGACAGGCCGCCCTGCGCCAGCAGCTCCTTCACCACATGCGGGTTGACGAAGCGGCTGAATTCCCTCATGGTCTTCTCGCGCTCGCGCCGCTCGCGCAGGTATTCCAGGAGCGCGCCGGAGATGTAATAACCCCAGGCCAGCAGCAAGGGCGTCAGCACCGGCAACAGATACAGTCTCCCCACAGCGGCATAGCTGCCATACAGCATCAGCGCAGTGACCGCCGCGAGCAGTATCCCTATTCTCAGCACATAGCCGCGGTTGAGCAATAGCAGGGCCAATATCCCCAGCAGGGCAAAAGTGAGCAGCGGCGAGATCCATTTAGGCGCGGCTTGCATCATGCGATGGTTCTTCAGGTTGTCCAGCGCAGTGGCCATCATCTCCACCCCCGGATAATCAGAGGCCAGCGGCGTCACGCGCAAATCGTGCAGGCCCGTGGCATCGGTCCCGATGAAGACGATCTTGCCGCGCAATTCATCCTGCGGACGCTGCGGCTGCTCGCGTTCAAAATCCTCGTACAGTTTGGCATAGGAAATATGCTTGTAGGCCCCCTTGGTTCCGCGCCAGGCCAGGATCATGTCTTCCTGTTCCGGCGGCTGGTAACCCAGGTCTGATGCCACCCGGGCGGGCAACGAAGGAATCAGCCAGCCATGGACCGATGGATACAGTTGGTAGCGGCGTCCCACACCGTCGTCATCCTTGACGAAGGTGATGGTGCCGGTGCGCCAGTACCTGGGAGCAATGGCCAGCGGCGGCAGCAAGGCTATGCGCGCATCGTTCTCGGCCTGCGGGGTGCGCAGCAGGCCCAGCATGGGCGCAATTTCCACCAGCGGGTCGCCTTTAGCGTCCAGCGCCGGATCGCGCCGCACCATCGGGAAGTATATCCGGCTGTCCGCCTCCAGCGCAGCGTTGAACTCCCGGTCGCTTTCCGGGCGATACTTGTCCTGCTCGCTGAACAGGATGTCGAAGATAATGGCGGCCGGCCGCTGCCGGGCAATGCCTTGCACCATCTCGCCATGCACCGAGCGCGGCCAGGGCCAGCTGCCGGCGTTGGACTCCATGCGCGCGAGGCTGTAATCGTCTATGTCGACAATGACGATGTCGGGATCGGGCTGCAGCCCCTGCGCCTGCAGGCGCACAAAGAAATCGGACAGTCGGTTTTCATGCGGCAGCAGCCCGTGCAGCCAGGCTGTTTCGACCAGCGCCAGCAGCAGGAACAATGCGGTGACGCCCAGCAGGAGTTTATTGGCATACCATTTCATAATGGCCATGATAATTCACAATGGCGATAAATGCACAGGGCATAGCGTGCCATCGTACCGGTCAGGCTTGCCATATCGTATATTCCCCCTATAATTGCGGCCATATTTCAATCCTGCATACCATCTTGCGCCCAATTTCCCTTTTACCCGCGATCCTGCTTTTGGGCGGCTGCACATCGACTTCAGGCTATCACAACCCCAAAGATCCGTTCGAGCCGTTCAATCGCAGCATGTACCAGTTCAACGACACGCTGGACCGCGCCGTGCTCAAGCCGGTTGCCAGGGGCTATCGCGCCGTGGTGCCGCCTCCGGGTCGCACCATGGTCAACAACTTTTTCTCCAATCTGGGCGATGTGGTGGTCACGTTGAACGACGTGCTGCAGTTCAAGTTCGTTCAGGCGCTTTCGGACAGCGGCCGATTCCTGATCAACACCACTCTGGGCGCGGGTGGACTGGCGGATGCAGCGTCCGCATTCGGTTTTCCCAAGCACAACGAAGATTTCGGCCAGACCCTGGGCTATTGGGGCATAGAAAGCGGCCCCTATCTGGTACTGCCCTTTTTCGGCCCCAGCTCGGTGCGTGACGGCGTAGGACTCTATGCGGACAGCGTCACCTCTCTGACCAATAACATCAGGCCAGCCAGCAGCCGCAACCAGACCATCCTCTTCAACGGCGTGCGGGTGCGCGCCAACCTGCTGGAAAATGAACAACTGCTGGAGCAGGCCGGGCTGGATCCGTATTCTTTCATGCGCGATGCCTACCTGTCGTATCGCCAGAGCCAGGTGTATGACGGCCATCCCCCGCGCCCGCAATACGAGGACGATGAGGAGGACACCCCCCCTCCGCCACCCAAACCGCAGGCTGTTCCCGCACCTGCCCCGGGAGCCAGCTCTGCCGTGCCGGCTGCCGGCCCCGCGGGCAAGTAGCGGCGTGACCTAACCAGCGCATTCAACTTCCTTGCGCCCGTGAAACAAAAAGGCCCGCGTCACGCGGGCCTTTTTGCCAACCTCAATAAACAATTACTGTGCGGCCTTCAGTGCAGCGATGCGCTCTTCCAGCGGCGGGTGGGTCATGAACAGTTTGGACACACCGCCCCCGGAAATGCCGAATGCGGCCATTTGCTGCGGCAGAGCGGCCTGTTCGTGGTTGATCTTCAGGCGCTCGAGAGCGGCGATCATCTTGCCGCGCCCGGCCAGCCTGGCGCCGCCGGCGTCGGCGCGGAATTCGCGCTGGCGCGAAAACCACATGACGATGATGCTGGCGAGTATGCCCAGCACGATATTCGCCACGATTTCAGTGACGTAATAGCCGATTCCAGGGCCGTTGCGTTCGTCGTTCTTGAGCAACACCCGATCCACCAGGAAGCCGATCAGTTTGGAGAAGAAAATCACGAAGGTGTTGACCACGCCCTGAATCAGGGTCAGCGTCACCATGTCG
Organism: Gallionellaceae bacterium; assembly: GCA_036524005.1. GTDB lineage: Bacteria > Pseudomonadota > Gammaproteobacteria > Burkholderiales > Gallionellaceae > DATDDB01. The sequence goes on along the minus strand of DATDDB010000155.1, from coordinate 16,767 downwards.
CCATTGGCGACGTGGCTGATTTCGTGGCCCAGCACGGCCTCGATCTCGTCCTTGTCCATGTTTTGCAGCAGGCCGGTGCTCACCGCAACCAAGGCATTATCGCGGTTCCAGCCGGTGGCGAAGGCATTCACGTCCGGCGCATCGTAGATCGCCACTTCCGGCATGCCGATGCCCGCCTCGTTCGCCTGCTTGCGCACGATGTCCACCAGCCAGCGCTCGGTCGGGTCTATCGGGTTTTCGATGACCTGTGCCCCTACGGCCATCTTGGCCGACCATTTGGACATCAGCAGCGATATGATGGCGCCGCCAAAGCCGAACACCATCGAGATTATCATCATTGCGTTGTAATTGATGGCGCCCCCGTGGACCACGATGCGATCCACACCCAGCAAGCGCAGGACAGTGCCCAGGACCAGCATAACCGCGAGGTTGGTCAGGATAAACAGGAAAATCCGTTTCATGCAATTATCTCCAGTGACATAAACCCAATAATAGGTGCCATATTATACGCGGCGAGCGGCAGGCCGCCAGGTCCCCGCGCCGCTGTAACATTTGGGCTGCATGACTATTTTTCAAGCGCCCGCCCTAAATGTTACACTCCGCGCAGCATTTGAGCCTCACAGGGAGAATAAGTTGCAAGAATTACTGCATCACCCCGCCGTACAGGGGGGCCTGGTTCCGTTTGGTGTGGCACTGCTGGCAGCAGTGCTGCTGCAGCCGTTGCGCCTCAGCGGCCTTGCGGTCATCCTGGGCTTTGCTGCAACGGTTTACCTGGACAATGGGTTTTCCCTGGATTTCTCGTCGCTCAAAACCTTCCAAAAAATCGTATGGCTGGGCTCGGTGGCCGCTCTCGCCGCCATCCCGCTGGCCCTCTTCAATGCGGCATGGATACGCCCGCTGTTGACGGCGGCAGGAGGAGCATCGGCACTCTGGGTGGCGGAACGCATCCTGCAACAGCACCAGCTCGCCCAGATGTTCCTGTGGGGCGCGGGTATTGCGCTGTATGCCGGATGGCTGGTTTTCTGGATGGACAAGCTGGGCGAGCAGCCGGTGCGCGCCGGCAGTGCCGGCCTGGCGCTGGGCTTGGGAACCGGGCTTGCAGTGCTTTTCGGCGGCTACGCATCGCTGGGCTTGTATGGTGTAGCGCTGGGCGCGGCTGCCGGCGCATATGTGCTGATCCAAATGATCACCAATAGCCGCCTGCCCTGCGGGTACACGTTTACCCTGCCGCTGGCGCTGCTTGCTGGACTGGCCGGCAGCTATGCTGTACTGAGTGTGAAATTGCCCTGGTACGCGCTGCTGCCGCTGGCAGCCATTCCGCTGGCCGCCAAAATCATTCCTGTTTCCGAAAAAGTCGCCCTGTGGCTACAATCCACCCTGCTGTCCGCTGCCACCCTGGCTTGCGCTGCGGGCGCGGTTTTTTTGACCTGGCGCGTAGCAGGTGCGCCACCGTTTTAACCCCGACGTAGTCAACCTTAAGGAGAATAACAATGCTGAAACGCCATGCCCTGGTTATGTTGCTTGCCGTTCTACCGTTTGCCGCCCATGCGAGCGATTCATACACAATTGATCCGCCCCACACCTTTGCTCATTTCACGGTAAACCATCTCGGTTTTTCCACCATGCACGGCCGTTTTGACAAGACCAGCGGCAAAGCCACGCTGGATATGGCTGCCAAAACCGGCTCGGTCGAAATCTCCATCGAATCCGGCTCGATCAGCACAGGTTTCGCCAAGCGCGACGATCACCTGAAATCTCCGGATTTCTTCAATGCTGCCGAATTTCCTGCCATCACCTTCAAGTCGAAAAAATTCAATTTCAAGGGCGATGCACCGGCCAGCATCGAAGGCGAACTGACCCTGCTGGGCGTGACCAAGCCGGTGACATTGACGGTAACCGAATTCAAATGCGGCACCAACCCCATGAGCAAGAAATACGAATGCGGTGCTGGAGCAACGGCACAAATCAAGCGTTCCGATTTCGGCATGAAGGCGTTCCTGCCTGCCGTGGGCGACGACATCAAGCTGGAATTTGAACTCGAGGCAAACAAGGACTGATAGCTCATCCGGTTCGCCACCGTTTTTCAAACGGAAATATCAAGGCCACCCTCATGGTGGCCTTTTTATTCTGTCCACCCAGAATGGCCGCGGCGAAGTGCGGCAATCGCATGAGTCACTGGTAGGTGACGGTGATAGTAATGGTGTCACCGTAGCCGCCCACTCCTGCCAATTTCTGGCGGGCCGGAATGCGTCCATACACGATGTGGTCGCGGCTGGAACCCTGCGGCAGGACGTTGAGCGAGCCGGAAATGAAGCCGGTGGCGGCGCTGCCGTCGCCCCAGACGATAGTGTGCGCCGGGTCGGTATACAGGTCATAGTTGAGGCGGTTGCTGCCGCTGCCCATCTGGCGCGGGCTGAAACGGCTGCTGTATATCCCCTGGTTGAGCTGGATGGTGTAGTTGACCGTGCCGGCGGCACCGCCGCAGTTAATGCGGACATTGCCGGCATTTTCCGCGTTCGAACCGGAAATCGGATTGTACGTTCCGAAGGAGACTCCCGAAGCGCTCACGTTGCAGGTGCAAGTCACGCACGCAGCGGAGGCTGGCAGCGGCAGGGCCAGCAGCAGGATCATTATAGGGTGTAAGGGGTTTTTCATCGCAGCGTCCTTGCAGTATGTTGTCATTATGGTTTGACTCCCCTGCAGGTCCGGCGTCCCAGGTCGGCGAGCGGGGGAGGATTGGGCGGCAAATCCAGGATGATTTCACAGGACTGATGTTCCCAGACTACGAACAGGCGATTGGTCTTGCCAAGGTTGGGCAGGAACACTTCACCGTGCTGGCCGACGGGATATTCCTCGTCCTGGTCGAGAATGACCACCTTGCCCCCTACAGGAAAGTATGATCCGTCTTCCAGTACGATGGTCAAAGTGCCGCCGTGGACGGTCCTGACCGGGAACTCGGCATAAGCGCCGCTGCGCAGTGCCGGGGTGATGAGCAGTTCGCGGGTGTCGAGTTGCGCCTCGATGGGCAAATCGCCTTCTTCCAGGCTGATGTGGTTCTGCTGGTACGGGAGCAGATGCGGAATCAGCGCTTTTCCCTGGCTGTCGGTCGCGCCCGCGAGGCGGTTTTCATTATAGACGCGCACGCCGGGATAACCCCCGGCATTGACGATAACGAAGCTGTCATCGATGCGCCGGCTCAGGAAGCCTGTCCCTCCCAGAAATGCCATGCCGCCACTGGCCCCCAGCCGCGCGCTGGAAATATTGGCCTGGTGCGAAACGCCTGCGTTGTAAGCGCCGATGCCGGTCTGCCATGAACCGTCTGCTTCCTGGCGCTTGTTGAGGCCCTGGTCCGCCATCATCCGATAGCCGAATCCGTCGCCTTCCGGCAGATTCTTCTGCACCTGCAAAATGCCGTCGCCTCCTGCTTTCTGCCGATTGGCCTGCAGGCTGGCCGAGGTGCGATCCCCCAGGTAGGTGCTGATCGTGAAGCCGATGAGATAGCTGGGCGCGGCTCCGCTCGTCGTGCTTCTTGTTCCATATGCGGTGAAGAAGAAATCCCGTGACAGGCTGCGGCCATAGTTGATGGAGCCAAGCTGGGTGCTCGCCTGTCCCCAATATTGCTGGCTGACACCACTGAGCGACAGCGACCCGCCCAGCCAGGCGACCGGGAATCCCAGGAACAGGCTCTGGATGCGGCGCGGGCGAATGCCGTTGGTCACCCAGCCCAATTCGGTGAAGCGGCGGCTGCCACCCTGCTCCTGCACGCTCCATGAGACTCCCTGGCTCACATGCTCGATTCCCGCCATCAACAGTGCGCCTTTTCCGTCGGGGCCGTGGCTTGCGGCGAGCGCTGCCTGGGCAGTGCCTATGGCAGGCCACAGGTAGAAGCCACCGAGGCCGGCTGTCTGCTGCCCGGACATCGCCTCGGCGCGCAGCTCGCTGGTGAAACGGTCGCTTACGCCGTGGCGATAGGTGGCTGCCCCGAACGACTGTCCGTAGTGGTTGCTGTACAGGCCGTAATCCGTGCGGACAACGCCCGCCTCATAGGAGTAATCGCTCAGCCCTTCGCGCAGCAGCGAGCGGCTCGCGTAATAGTGCTCGGTGATGACCTGCTGGCGGCCAAGCAGATCCGTGACCACCAGCTGCACGTCCCCCGCGCCGTTGATGACGGGCACGTTATTGATCTCGAAGGGGCCGGGCTGTACCCCCTGGCTGAGGTGACGCGCGTTGTTCACATACACATCCACCGTGGAGGGCAGCGTGGCGATACCGGCAACGCCGGGCTGGGGAAAGGTGATGAAGCCGGGCTGCGTGTCAAAATTGCTGCGCGATTGCAGGCCGCCAAAGCGCACCGCGCGTCCCCAGGTGCCGGCGCTCGTGATATTGTCGCCCGCCTGAAAGCGCGACATCGCCCACGGATCGTCCCGGGTCCAGGCGGTTTCCAGCCGGGTAAAGTGCTGCGGCGTGGCGGGGTTCTGCCACAGGAAGGTGCTGGTGCCCACCCCCTGCTGATTGAATACGCCTGCTTCAAGCAAGGCGTTGCTGGTCTGAGTGCTGATCTGAGTGCCGGTCTGAATTACGCTGTTGCGCTGGGTGAGCAGGTCGTAATTGAAGAAGCCGCCGGGGGAGACACTGGGGGCGCGCTGCAACGCAGTTGCCTCACTGATGCCGCTGGGCAGGAAAGCGGCGGGGGGAATCGTGACCTGCAATTCCTGTGTCGCCTGATCCAGTTGGTAGCGCAACCCCGGAATGGCGTCGAGCGGGTAATAGCTTTGGCCCTCGAAGGGGATCGGCGTGACCGCCGGGATGCGCAGGCGCCAGTGCTGCAGCGCTTCCGCATTGGCAGCCAGACGCCCGTTGTTGAGGGAAATGATGCGTTCGCTGTCCGGCTGGGCCGCGCCGTTGATGCGGACTGCCAGCAGCAGTTCGGCCTTGCCGGAAAAGGGCGGCGGCGTCTGTGCGTGCCCTGCGAAGCTGCATGTCATGCCCAGCAAGGCCAGCGCCGCGCAAAGATGTCCCGGTCTGTTCGCCAACATCTCCTCCCCAACCTGGTTTGCCCCGATGGCAACATCGGGGAGGACGCTTGAAATCGGACGGTCACGCTGCGTATCCATGCAGGCCTCATGCGGTGAAACGGGAACATCCGATTACCGTGAATGCGGGCTGCACGTTGAAAATAGGCGGCGCAACCTATGTGGCTGGCCCAGGCACCTCAACCCGGGTCTCGTCCGATCCGTCTGCTGTCGTGGTGAGCATGCTTACCCGCCCGCCCGCCCAACCCGCCGGAAGCGCCAGCGAATACCGGCGAGCCTGCCCTGCCAGCAACGTAAACGGGCCCGGCCGGGATGCGCCCAGTTCCCGTCCGGTGCCGGGGTCTATGACCTTGAATCTGTCCACGCGCAGGTGGCGGTTGCCATTGTTGAGCAGAGTCAGCATCAGCGCCCCGTTTGGTGCGCGCGTGGCCTGCCACCCCAGCCTGGCGTCCGGCCTGGCCTTGGGCGACACGTATATTGGAACGCCCAGGCGCAGCGCGATGCGCAAGCCGGTAAAGTGCTCGCCGGGAGACGGAATCTCGGTGAGATACAGACGGTAAGCCAGTTCCTGCGCATTATCCACCTGGCGTCTCAGGCCAATGCGCACAGTCTGGGTCTGCCCAGGTTGCAGCGTCGCCAGCGGAGGATTGATTAGCATGTCACGGCTGGGCGTCTGCACGTCCGCGCCGTCTTTCTGGGTCCAGCGCAGCAATTCGGTCTGGATGACGCGCACCTCGCTGCCTTCATTCTTGATGGTCAGCGCGGCGCTGTGCGTCTTGTCATCCAGGGTGACGACGACCGGATTCACCGTCAGCGAGCCGGCCTGGACGCCGGTTGCGGCGCCCGCGAACACCAGGGCCGTTATCAGCCGCCCGACAGCCGATCCAGTGGACATTCTCGTCACCTCTTCTTCACCATGGGATGCAATGCATCATGCGTGCGCCAGGCCGCGCCTTGCGGGCGGCCTGCCAAGGACTCACATATAGTCCACAGTCACGGTGATCGTGTCCGAATAATCACCAGTGAGAGCGCTTTGGGCGGCAGGAATCCGGCCATACACGGTCAGCGCCTGCGGCAAGCCCGTGCCGGTGCCGAACACCTTCCCGGACGAGGTATTCCAGATGGTGGTCCTGCCCGCGTTGTTGAAGAGCTGGTAGGCCAGGTAATCGTTGCTGCCGGAATGTTTCATGCGGCGCAATGCCCCGTTCAAATAAAACCCATCGCTGAGCCCCACCGCATATTCGAGGCCGTTGGTGCAATCAACGGATACGGTCGTCACGCCGTCTGCCTTGAGGCCGGTATAGTCGCCGAATGACAGGGTGTTTGCCGTTACCGAGCAGATAGCTCCAACTCTTGCCGTGACGTTGAATTGCGCGGTTGCGGAGCCCGCCGCGTATGCCGCCGGAGCATACGCAAGAAAGGCGAGCAGGATGGATGAAATCAGGCGAGTGAATGTACTGATCTTCATGATGGACTCCTTGATGCTTTACGAGTGCGTTGACTCCCTGACGTATTAGGATTGCGACATGAAGCTACTCTCTTTCAAATCCGTTGTCTCTACTCAATTGCAGTGAATCCGTGATACCCACTTTCGGCGAGCGGGAACGTAGCAGAATGTCATGATCGAAGCGGGCATGGCACAACCGTGATGCCGTTGAAATCAGGTTTGCGAGAGGCCGATCCGGTGACATTGACTCACCGAATTCAAATGCGGCGCGTCCTGCCGCCGCGCGACGAAAAAGTGATAAGCCTCCCCTGTTCGCAATTTTTCACAAGCGGAAATATCAAGGCCACCCTGTATCCAGGGTGGCCTTGATATTCTTCGCATTAAATTTTTATTCGTGGTTAATCTTCTTGGTGATACGCCCTGTGGCGCCCGGTCAGGTCGGGGTTATGTGGATGCCGGCAATAATAGCTGTCGCCGAAATGCACTGCATACTCACACACCATGCGTCGTGCGCTCAAACAGCAAACCAGGCCGGCCATCCCGCGCCGCGCCGCGCCAATGGTTTGCAGCCCGCAACACTTTTCAGGCGAATCGGATGGCGCAGTATCCGGCGTATCATTTGTTTCGCAGCTGCACATTTGCACGGCCCCGAATCTCAAGTGAGACGACGACTTTAATCCTGCAATGAACTTTACTGAAGGCGTACAACTACGTAAGCAGGTATGTGTAACGACATCCGGGCAGGATGTGGACGCCGGCCAGTCACCGGCGCAGCCCCGGAGTCCCGCTTATTTGCTGCGCTGTGCCGATTTTGGGCGGAATGCCGCTACGATGTCCGGATGGGTTTCCACATACGGCCCGCCGATCAAATCAAGGCAATAAGGCACGGCAGCAAACACGCCATCCAGCGTTTCCTTGATCGCCTTGGGCTGCCCTGGAAGATTGAGTATCAGGCAGGAGCCACGCACCACGCCTATCTGGCGCGACAGTATGGCCGTTGGAACATACTTCAGGCTCACCGCCCGCATCTGTTCGCCGAAGCCCGGCAACACCTTGTGCGCCACCGCCAGTGTCGCTTCAGGTGTCACGTCGCGCGGCGCAGGGCCCGTGCCGCCGGTGGTAAGTATCAGATGGCAGCCCTCGATGTCGGCCAGCTCGATCAGCATCGCCTCGATCAGCGTCTGCTCGTCCGGAATCAGGCGCTTGATGCTTTGCCAGGGGCTGGAAAGCGCGGAACCCAGCCACTCCTCCAGCGCGGGCAAACCGGCATCCTGATAGACACCGCTGCTGGCACGATCGCTGACAGAGACCAGACCAACCTTAAGTTCTTTGGTAACAGCCATATTCGCCACTTCATCCTTATATTCAATATCGAAAAATCGTGCGAACCTGCCTGGTTGCCATCACCCCTTGTTTGCCGCACCCAGCTCCTCAAGCGAGTTGATGTTGATGAAGGCATCTGCGTCGTCGAATTCGACCTCGCGGACTTGCAGCCTGTCGAGCCAGCCTGCCACCTTGCGCTCCCCGCTTTCCAGATAGGCATTCAGCTTGGGCAATACGCTCTTGCGGTACAAGGCGATGGCGGGTTGTCTCCTGCCATTCACCACTGCCACCGAGGCTTCGGCGCCGCCAGTTGCGGCCAAGAGCCGCGCAATCAGGTCATCGGGCAGGAAGGGTGTATCGCAGGGCACGCTGACGACCCATTCGCTGCTCGCATGGCGCAGCGCAGCTTGCAATCCGGCCAGCGGCCCCGCATATCCGGGCATATAATCGGAAATCACCTGGTACCCAAAATTCGCCAGGGCGGTCTGATTGTCGTTGGCGCTGATAAGTATTTCCGTGCCCTGCGGCATGATTGCGCCGATCACCCACTCGATCAACGGCAGGCCGCGCAGATCGCGCAGTGCTTTGTCGCCCCCGATGCGGCTGCCCTGCCCGCCCGCGAGTATCACTGTCGTGACGGAATTTCCGGCAACCATGACTTCACCCGCCTGTGCGCGACATGAACCGCACAACGCTCGAATTATTTTGGGACGGGTCGAACTCGTGCCCCTGCGGCTTGGCAGCTGCAGCTTTCAGGATCAATTCGCGCAGGCCCGCCTCGTCTCCGGCGCGCGCTACGGGCAGCAAATCAACCATGGTCTCGTTGCCCAGGCAGGGGAACAATTCACCGCGCGCCGTTACGCGCATACGATTGCAGTCGGTGCAAAAATTCCGGCTGTGCGGAGAAATGAAGCCGATGCGCGACTCATGCCCGGCGATGCGCCAATAGCGCGCCGGACCTCCAGTGGTTTCAGCGCTGGGCATCATCTCGAATATCGCCTTGAGCCGTGTCAGCGCTTCGTCGTTATCCAGATATGATGCAGCGTGCGGGATCCGGGTTTCGCCCAGCGGCATTTGCTCAATGAAGCTGATGTCAACGCCGCGCTGCAACGCGAACCGAACCAGCTCAGGCAACTCCTGGTCGTTGATGCCGCGCATCAGCACGGTATTCAGCTTGATACGGCGGGCGCCCCATGCGGCAATCGCAGCATCCAGCCCCGCCAGCACCCGATGCAAATCTCCGGTACGCGTGATGCTCCGGAAGTTTTCGGGAACCAGTGTATCCAGGCTGATATTGACGCGATCCATACCCGCTTGTGCCAGCGGGGCGGCCAATTCGGCCAGTTGGGAACCGTTACTGGTGAGCACCATCTCGCGCAGGCCCGCCAGTTCGCGTATGCGCTTGGCCAGCCAGAGGAAATCCTTGCGCACCAGTGGCTCGCCGCCCGTCAGGCGGATTTTGTCCACGCCGAGGCCGACAAATACCTTGGCGACCAGCAGACATTCTTCCAGCGAGAGAATTTCCGAGCGCGGCAGGAAATGCATCTTCTCCGCCATGCAATATGAACAGCGAAAATCACAACGGTCAGTCACCGACAGGCGCAGGTAGGTAATATTCCTGCCGAATGAGTCTCGCATCATCGCTGTTCCTGTCCGAGTGGTAGGTATTCCGATATATGTAAAATTAGCACAAAAACGGGGCGCCAGTCAGGCTGAACCTGAGACCTGGCGCCCCCGCACTGCGTTATATCGCCAACGCGAGGGCCGTTGCCACAACAATCGCGGCTGCCATTTCAACATAGAATGATCGGTCTTCCGGCGGCATATTGCGCTTTTCATGTGTAAAGATGTTCATGATTTCGCACTCCTGTGTTTGGGAACAGAAAACAACGAAGGAGGAAAGATCCTGCAGGTGGATGCACCGTGAGGGGCTGCAACTGTACGCGGGAAATTCCCCACAATCGCGAGGTTATTTTACAAACTTGAGCAAAAAAATCAAGTTAGTGTTTGCTGACTTATTTCGCCAGTTGTGCGTCAAACCACGCCTTCCAGCGCTGGTATTGCACCCCAAGCCGGCTAACGCCATGCGCAACCTGTATTTTTTCCGCAACACCGCCAGTCACCGTTTCCATCCCCGCCGCGGCCAGAGCTGCCCCCAGCAGGCTGGAATCCTTCTGCTTCAGGCGCAATACGTCGCATGGGGCGCATTGCGCGATGCCCTGCTGCAATGCTGCCAGTTCCGACAGCCCGCCTGAAAGCAGGACCCGCCCGATAGGGGAGGCACGCTGAAAATCCTCCAGCACCCGCGCCACACGGAAGATGATTCCTTCCAGCAATATGCAGCCCACCTGGTGCGGCGGCAATGGCTCCACCGGCGCGGAAAAACGCATGCCCAAATCGCTGCGGAAATAGGGCGCGCCAAGGCCGCTGGGTTCGGCCAGGCAGTAAATGTCGCCGCGCGCAAGATCATCCACGCCGCACTCGCCTACAGGGTAGGGGGCCAACGCTGCCGCCAGCGAATTGAGCGTGCCTTCCATGGCGATGTGCGCATGGTGCCTGCCGTCCTGGAAAACCATGGTGCGCAAATAGCCCGCCTGTGCAGCCTCCCCTTCCGCCAGGTAGCGCAAAACAAAGCCGCCCGTACCCAGATTGACCAGGACATCCGAACGGCTTGTGCCTACGCTGGCGATAAGCGCAGCAGACTGGTCGCCCATGCAGGCCTTCAGGGTCAAACCGTTGCCCAAGCGCAGGTTCAAACCCGCTGAAGGCATGATCTCGGGCAGCAGCGCAAGCGGGATATCGAACAAATCGCACAGCGTGGGCGACCAGCGCTGCGATCGCAGCCCCATCAGCAAGGTGCGCGCCGCCATGGAGGCATCCGTGATGAAATGCCGCCCGCCCGTCCAGCGCCAGATCAGGAAAGTGTCCAGTGTGCCTGCCAACAATTCGCCCCGTTCGAGCCCGGCGCGCAATTCGGGGCGTTCGAGCAGCAGCAGGCGCAGCTTGGGAGCGAAATAATAAGGCGTCAGGCGCAGGCCGGTCAGTTCGCCGATCACCCCCTCTTCCTGACGCAAGGCCTCACAGCTGGCCTCACCGCGGTTATCCTGCCAGGAAATGAGCCTGGTTGCCGGGTCGCCGGTGGAACGGTTCCACACCAGGAAAGTGGAGCGCTGGCTGCACAATCCGAGCGGCGGCATCCCACGCGCCCCAGCCATGCATTCCTCAAGCACCTGCTCGGCAACCCGGGCATACGCCAGCGCGTCGCTTTCATAGCGGCCACCCTCGACCTTCATTTCGGGTGCTGCGCGGGAAACAATGCCACAGAGCCCCCCTCCCCCATCAAGCAAGCCAGCCTTTATCGCCGTGGTGCCGAGGTCGAGCGCAATCGCATGAAAGTGGGAAGCAGCCATGAGCGGATGTTACCAAAACCAAACATTTACCACCCTCCCATAAGACGGGGCCGCCGCCGCGGCTACCGCCCAGACAAAAAACCATTTTGACGGCTGGCGCTAGTTGTGTATAATGCGCGGCTCTGTAAAACCAAAACCGCAATCAAGCGAGGCAGTCATGTACGCAGTAATCAAGACCGGTGGTAAGCAATATCGCGTTGCCAAAGGCGAAACACTGAAAATCGAAACCGTTGCCGGCGACGTCGGCAGCGCCGTGGTGCTGGACAAGGTGCTGATGGTGGGCGAAGGCGACAAAGTAACTGTCGGCAAGCCCCTGGTCAACGGCGCCTCGGTCAAGGCAACCATCGTTTCCCATGGCCGTGGCGATAAGGTAAAAATCTTCAAGATGAAGCGCCGCAAGCATTACCAGAAGCATCAGGGCCATCGTCAAAACTATACCGAAATCCGCATCGACGGGATTTCCGCTTAACATCGAAGGAGCACAAACATGGCATCGAAAAAAGGCGGCGGCAGTACCAGTAACGGCCGCGACTCGCATTCGAAACGACTGGGCGTCAAGAGCTACGGCGGTGAAGTAATCAATGCTGGCAGTATTATTGTGCGCCAGCGCGGCACCCGTATCCACGCAGGCGATAACGTCGGCATGGGCAAGGATCACACTCTGTTCGCCAAGATCACCGGCACGGTGGTGTTTGCAATCAAGGGCGCGACCAAACGCAAGACCGTTTCGGTAGTTCCCGCGTAAGTACGCCCCGCTCAAGCACAATGAGCCATAAATGAGCCCTATCTGACGATAGGGCTTTTTTGTTGGTCACCATGAAGTTCATAGACGAATCCAAGATAGAAGTCATCGCCGGCAACGGCGGCAATGGCGCGGCCAGCTTCCGGCGCGAAAAGCACATTGCCAAGGGCGGCCCGGACGGCGGCGACGGCGGCCGCGGCGGCAGCATCTTTGCACTGGCGGACCGCAACATCAACACCCTGGTGGATTACCGCTATGCGCGCATCCATCGCGCCAAAAACGGCGAGTCCGGACGGGGTGCAGACTGCTACGGCAAGGGGGCGGACGACATCATCCTGCGCATGCCGGTGGGCACCGTGATCACCGACCTCGAAACCGGCGAACTCATCGCCGACCTCGCCCACGACGGCGAAAAAGCACTGCTGGCCAAGGGCGGGCAAGGCGGCCTGGGCAACCTGCATTTCAAGTCCAGCACCAACCGCGCACCGCGCCAGTGCACTCCGGGCGAAGAAGGCGAACGGCGCGAACTGCAGCTTGAGCTAAAAGTTCTGGCCGACGTGGGGCTGCTCGGCATGCCCAACGCGGGCAAATCAACCTTCATCCGCTCAGTCTCCGCCGCACGCCCCAAGGTGGCCGATTACCCCTTCACCACGCTGCACCCCAACCTGGGCGTGGTGCGCGTATCCAATGAAAAAAGCTTTGTCATCGCCGATATTCCTGGCCTGATCGAAGGTGCCGCGGAAGGCGCCGGCCTGGGGCACCAGTTCTTGCGCCATCTGGCGCGTACCCGTCTGCTGCTGCATCTGGTGGACATCGCCCCGTTGCACGAGGGAACCGACCCGGTGCACGAGGCGCGCGCCATCCTCAACGAGCTGCGCAAATACGACGAAGCGCTGTACCACAAGCCGCGCTGGCTGGTGCTGAACAAGCTGGATTTGCTGGAGGACAAGGATGAAAAAGTCGCCGCTTTCCTGCGCGAATTCGGCGAACACACACGCCATTTCGCCATCTCGGCAATCAATGGGGATGGCTGCAAGGAACTGACTTACGCTATCATGGAACATTTGGAAAAGGCTGCAGAAGAAGAACGCGCAGCGGCAGCGCAAAGCGCACAGGAAAGTGGGATTGATACTCTCGATGGCTCCCTTAACAACTCTGGAAATCGTAGCGAGCAAGCCTGAGTGCAAGGAGCCGCGCAGTGAATGACGAGAAAACCTTTGGTTTCGGCGTAGACTTACCTTCAGGTTACGTCGGAGCCACATACCTGATAGGTAGGCGAGGAATGAACGAGCACGCAACGCGGCAATCAGGCTGCGCAGTAGGTTTCCAGAGGTGTTCATGAGAACCACACTGACTCACTGCAAGCGCATTGTCGTCAAAGTTGGCAGCAGCCTGGTAACCAACCAGGGCGCCGGACTGGATGGGGCGGCCATTGCCAGTTGGGCCAAACAAATCGCCGCACTGCGCGAGAGTGAATGCGAGGTGGTGCTGGTCTCCTCCGGCGCAATCGCGGAAGGCATGCAGCGCCTTGGCTGGAAACAGCGCCCCAGCGCGGTGCACGAACTGCAGGCCGCCGCCGCGGTGGGACAAATGGGGCTGGTGCAGGTGTATGAAAGCTGCTTCCGCAGCCACGGCTTGCGTGCCGCGCAGGTGCTGCTCACCCATGCCGACCTGGCCGACCGCGAACGCTACCTGAATGCCCGCTCCACCCTGCGCACCTTGCTTACCCTGGGCGTCATCCCCATCATCAACGAAAACGACACGGTGGTCACCGACGAAATCAAATTCGGCGACAACGATACCCTGGGCGCGCTGGTTGCCAACCTGATCGAAGCCGACTCCCTGATCATCCTCACTGACCAGAGCGGCCTCTATTCTGCCGACCCGCGCAAGGATCCCGGCGCGCGACTGATCGATGTCGCGCAGGCCGGCGACCCGCAACTGGAAAGCATGGCGGGTGGCGCAGGAACCCATATCGGACGCGGCGGCATGATCACCAAGGTGCTCGCCGCGCGGCGCGCGGCGCGCAGCGGCGCACATACCGTCATTGCCTCCGGCCACGAGCGCGAGGTGCTGCCGCGCCTGTTGCGCGGCGAAAACATCGGCACCCTGCTGGTCGCACCGCAAATGACGCTGGCGGCGCGCAAGCAATGGCTGGCAGACCACCTGCAGGTCAGCGGGAAAATCAAGCTGGATAAAGGCGCAGTGCGCGCCTTGCGCGTTGACGGCAAAAGCCTGTTACCTATCGGGGTAATGGAAATCAGCGGCGAATTCGAGCGCGGCGCGGTGGTCGCCATCCTCGACGAGAGCGGCAACGACATCGCGCGCGGCCTGGTCAACTACAGCGCCGACGAGGCGCGCCGCATCGCGCGCCATGCCAGCAGCGAGATCGAGTCCATCCTCGGATATGTGGATGAACTGGAACTGATACACAGGGACAATCTCGTATTGTTGTAACACAACAATACGAGATTGCGGTGGAGGCTAACTTGCGTAGCAAGTTAACCGCGCAGCGGTGGCCGTAGCCACAATCTTGTATTGCTGTAGCGCACAACTTATAAGAGCCACCGTCCCAAACGGCTAGAACAAGAAAAGCAGCAAGGAGAGAGTTGGATGAATTTCTTGAAGAAACTGCGTGAACTGCTGATCGGCAAATCGCTGGATCCGCTCAAGCCGGAAACCCGGCAGCATATTGCGCTGGCAGCATTTTTCGCCTGGGTCGGGCTGGGCGCAGACGGTCTTTCCTCCTCATGTTACGGGCCGGAAGAGGCTTTCCTGGCGCTGGGCACGCACCACCATCTCGGCCTGTATCTTGCCCTGGCAACGGCATTCACCGTGTTCATTATCGCGCTGGGCTACAACCAGGTGATCGAACTGTTCCCTTCCGGCGGCGGCGGCTACAAGGTGGCGTCCCATCTGCTGGGTGAATATGCAGGGCTGGTGTCGGGCGCTGCGCTGATTGTGGACTACGTGTTGACCATCGCCATTTCCGTCGCCAGCGGCACAGATGCGCTGTTCAGCCTGTTCCCGGCCTCCTGGCAATCGGTCAAGATCGGCACCGAAATAGTCTTGATCATCATCCTGATCGTGCTCAACCTGCGCGGCATGAAGGAATCGATCAAGGTGCTGCTGCCCGTCTTCCTCGGATTTTTCATCACCCATGCGCTGCTGATCGGCTACGGCATCGCCAATCATGCAACCGGCCTGCCCAACCTGGTTCCGGACACCATGAACGAAACCCACCTGCTCACGCAGGAACTGGGCTGGGTGTTTGTTGCCTCCCTGTTCCTCAAGGCCTACTCGCTGGGCGGCGGCACTTATACCGGTATCGAGGCCGTTTCCAACAACATCAACCGGCTGGCAGAACCGCGCGTCCACACCGGCAAGCTGACCATGCTCTACATGGCGCTGTCGCTGGCCTTCACCGCCGGCGGCATCATTGTCCTTTATCTGCTGTGGAATGCGCAGCATGTGGAAGGCCAGACGCTGAATGCGGTCGCTTTCCAGTCCATCATCGCCACGCTGGGACTCCCGGACTGGATGAGCAGCGGCACGCTGGCGCTGACGCTGGCACTGGAAGCAGGGTTGCTGCTGGTCGCCGCGAACACCGGTTTTCTGGGGGGACCTGCGGTCATGGCCAACATGGCGGCCGATTCCTGGGTGCCGCGCCAGTTCCGCCAGCTCTCCACGCGCCTGGTCACACAGAACGGCATCATCGTGATGGGGGTGGCCGCCCTGATGATCCTGATCTGGAGCCATGGCGACGTTTCGCTGCTGGTAGTGCTCTACAGCATCAACGTGTTCCTCACCTTCAGCCTCTCGCTGCTGGGCATGTGCGTGCACTGGTGGCGCCAGCGGCGCGGCCGGCAGCCATGGAAACGCAGGCTGTCTCTTTCCCTGCTTGGCCTTTCCGTCACCGGCAGCATCCTGATGGTCACGTTGATTTCGAAATTCACCGAAGGCGGATGGGTCACCTTGCTCATCACCAGCCTGGTGATCGGCCTGTGCCTCCTGATCCGCAAGCATTATGACGAAACCAAGGAAAAACTGCGCGTGGCCGAAGAGCTGTTCGGGAAATCGGTGGACGATTCCGCCTCCGGCTTCCCGGAAAAACTGGACCCGGAGCTTCCGACCGCAATTTTCCTGGTGGACAACCACCGTGGCGTCGGCATACACACCATCATGTGGGTGCTGCGCCTGTTCCCGGGGCATTTCCAGAATTTCGTGTTCATCAGCGCGGGCGAGGTGGACACCCAGAGCTACGACAGCGAAGCCACCATACGCACCATGCAGGACCAGACCCAGAGCGCGTTATACCACTACACTGCTTTCTGCCGCAGCCAGGGGCTGAAGGCCACTTGGCGCATGGCTTACGGAACAGACCCGATCACTGTGCTGGATGACCTGGCACAGGAAGTCATCGCGGAATATCCGAACAGCGTGTGCTTCGCAGCCAAACTGATTTTCACCCGTGACAACATATTCATCCGCTGGCTGCACAACCAGACCGCACTAGCCATGCAGCGCCGCCTGCACCTGCGCGGCCAGCAGATGGTCATCTTGCCGATGAAAGTGGACTAAACAAAAAAGCCCCGGCTTGCCGGGGCTTTTTGCTGGTTTAAAACCTGACTTCTTTAGAACTTGACTTCAACCTCGTAACGGCGGTTCTTGGCCTTCTTCGCCGGCGTGTTGTCCGGCTTGACCAGCATGCGCTCGGAACCCATGCCTACGGCCTCGATGTCGCTCTTGTCCACCCCTTTGGCCCCCAGCTGGTTCACCATCACTTGCGCGCGGCGCTGCGACAGCTCCTTG
>DATDDB010000154.1:0-5676 GCA_036524005.1 Gallionellaceae bacterium | reverse complement strand
CCTGGTCGCACAGGCGCGCGATATGGCGGTAGATCAGGCGGTGCTCGTTGCGGTAAAAATCCTGCTCGCCGATGAGATCGGCGACCTTGTCCCATGCCGTGGAATCGAGCAGCATGCCGCCCAGCACCGATTGCTCGGCCTCCACCGAATGCGGCGGCAGCTTGATGGCGGCAAGCTCGGGATCAGGGCTGACGAGTGACAGGTTTTGCATGGGAAGAGGCGTGTAGTCGGAGGGGAATTATACGTCTACTACGTCTACGCGCAATGCGCGTAAAAACAAAAAGGGGCTGTTGCCAGCCCCTTTTTTGTTACTTCCGTAGATACAATCAGTTACCTATTCCGGCCCCAGTTCAAAAGTGAGACAAGGCGGCGACAAGCGAGCGACGAAGACAGTGCATGGGTAGCACGGCTAGGAGCGAGCGCGGAAGCCAACGCCGTATCACTGAAGAAATGGGGCCCGGAATTATGCGGCTTCTGGCACCACCGATACGTTGATGCCCGCCACCACGTCCACATGCAGCGCAATGTCGATCGGGTATTCGCCGATCTGCTTGATGTGGCCGCTGGGCATGCGCACCTGGGACTTTTCCACGCTGATGCCTTGCTGCGCCAGGGCCGCCACGATGTCGGCATTGGTGACGGAACCGAACAGCTTGCCGTCCACGCCCGCCATCTGGGCGATCTTCACGGACAGGCCGCTCAGCTTGGCGGCGCGTGCCTGGGCATCGGCCAGCTTGGCGGCTTCGGCGGCTTCCAGTTCGGAACGGCGCGCGGCAAATTCAGCCACGGCGGATTCGGTGGCGCGCTTGGCCATGCCTTGCGGGATCAGGAAGTTGCGGGCATAGCCGTTCTTGACTTTGACCACATCGCCCAGTTGGCCGAGGTTCAATACTTTTTCCATCAGAATAACTTGCATGTCCTGCTCCTTAGTGCAAATCGGTGTAGGGCAGCAGGGCCAGGAAGCGCGCGCGCTTGATGGCGGTGCCCAGTTGGCGCTGGAAGCGCGTCTTGGTGCCGGTGATGCGGGCCGGGATGATCTTGCCGTTTTCGGAGATCATTTCCTTCAGGATGTTGAGGTCCTTGTAGTCCACTTCCGCAATCTTCTCCGCGGTGAAGCGGCAGAACTTGCGGCGCTTGAACAGCTGCCGCGAAGGGCCTTTTTTCTTGTCGTCTTTCTTCTTACCACCAGTAATACGAGCCATGATGTCTATTTCCTATTCAATATGTTCGATGTGCAGTATCAGCTGCGTGTTGCGCAAACTCCGCTGGGCCAAAAATCCTTCCGCCTGCACCTGCTGCCCGACTGCGAGCCGGGCGGCCTGCTGTGCCGCTGCGCCCAGTGCCAGCGCGGTAATCTCGCACTGCACCTGGCGCTCGGCGCCCGCTTCCTGTTGCCGGGAAGCATGGCGGATTTTCATTTCGATCCGCGCTATTCCCGCCGGGGTGTAGCGCATGACGTCCAGCTCGACGAGTTGCCCGGCAATCACCAGCCGGTTGCAACCCGCCCCGTTCACGCCTCAGCGGACTCCGCTGCTGCGCCCTGTGCCGGTTGCTCGGCGCTTTCGCCGGCCAGCGAGCGCGACTTCTCTTCCTTCATCATCGCCGAAGGCACGGTGACCGCGGCCTTGGTCTTGATGGTCAGGTGGCGCAGCACCGCATCGTTGAAACGGAAGGCGTGCTCCAGTTCGTCCAGGGTCTCCTGGTCGCACTCGATGTTCATCAGCACGTAGTGTGCCTTGTGCACCTTCTGGATGGGGTAAGCCATCTGGCGGCGGCCCCAGTCTTCCAGGCGGTGAATCGCGCCCTTCTTGCTGGTCACCAGGGTTTTGTACCGCTCGACCATCGCGGGCACCTGCTCGCTCTGGTCGGGATGTACGATAAATACGATCTCGTAGTGGCGCATGTATTCTCCTTATGGATTAAAGCCCCCCGTCATGCGTAACGGTGGAGCAAGGTTTAAGGGAGGCGAGATTATATAGAAAAATCCAGCTGCGTCAAGGGGAAGCCGCCATTCCCGCACTGGCGGCAGGGCCTAGCCGGGGGCCGTCAGTTTCGCTCCACCGCCCCCTGCCCGGTGGGCACTGCCGCGCCAGACAGCGACTGGTCGAGGAAGCGCAGCACGATGGGCCCCATTTGCGGAAGGAAGCCGGAGAAGGCTTCGATATGGCGGCCGCCGTTCTGCACCCAGAGCTGTTTGGGAGCGCCTGCCTGCTCAAACAGGCGCTGGCTGTGCGCGATGGGGATGACGGCGTCGTCGGTGCCATGCATGAGCAGGAGCGGGATGGGTGCGATCCGGGCGATGTAGTCGATGGGGTTGTATGCGTTCGAGGCGAGCAGCGAGGGCGCGGAACCGGCCACCGAGCCCACCAGCGGCACTTCGTGAGCCTTGTCCCGGGCGATGTCGCGGTAGGCGGTGAACGTGGAGTCGATGATCACCGCGCGGATGCCCTGCGTTCTTTCGGCCGCGGCGACGATGCCGATGGCGCCGCCCAGGCTTTGCCCGAACACGACCAGGTTGGGGGTGCCGGTGTCCTGGCGGGCTGCGATGTAGTCGAGGGCGGCCTGCGCGTCTTCATGGATGCCGCTGCGCCCGGGCTTGCCTTCGGATTTGCCGTAGCCCCGGTAATCGAAGGTGAATACGTTGTACCCCTGCCGCGGGAGCCAGGCGACGAACGCATAGTGCGCCGAGATGTTCTGCGCATTGCCATGGAAATGCACGATGGTGGCCTTGGGGCGGCCTTGCGCCGGGATAAACCAGCCGTGCAGGCGGGTGCCGTCGCGCGAGGTGAAATACACCTCCTCGTATTTCTGGCCAACCTGCTGCGGTGTGCCGTATTCCGTGTGGCTGGGCTGATAGAACAGGCCGTCTCCGCAGCCCCCGAGCAAGGCGGCAACCAGCAGTAAAGGGAGAGATGGCCTCATGGTGCAAGCACCGCTAGAAATCCTCGCCGCCCAGCTCACGCGCTTCCTCTCTCGCAGCGCGGCGCACAATGGTCTGGTGCACCACGATGATCGCCAGCAGCAGCCACCACAGCGCATAGCCGACCAGGTAATCGGAAAATTTCAGCTTGAGCGGAGGCAGGGGGTTGGGCAGGTACCCGTTTGCCTGGAGGGTGGCCAGTTTGTGGCCGGTGGGCAGGGGGGAATATTTCTTCGGGTCGGACGCCTGCACCAGCACATAGCCGCCATCCTCGATGACATAGGGCAACAGGAATGCCCTGAAGGTCAGCTTGCGCCCCAGGTTGAAGTTGCTGCCGTCCGCCGCCGGTATGCCGGTGGTGGCCAAAACCCGGACGGTCTCTTTCGAGCCGAAGAAGGGAAAGGCTGCGCTGGCCGGGCTGGAAAACCCGAGCAATAACATGAAGACCGGCAACAGCAATTTAATTCTGGGCATGAATCGCACCTCGATGAATGCCAATTGCGGGACGGATGCCGGGGCGTACTGGCTGCCCCGCTGCAAGCAATCTATCAGGCAGCACCTGCCGGAGCAAGCCTGCGCTGCCCGCTTCTGACTTCCGCGCAACACGCTCACACCCTCCTGGAAGGCAGCCGTCCCGCCGCCCGCCTAGCGCCCGAAAAATCCCGCCACGTCCTCGCCCACCTTGAGCAGCGCCTGGCGGATGGCACGCTGCTCCGCCTTCTGCATGGCTTCGTAGGTGTTGATGTCGCTGGGGGCTTCCTCGGTGGTGAATTCCTGGGTGGCGGTCGTGGTGAAAGGCACTATCCCGGTGCGCACGTCCAGCACCGCGGCCTCCACGCTGCAAAACGACTTCACGGCATTCGCGGAAAACATGCGGTATTTCTGGTAGGTCTGGCAGCTGGACTGATACACGACCAGCGCGTCCGCCTGGTAGCGCGTGGCCGCCTCACGGAAGTAGGCCACCGAGCGCTTTTCCGGAATGAGCAGTGTCGGCAGGTAGGCGGCCTTGACGATCACGGGCGAAGTTTGCAGCTGCCGGGTGAAGGCTGTCCGGATCTCCTCGCCGCCGCGAGCAAGTTCATCCGAATACCCCATCCAGAATTGCTGGCCCAGCGCCAGCACGGCGATGCGCGTCTGGTGCGGCGGCACGTATTTGTACTTCAGAATCTTGTCTATGTCCTGATCGGAAAGCACCGCGGCGTCTCCACTGAACAGCGACACCGCCGCAGCCTCGCGGGGAGGCGTGAACGAGAGGGAGTTCGGCGCGCTCGGAGCCCGCGCGGTGGAGCACGCGGAAAGCAGCAAAATAAACACGGGCAGCAACAACAACCTCATGAGCGACTCCTTTCATCTCGGGGTGACGGAAACTGCTTGCGCCGGGGCGGCCGCAGCCAGCATCCAGCCCGGAGACGATACCAGATTTTCGCGGGGCAAGGCGATCGCAGGCAGGAGACGACCGCGCATCCAGCCTGGTGCAAGCGCCCCGCTCACGCCATTTTCGAGCGCAGCCTGATCGTTTCGCCCGATACCCTGAACACTCCCCTGCCCTCGTGGTGCAGGGTGCGCGGGGATTTCACCGCAGGGTCTATCCAGGCCTTCACCACTTCCAGCACGAAGAAGTTGTATTTGTTCACCAGGCGCGCGTCGTGCACGCGGCATTCGAGGTTGGCATAGCATTCGGCTATCAGCGGCGGTTTCACTTCCGCGGCGGGCATGGGGGTGAGCTTGAACTTCCTGAATTTGTCCACGCGGGTTCCGTGGCAATTGCCCACGCCCACCACCTGTTTTGCAAGCTGGGCATCGGGGATGTTGAGCACGCATTCGCGCGTGGCCGTGAGCGCATCGAAGCTGTGGTTGCGCCCGCTGATGACGCAGCCCACCAGCGGCGGGGTGAATTCCATCATGGTGAACCAGGACATGGTCATGATGTTGGCCTTGCCCTGCTTGCTGGCGGTGGTGACCATCACCACCGGGCCGGGCTCGAGCAGGCGGTAAACGTCGGGGAGGGGAAAGGATTTCTTCTTCATGGCGGCTCTCCTTGGATGCCCCCTTTTTGATTCCTCGCCTGTTCCCGGCGCTATTGTATTGCTGACTTTGCTGCTCCGCCTGCTGGCGGGAATTTTGGTTGGCGTTTTCCGGGAAGGGGAATTCGGCTGCCGGGATGGCTGAATTATAGCGCTCGAAGGGCCGCAGCGTACAACGGAGGAAATTAATCGTGACTGATGGAATCCAGCCAGCTGGAATAACTTCTCAAGGCCGAGTCCAGCCTGGACTTGGCTGGCTGTTGCGGATCGACAGGCGCGGGATCGACAGGCTCAAACGCACTGCCTTGCTGGCCCTCCCACAGGTAGTCCAGCACCGTGAATGTTTCTGCCCCTTCGGTTGCAGCAGTTTCGGCAATAATACGGTCAGGTACTTCACCATCCTGTTTCATATTGCGCGCCTTTCCTGGGGTTTGAAGGGATGCTGAGTTGCATCAATTCCCTCTGTCCCACTTAGATGGCGCGCATGTTAATCATTATTCCGAAAATTCATATCCTACTTTTGGACTATATCGAATTATCTAGGCAGTAGGGGTATTGCTTTGTTCGTCGGGTGAATAGCCTTACCCAGCATCAGGTCAAGCGGTGGACTTGTTCAAGGCCGCCCCTCGTTCGCCCTGATCGCATCGATGTTCAATTGGTCGCAGCGCCGGAAGAGTTCGGCAACGCGATCTTGAAGTCGCCCAAAGCTTTCATCCACTCGGCTTGAAAGTA
>DATDDB010000153.1:0-2732 GCA_036524005.1 Gallionellaceae bacterium | reverse complement strand
CACGATCGTGGCGATGCGCCCCGTTCCCAGCTGGGCGCACTTTTCCTGCATGGCGCGCAGGGAAGCCTCGGCCGAGCGCGGGGGCGTGTCGCGGCCGTCGAGAAATGCGTGAACGTAGATCTTTTTGAGTCCCGCGCGCGCGGCCAGTTCCACCATGGCCTGGATGTGGAGTTCGTGGCTGTGCACCCCGCCGGGGGAGAGCAATCCCAGCACATGCAAGGCCTTGTCGTGCTGCTTGGCCTGTTGCACCGCCTGTTGCAGGGCGGGGTTGGTGTAAAAGCTGCCATCCTGGATGGCCAAGTCGATGCGCGTCAATTCCTGGTAGACCACGCGCCCGGCGCCGATGTTGAGGTGGCCCACCTCGGAATTGCCCATCTGGCCTTGGGGAAGGCCCACGTCCAGGCCGGAGGTGCCGATCACAGTGTGCGGGTAGTCGCGCCACAAGTTGTCCCAGTTGGGTTTGGCGGCCTGTGCGATGGCGTTGTGGTCCGGGTTTTCACGGTAGCCGAAACCATCGAGGATGAGCAATAAAACAGGGGGGTGGTTCTTCATGACAAATGGATTAAAATATCACCGGGTACTTATATACCGAAGGTGGTATTTTAGACGATTTGCGCAGGGCTGGTATTGCCGGGTGGCAAAAATGTAGCGCTCTCAGCGGAATGACGGGGCATGAATATGGCTAGACTGATAGACAATGAAACAGACATCGTGCATGCGGCCACGGCGATGAAGGCGATTGCCCACCCGCTGCGCCTGAAAATCCTGTGCGTGCTGGCCGATGGCGAATTGAGCGTCCAGGACATCGTGGAACAGGTGGGAACATCGCAAAGCAATATCTCGCAGCACCTCTCCATCCTGCGCGACAAGGCGGTGCTGAATACCCGCAAGGACGCCAACCGCGTGTATTACCGCATCAACGATGCGCGCATCATCAAGCTGGTGAGCATGACGCGCGACGTGTTTTGCTCCACCTGATCGGGGCTGGTTTTCGGAAGCTTATTTCAGCAGGCTTTCCGGGGAAACCGCACTGCCACTGATTTTCACCATCTTGTGGCGCGACTGCGCGCCGCGCAGCAGCTCCACATTGCGCAAAGGCACGTTAAACAGCTCGGAAATGAACCGCATTAGCGCCTCGTTGGCGCGTCCCTCGATCGGCGGGGCGGCCAGGCGTATCTTCAGCGCGTCGCCGTGCAGGCCGGCTATTTCACTGCGCTTGGCGCCGGGCTGCACATGCAGCGTCAGAACGACAGCTGCGCCCTCATTCCGATACCATGGAGGCACTACGGAATTACCCCCATCGCCCTCAGTATCAATACTTCTGCCCACTCCAGCGGCAGCCTGACGATGATAAAGCACAGGAAAAAAAGAATCAGGAAGGCAAAATCCAGATCGCCCTTGGGCGGCACCAGGCGGCGAAAGGGGCGCAGGAACGGGCCGGTAATGCTGCGCAGCAACGGGGCAAAGGGTGCATGCGGATAGGTCCAGGAGATCAGCGCTTCCACCAGCAGCGCAAATATCAGGAGATAAATGCTGAACCTGAACAGTTTGAACAGCGCCCACAGCGGCAGAAGCAGGCCGTCCAATCCCTTGTCTCTCAGCAGCAGCAGGAGCGTGAGATATATCGTCTCCACGCCAAAGGCCAGCAGCAGCGAGGAGGTGTCTATCCTGCCCATGGCCGGAATCACGCGGCGCAGCGGCAGCACCAGCGGATTGGTGAGCAGGCACACGAATTCGCCCAGCGGATTGCGCAGCGGCGCACGCATCCAATGCAGGTGAAAACGGAACAGCAGCAGCACCGCGTACGGCTCAAGCAGCATATCCAGGAAAAACTGTGCGGTTTGTGCCAGCATCATGCGCTCCCCAACTCGTCGCCCATTTCCTTGGCGCGCGCCGCCGCGGCTTTTGCCGCGGCAATGATGTGCTGCTTGACATGGTTAGCCTCCATGCTGAGCAGGGCGCGCTCGGTGGTGCCGTTTTTCGAGGTGACGCGGGCGCGCAGCGTGGCGGGGTCTTCCGGGCTGTCATGCGCGAGCTTGGCCGCGCCCAATGCGGTTTCCAGCGCGAGCTGGCGCGCCGTTTCATCCTCCAGCCCCAGCTCCTTCCCGGCCTGCACCAGCGCCTCGATGAAATAGAAAAAATAGGCCGGGCCGCTGCCCGATATGGCGGTGACGGCATCCACGTTATGCTCCACGCCCACCCAGACAAATGCGCCGGTTGCGCGGATGATCTCCTCCACCCGCTGGCGCTGCATGTCATCGAGTTTCCGGGCATACAGACCGGTCATTCCGGCGCTGACCAGGGCGGGTGTGTTGGGCATGGCGCGCACCAGGGCATAGCCTGCCTCCGCATTACCCAGCCATCTTCCCAGGTCGGACAGGCGGATGCCAGCCGCAATGGACAGCACCACCTGCCCGGCGGCAAGCCTGGGTCCCAACTGCGTGGCAACCTCCTTCATGCCCTGCGGCTTGACGGCCAGCACCACGACATCGCTGCCCTGTATCGCCTTTTCGTCCTGCCCGGCGAAAACCTGAACCCCGCGGGTAGCTATTTGCCTGCGCGCCTCGTCATTGATCTCCACCACGCGGATGTTGCCCGGCTTGCACGTGCCGTTGAGCAGCAGTCCGCCTATCATCGCACTGGCCATGTTGCCGCCGCCGATAAAACAGATGTTCATTGTTTATTCTCCATTATCCCCGTTGCCCCGTAATTGCGATTCCCGAAAATGGCGG
>DATDDB010000152.1:0-37004 GCA_036524005.1 Gallionellaceae bacterium | reverse complement strand
GTTTGAGGAGCACTATCATGCGTTTTCTCAATCGTGACGACGCGGCCGACAAGCTCGCGGAAAAGCTGCAAACCTATCGCGGCCAGAACCCGCTGGTGCTGGCCATCCCGCGCGGGGCGGTGCCGATGGCCCGGATTCTCGCCGAGAAACTGGCCGGCGAGGTGGACGTGGTGCTGGTGCGCAAGCTGCGCGCGCCGGGCAACCCCGAGCTGGCCATCGGCGCCATGGATGAAACCGGCTGGGTGTATCTCGCCGATTACGCCCTGCAAATGGCAAGCCAGGAACACATCGAGCGCGAGAAGCAAATCCAGATGGAAATCATGCGCAAGCGCCGCGAGCAATATACCCCGGTGCGGCCGCCGCTGGATCCTGCCGGGCGCAGCGTCATCGTGGTGGATGACGGGCTGGCGACCGGCTCCACCATGATCGCGGCACTCCATGCCATCCGTGCCAAAAAGCCGCAGAAACTCATTTGCGCTGTCCCGGTAGCCCCTCCTGACACGCTGGAAAAAGTCGCGCCACTGGCCGATGAAATGGTATGCCTGTATGCCCCGGAAATGTTTTATGCGGTAGGGCAGTTCTACATGGATTTTCCGCAGGTGAGCGACGAGCAGGTGATGGAGCTGTTAGCCCAAGCGGGGTAAATACAGCCGAACCCGGGTGGCCAAGTCACTCACCTGCCGTGCTGCACATCGCCAAACTGCGGGGTCAATCAATAATGAATAAAGCGCTTCTCACGTTGGCTATTGTGATCGTTGGCGGGTATTGCCTATCTGCCGCCCATGCAGCAACCGCCGCCCCAAACGCTACGAAAACCGCCACGCCGGTCAAACACCTGATCGTGATTGTGGGGGAGAACCGCAGCTTCGATAACGTGTTTGCGACTTATCAGCCCCCGAAAGGGCAGACGGTGGCGAATCTGCTGTCCAGGGGGATTGTGAACAAGGATGGCCTGCCGGGAAAGAATTTCTCGCTGGCGGAGCAAAAGCGCGCAGTTCCCGCGGATGAATATTCCGTGGAGCTGGCGATAGCAGGTTCATATCACATGCTGCCTGCGCCCGGCGCGAACGGAACACGGGGACAGGCCATGCCCACTCGCGATTCGGCATCACCCCCCAAATTGGCAAATGAATTGCCGAATGGCCCATTCCAGATCAGCCGGCATTTCCCGCCCGGCGCCCGTGCCGGCAGTCCGGTGCACCGTTTTTTCCAGATGTGGCAGCAGTACCACGCGGGGAAGAACGACCTGATGGTCTGGGTCGCCGACACCGAGGGAACGGTATCCGATAAGGCACCCGGCACCAAACCGTCGCGGCAGGGCATAGTCGGCATGGGCTTTTACAATATGGCGGAAGGCGATGCGCCCTATTTCCGCGAACTGGCCGAACATTATGCGCTCGCCGACAACTACCACCAGCCGGTGATGGGCGGCACGGGCGCGAACTTCATTGCCATCGCTTCGGGGGATGTGGGCAGCTATAACCGTGACGGAAAGGCAGCAACACCGCCCGAAAATCAAATCGAGAATCCCGATCCGGCTCCCGGCACGCCCAATGCGTATGTGCAGGACGGCTACTCGGGCGGCAGCTATGTAAATTGCTCAGACCTGGCGCAGCCCGGTGCCGCATCCATCAGGCGCTATTTGTCCGGGTTGCCGTACCGGGCCTTTAACGACGGAAATTGCGCGCCTGGCGTATTCTACCTGGTGAACAACTATGAGCCTGGCTACAGGGCCAATGGGGACAGGTCGCCGCTCGGCCCGGAACACTATATCTTGCCGCCGCAATCCATGCCCACCATCGCGGAGCGGCTTTCCCAAAATGGCGTGTCGTGGAAGTGGTATGCCGGCGACCGTGGCAATGGCAAGCGCGGAGGCAAGGGCTATTGCACCATCTGCGATCCATTCACCTTTTTCCAGGGCGTGATGGAGAGCGGCTTGAAACGCAACCTCGTGGATTTCGGGCAATTCTATGGCGACATTGCGGCGGGCAGCCTGCCGGCCGTTTCGTTCATCACGCCATCCGATGGTGTCTCCGGACATCCCGGTTATTCCACCTTGACCAGGTTCAGCGACTTTGTCGAAGGCATTGTGAACCACATTCAGAAGAACCATGCCCTGTGGAAGGATACTGCAATCATCATTACCTTCGATGAGGGGGGAGGGTATTACGATTCCGGCTACGTGCAAACGATTGATTTCTTCGGCGATGGGCCGCGCGTGCCCATGATCCTGGTTTCACCGCATGCCAGGCCCGGCTGGGTGGACCACACTTACTACGACCACGCGTCAATCCTGAAATTCATCGAGAAGAATTGGCGTCTCCAGCCGCTCTCGGCGCGCAGCCGCGTTGCGCTGCCCAATCCGGTGCATGGAATGCAAGACCCTTATGTGCCGCAAAACCGTCCGGCGATTGGCGACCTGACGAATATGCTGAAAGAACAATAATGAAATCAGAACTTCACGCCCTCGTTCTTCAGCATCGTCACCAGCTCGATCAGCGGCAGGCCGACCAGTGCATTGGGGTCGTGGCCTTCCATGCGGCTGATGAGTATGATGCCCATCCCTTCTGATTTTGCGCTGCCGGCGCAGTCGTACGGCTTTTCGCGGCGCAGGTAGGATTCGATTTCCTCGTCGGTGTATTCCCGGAAACAGACTTGGTTTTCCGCGACCGAGGTTTGCAGGTTGCCGGTGCGCGCGTTGAGCAGGGTGAGGGCAGTGTAGAAGACCGCGCATTGGCCGGAGAGCGAGCGCAACTGGCGCACAGCGTTCTCGTGGGTGAGCGGCTTGCCCAACTGCATGCCACCGAGCAGCGCCACCTGGTCGGAGCCGATGATCAGCGCATCGGGGTGTTTGGCCGCCACCGCCCGGGCTTTTGCCTCGGCAAGGCGTAGCGAGGTCTGCTGGGCGGTTTCGCCCGGCAGAGGCGTTTCATCCACGCCGGGGGAAACCGCCCGGAAAGGCAGCCCGAGGCGCTCCAGCAGGGCCTTGCGGTAGGCCGAGGTGGAGGCGAGGATAAGCGTTTGGGCGGGAATAACGGGTTTGGTACTCAATGGGCAATCCTTTGTTTTATTTGTGAATGCACCCCGGGTTTTTTTGACAACTGCGTCCGAAATATATATCATGCGCGGCTCATGTTTGCACGGCATTTCATAGACAGCCTGGATTTTGCCCATAAAGGCCAGGAATTGCGCGGTACGGCGCCCGTCTCGGAAATGACGCGGCTGCAGGATATGCTGGCTGCGCCGGATGGGGAAGTCGGTTATGTGCTGCGCGGCCTGATGGGCAAGGATGGCAAACCCCTGCTGGAGCTTAGCCTTACCGGCAACTGCCAGTTGCGCTGCCAGCGGTGTTTGCAGGGTATGCCGTATGCCATCAACACGGTTTCCCTCCTGATGCCCGTGCCGGAGAACGAGCTGGAAAGCTCCTCGATGGAAGGCGGCGAGCTGGATGAGGCGGATGGGATAGACCGCATCCCGGCCGATGCACACCTGGATGTGCTGGGCCTGGTTGAAGATGAGATTTTGCTTGGGCTGCCGTTGTCGCCCAGGCATGAATCAGGCGCATGCGCAGCGGCGGCGGAGAGTGTTCCCGCCGGGAAGCAGAATCCGTTTGCGGTATTGCGCGAACTGAAAAACAAATAGATTTATTAAGGAGCAGTTATTATGGCAGTTCAACAGAACAAGAAGTCCCCCTCTAAGCGCGGCATGCACCGCGCGCATGATTTTCTGACCGCCCCGGCGCTGGCCGTTGAGCCTTCCACTGGCGAAGCTCACCTGCGTCACCACATCAGCCCCAACGGCTACTACCGCGGCAAAAAAGTCACCAAAGCCAAGGGCGAATAAGCCTTACAGGCACCTGATTTCAGGGAAACGGCCTATCCGTCTCCCTGATTTCATCCCTCCCTATTTTATCTGTCACCATTCCGCGAGACTCGCCTGATGGATGTCACAATAGCCGTTGATGCAATGGGCGGTGACCATGGTCCGCATGTCACCGTTCCTGCAGCAGTGGAATATTTGCACAGCTCCCCCGGCGACACTATTGTCCTGGTCGGACTGCCAGATTCCATTGAAGCCGAGTTGCGCGCATTGGGCGCTGCCACCGGCCCGAACTTGCGCATCCATGCAGCCACTGAGGTGGTTGGCATGGATGAACCGCCGCAACAAGCGCTGCGCAACAAGAAAGATTCTTCCATGCGCGTCGCCATTAACCTGGTGAAAAGCGGGGAAGCCACCGCCTGTGTCAGCGCGGGCAATACCGGCGCGCTGATGGCCACCGGGCGCTATGTGCTGAAAATGCTGTCGGGCATAGACCGCCCGGCAATCGCCACTTTCCTGCCCAACATCAAGGGCCAATCCTGCATGCTGGACCTGGGCGCGAACGTGGATTGCAATGCCGAGCACCTGCTGCACTTCGCCCTGATGGGCAGCGCCCTGGCTGGCGCCATTCTGCACAAGGATAATCCCACGGTAGGTCTGCTCAACATCGGCAGCGAGGAAATCAAGGGCAACGAAGTGGTGAAACGGGCCGCGGAATTGCTGCAGCAAAGCGACCTAAACTTTTATGGCAACGTCGAGGGTGACGACATTTTCAAGGGCGTGACCGATGTGGTGGTGTGCGACGGGTTTGTCGGCAACGTTGCGCTCAAGACCTCCGAAGGCTTGGTACAAATGATGGGCACCTTCCTGAAGGAGGAATTCGGCCGCAATATCTTCACCAAACTGGCTGGGCTGGTCGCACTGCCGGTGCTGAAAGCCTTCAAGCGGCGTGTTGACCACAGGCGCTACAACGGCGCTACCCTGCTGGGCCTAAAGGGCGTGGTGGTGAAAAGTCATGGCTCGGCCGACACTTTTGCCATGCGCTGCGCCATCGAGCGCGCGGCCGAGGAGGCGCGCAGCGGCATGTTGCGGCACATCAGTGAGCATATGGAAAAGTGGCACCATTCCGAACAGCTCAATCAGGCAGCCTCTTAATGAATTCGAAAGCAGACGGAATGTATTCCAAGATCATTGGCACCGGCAGTTACCTGCCCGCGAAAGTCCTGACCAATTACGACCTGGAAAAAATAGTCGACACCTCGCACGAGTGGATTTTCACCCGCAGCGGCATTGCAGAACGCCGCGTGGCGGCCGAAGGCGAAATGACCAGCGATTTGGCCCTGCAGGCCTCGCGCCGTGCAATCGAGGCAGCTGGCGTCGGACTGGACGAAATAGACCTCATCATTGTGGCGACCACCACGCCCGACCAGATTTTCCCCAGCACCGCCTGCATCCTGCAGGACAAGCTGGGCATCCGGCAAGGCGCGGCATTTGACGTGCAGGCGGTTTGCGCCGGCTTCATCTATGCGCTGACCACTGCCGACATGTACATCCGCAGCGGCCAGGCACGCACCGCGCTGGTGGTGGGCGCCGAGACGCTGACAAGATTGCTGGACTGGAAAGACCGCACTACCTGCGTGCTGTTCGGCGACGGGGCAGGCGCCGTGGTACTGCAGGCCAGCAAGGAGCCAGGGATCATCAAGACCCGCTTGCGAGCAGACGGCAGCCAGCGCGGCATGCTGGAAGCGCGCGGCTACATCGGCAACGGAACGGTGCAGGGCGATCCTTTCATCAAGATGGACGGCCAGGGCGTGTTCAAGTTTGCCGTCAAAGTGCTGAGCGAAGTGGTGGATGAGGTGCTGGAAGGCACAGGCGTGGCCGCTTCCGGCATAGACTGGCTGATTCCGCACCAGGCCAATATCCGCATCATGGAGGCTACCGCCAAGAAGCTCAATCTGGGCGAGGGCAAGCTGGTGGTTACCGTGGATCGCCATGGCAATACTTCGGCCGCTTCCATCCCGCTGGCCATGGATACGGCGCTGCGCGACGGACGCATCAAGGCTGGGCAACACATATTGCTGGAAGGCGTAGGTGGCGGTTTCACCTGGGGCGCAGTCCTGATCCGCTGGTAGAATTTACGTCAAGTAATCAAAATAACGACATGACAAAATTTGCATTTGTTTTTCCGGGGCAGGGCTCTCAATCGCGCGGCATGATGGACGCTTATGCCGATTTTGCAGTGGTGCGCGACACTTTCACCGAGGCTTCAGACGTATTGAAACAGGATATGTGGAAGCTGGTCGCCGAAGGCAGCGATGCAGAGCTGAATTCCACGATCAACACCCAGCCCGTCATGCTGACGGCCGGGGTGGCGGTGTACCGCGCCTGGCAATCGAAGAACGGCCCGGCTCCCGCCATGATGGCTGGGCACAGCCTGGGCGAATACACCGCGCTGGTTGCTGCCGGCGCACTGAATTTTGCCGATGCGCTGCCGCTGGTGCGCTACCGCGCGGAATGCATGCAGCAGGCTGTGCCGGAAGGCACGGGCGGCATCGCTGCCATCCTGGGACTGGATGACGATGCGGTGCGCGCCGTATGCGCCGAAGGCGCCCAGGGCGAGGTGCTGGAAGCCGTCAATTACAATTCACCGGGGCAGGTCGTGATCGCGGGCAACCGCTCGGCAGTGGAACGCGGCATGGAGCTAGCCAAGGCCAAGGGTGCGAAGCGCGCGCTGATGCTGCCGATGAGCGTGCCGTCGCATTGCAGCCTTTTGCGCGGTGCGGCGGACAAGCTGCGCACCCGCCTGGAAGGCGTTGCGGTCAAGGCGCCCGCCATTCCGGTGCTGCACAATGCGGATGTGAAGAGTTACGCCGACGGCGCAGCAATCAAGGATGCGCTGGTTCGCCAGTTGTATTCTCCGGTGCGCTGGGTGGAAACCGTGCAGCACTTCGGGCAGCAGGGCATCACGCACAACGTGGAATGCGCGCCCGGCAAGGTGCTGATGGGGCTGAACAAGCGCATCGACACCAACCAGCAGGCCTTGGCGCTCAACGATGGGGCTGCTCTGACGGCTGCGCTGGCCGCACTGGCCTGACACAAATACAAACCAAAAGGGGAATCTCATGAGTTTGCAGGGACAAATTGCATTGGTAACCGGCGCCAGCCGCGGCATTGGGCAAGGCATTGCGCTGGAACTGGGCAAGCAGGGCGCAATCGTGGTGGGCACTGCCACCAGCGAAAGCGGCGCGCAGGCCATCAGCGGCTATCTTGCGGCAGCGGACATCAAGGGCGCCGGCATGGCGCTTAACGTCAACGATGCGGCGCAAGTCGAGCAGACGCTGGACAGCATCCGCAAGCAATTCGGCGAAATCTCGATCCTGGTGAACAATGCAGGCATCACGCGCGACAACCTGCTGGCACGCATGACGGACGAGGAATGGGACGACATCATGTCCACCAACCTGAAGTCGGTGTTCCGCCTGAGCCGCGCCGTGATGCGCGGCATGATGAAGGCGCGCCATGGCCGCATCATCAACATCTCTTCCGTGGTGGGCAGTATGGGCAACGCCGGGCAGGCCAACTACGCCGCTTCCAAGGCAGGCATGGAAGGCTTCAGCAAATCGCTGGCGCGCGAGATCGGCAGCCGCAACATCACCGTCAACTGCGTGGCCCCCGGCTTCATCGCCACCGACATGACAGATGCTCTGCCGCAGGAGCAGCGCGACATGCTGATTCAGAATGTGCCGCTCAAACGCCTCGGGCAAGTGGCGGACATCGCCGCCGCCGTGGCTTTTCTGGCAGGCCCTGGCGCATCCTATATCACCGGCACCACGCTGCATGTAAACGGCGGGATGTACATGGCCTGACAGGGGAAAAACTACTGCGCTCGGCATGACTGTGTTGCTCAAGAATTCGAAATGCTCATTTACTTTCCTGTAAATTCCGCTTTTTCATTCTTTCGCGCCTTGTTCTGCCTTCGTTCGTCACGTTTTTCAACCCCCTGTTTGCAAGCCAACCGCCGAACAAGCAGTTTTGAAAATCGGGCAAATTTGGTAGAATAGACAGGATTTTTGATTTTTAACCGGAGTAGGGAGAAACACAATGTCGACCATTGAACAACGCGTCAAGAAAATCGTTGCTGAACAACTTGGCGTCAACGAATCCGAAGTAAAAAACGAATCTTCTTTTGTCAACGATCTGGGTGCTGACTCCCTGGATACCGTTGAGTTGGTAATGGCGCTGGAAGAAGAGTTCGAGTGCGAGATCCCCGACGAGGACGCGGAAAAGATCACCACCGTGCAACAGGCCATTGACTACGTCAACGCCCACCAGAAGTAATTCCGTCCCCGGTTTTCCAGGAGTACAGTTTGTCCAAACGCAGAGTCGTAGTCACCGGCTTGGGCGCAATCACGCCCGTTGGCATAGGTGTTCCCGAGACGTGGAAGAATATCGTCGCGGGAAAATCGGGGATAACCCGGATCAGCAAATTTGATCCCAGCGCTTTCGCCTGCCAGGTTGCGGGCGAAGTGAACGGGTTCGATGTGACCCAATACTTGCCCGCCAAGGATGCGCGGCGCATGGATACGTTCGTGCATTACGGCCTCGCGGCGGGCATGGAGGCGTTCAAGCATTCCGGCCTGGTGGTGACCGAACAGAATGCGGAGCGCATCGGCGTGTGCATCAGCTCGGGTATTGGCGGCCTGCCGATGATCGAGGAAACGCATAACGATTTCCTCGCCGGGGGTCCGCGCAAAATATCGCCGTTCTTCATTCCCGGCACCATCATCAACATGATTTCCGGCAACCTGTCCATCATGTACGGGTTGAAGGGGCCGAATTTCTCCGTGGTCACCGCGTGCACCACCGGGACGCACAGCATAGGCGAATCGGCGCGCATCATCGAGTATGGCGATGCAGACGTCATGATCGCCGGCGGGGCCGAAGCAACGATATGCCCGCTGGCCATCGGCGGCTTCTCATCGGCGCGCGCGCTTTCCACGCGCAACGACGATCCGGCCACCGCGAGCCGCCCCTGGGACAAGGACCGCGATGGTTTTGTGATGGGCGAAGGCGCAGGCGTGCTGGTGCTGGAAGAATACGAGCATGCCAAGGCGCGCGGCGCGACAATCTACGCAGAACTGGCCGGCTACGGCATGAGCGCAGACGCTTACCACATGACCGCACCGAGCACAGACGGACCCAGGCGCAGCATGGTCAATGCCTTGCGCAATGCCGGCCTCAACCCGGACCAGGTCGATTACGTCAATGCGCACGGCACCTCCACGCCGCTGGGCGACAAGAACGAAAACGAAGCGATCAAGCTGGCTTTCGGCGATCATGCAAGGAAACTGGTTGTCAGTTCGACCAAGTCCATGACCGGCCACCTGCTGGGCGGCGCGGGCGGCATCGAATCGCTGTTCTGCGTATTGGCCTTGCATGACCAGGTCATCCCGCCGACCATCAATATCTTCAACCTGGATCCGGAATGTGATCTGGATTACTGTGCCAACACCGCACGCAAGGCGAAGATAAACGTCGCGGTGAACAATAACTTCGGGTTTGGCGGCACCAACGGCTCGCTGGTGTTCCGCAAGGTCTAGTAGTCAACTTTTCTATGCTGGCCAGGGTGTGCAACCAGAAAATGCCCGGGCCAGCATCATCCAACGGACTGTTTGATTATGCGCCGGATTAAACGCCTGCTATTGCTGTTTATTTTCCTGCTGCTTTCCCTGGCCGGGGTCGCCGCATATCTTGCGACCCGCCCCCTGGATCTGCCAGCCCAGCCCTTTGCCTTTTCGCTGAATCAGGGCGCCAGCCTGAAAAGCGCAGCCAAACAGTTCCAGCAGTCAGGACTGATCCCCAACGAACAGGCCTTTGTGCTGCTTGCGCGCGTGCTGGGCAAATCGACCCAGATCAAGGCGGGCAACTACGAACTGGAAGCGCCCGTTTCGATGCTGGGGCTGCTGGATATGCTGGTCAAGGGGCAGGTGAGCCAGGGCGAAATCGGCATCGTCGAAGGCTCGACCTTCCGGGAATTCCGCGCGGCGGTGCTGTCCAACCCCGGCCTGCGCCATGACAGCGCCAACTTGTCCGAATCTGAAATTCTGCAACGCATCGGCGCATCCGAAAAACTGGCGGAAGGGTTATTCTTCCCGGACACCTATTATTTCGCCACTGGCTCGAGCGACCTGGTCATCTACCGGCGCGCCTACCAGACCATGCAAAGGCATCTGCAGGAAGCCTGGCAAGGGCGCGATACCGATCTGCCGCTGGAGAACCCCTATCAGGCGCTGACCCTGGCTTCCATCGTGGAAAAGGAAACCGGCCAGGCGCGCGACCGCGACATGATCGCGGGCGTATTCACCAACCGCCTGCGCAAGGGCATGCGGCTGCAAACCGATCCCAGCGTGATCTATGGTATCGGGGAGAAATTCGACGGCAACCTGCGCAAGCGCGATCTGCTGAAGGACACGCCGTACAACACCTACACACGAGCCGGTCTGACTCCGACCCCGATCGCGCTGCCCGGCCTGGCATCGCTGCGTGCCGCACTGCATCCTGCGCATACCGACGCCCTGTACTTTGTGGCTCGCGGAGACGGCAGCTCAGAATTTTCCAGCACCCTGGAAAAACACAACCGCGCTGTCGACCATTACCAGTTGCACCGCAAATGAGCGGCGCAAAATTCATCACCTTTGAAGGCGTGGATGGTGCGGGGAAAAGCACCCATCTTGCCTGGTTTGCCGATACCTTGCGCCAGCGCGGCATGGACGTGCTGGTCACGCGCGAGCCCGGCGGCACCCCATTGGGCGAACGCCTGCGCGAAATCCTGCTGAACCAGCCCATGCAGGCCCGCACCGAAGCCTTGCTGATGTTCGCCGCGCGCATGGAACACATCGAACTGGTCATCAAGCCTGCGTTGCAGCGCGGAACCTGGGTGGTGTCGGACCGTTTCAGCGACGCCAGTTTTGCCTATCAGGGCGGGGGCAGGGGCGTGCCGACGGAACAACTGGAGCAACTGGAACACTGGGTTCAAGGCGGTTTTCAGCCCGACCTTACCCTGCTGTTCGACATTCCCATCGAGGTTGCGCGCCAGCGGCTTTCGAACAATGCCACGCTCGATCGCTTCGAGCAGGAGCAGGGCGGTTTTTTTGAAAAGGTGCGCCAGGCTTATCTGGACCGTTGCCGGAAAACCCCCGGAAGATTTGCCCTGATAGACGCCAGCAAGACCCCGCTTGAAGTTAAGGCAAGTTTGGAAAAGGTTGTTGCATCCCTTTGAAATGAAAAATCTATACCCATGGCAGCATGAACCCTGGCAGCGCTGG
This sequence comes from Gallionellaceae bacterium, assembly GCA_036524005.1. Taxonomy (GTDB): domain Bacteria; phylum Pseudomonadota; class Gammaproteobacteria; order Burkholderiales; family Gallionellaceae; genus DATDDB01. The sequence continues at coordinate 25,860 of DATDDB010000152.1, read as the reverse complement.
GCCGGGTTGCGGTCGCGCCTGCCCCATGCCATCCTGCTCAAGGGGCCGCAGGGAATCGGCAAGCTGGAATTTGCGATGAATCTTGCGCAATCCCTGCTGTGCGAAAAGCCGCAGCCTGGCGGCATGCCCTGCGAAGAATGCTCCTCCTGTCACTGGTTTGCGCAGGAAACCCACCCCGATTTCCGCCTGCTCCAGCCCGATGCACTGGCCGAAGCAGAGGAAGGCGAGGAACGCGAAGCGGGCAAGAAAAAACCTTCGCGCCAGATTTCCGTTGACCAGGTGCGCGCGCTGGCGGATTTTGCCAATCTTTCCGCGCATCAGGGCGGCCATCGCGTGGTGCTGATCCACCCGGCGGAAACCATGAACATCAGCGCCGCGAACGCGCTGCTCAAGACGCTGGAAGAGCCGGGAGGACAAATGATCCTCATCCTGGTCTCGCACAAACCGCAGCAACTGCTGCCCACCATCCTGAGCCGCTGCGTCGTATTGGCCATGCCCATGCCGGCGCAGGAAGAAAGCCTTGCCTGGCTGAAACAGCAAGGCATTGCCAATCCCGCCACCCTGCTGGCACAGGCAGGGTTTGCACCGCTGACCGCGGCGAAATTGGCCGAGGAGGGCGCGGGCACGGAGGAATACGGCCGCTTCCTGCAGGAAATCGGCCAGCCCGCCCAGTTTGACGCGCTCGCCTTGGCGGAACAATTGCAGAAAACCGATCCCGCCCAGGTCATCCACTGGCTGCAGCAATGGTGTTACGACCTGGGCAGCGCCAAGCTCGCCGGGAAGATCCGCTATCACCCGGAACTGGGCGAGCGCATCAAGAGCATTTCCGGGAAAGTTTCCGCACTCGGCCTGGCGAATTTCCAGAAGGAATTGCTGGTCGCACGGCGCGAGGCCTGGCACCCGCTGAACCCCAAGCTCCTGTTCGAGTCCTTGTTCCTGTCATACCAGCAGATGATGCAGGAGAAGGCAGCTTGACCGCCATGCTGATTGATTCCCATTGCCACCTGAACTTCCCGGAGCTTGCAGAAAACCTGGGGGAAGTGCTGGAAAACATGCGCCAGAACGGAGTGGGACAGGCCCTATGCGTCGGCGTCAGCCTGGACAAATTCCCGCAAGTGCTGGCCCTGGCCGAGCAGCACGAAAACATCTATGCTTCAGTGGGGGTGCATCCCGACCATGAGCTGGATGCCGAGCCGACACAGGCGCTGCTCGAGCAACTGGCGCAGCATCCCAGGGTCATTGCCATCGGCGAAACCGGGCTGGATTACTTTCGCCTGAAGGGCGACCTGGAATGGCAACGCGAGCGTTTCCGCACCCACATCCGCGCCGCAAAAGCCTGCGGCAAGCCATTGATAATACATACCCGCGAGGCGGCTCACGACACCCTGCGCATCATGCGGGAAGAGGGCGCCGATCAAATCGAGGGCGTCATGCACTGCTTCACCGAAAACATGGAAACCGCACAGGCCGCGATGGACATGGGTTTTTATATCTCGTTTTCCGGCATCGTCACGTTCAAGAATGCTGTTTCCCTGAAAGAGGTGGCGCGCCAAATTCCCCTAGAGCGCATGCTGATCGAAACCGATTCGCCTTACCTGGCCCCGGTGCCGTTTCGCGGAAAACTCAACCAGCCGGCATATGTCAGGCACGTGGCCGAGGAAATTGCCCGGCTGCGCGGGATTTCACTGGAAGTAGTCGCCCGAGCCACCACCGAGAACTTCCGCCGCCTGTTCAAAACCCCATGAACGGCAGCCCCCCAAACAGGAATTTAGCCCTTCCGCTGGGGGCAAAATTTTAGTAAAGTGGCAATCCGTACACCCGTACAACAATAACTAGAGAGTAAACCATGAGCACTAAAGGGCAACATCTACAAGACCCGTTCCTGAATGCGTTACGCAAGGAGCATGTGCAGGTCGCCATCTACCTGGTCAACGGCATCAAGCTGCAGGGCAATATCGAATCGTTCGACCAATATGTGGTGTTGTTGAAGAACACCATCACCCAGATGGTTTACAAGCACGCCATCTCCACTATCGTCCCGGCCAGGGCAATCACTATCCCGTACGACGACGAGTAATGCCTGACCAGACTGCCGCCAACAGCGCGGTGCTGGTCAGCCTTGACTTCGGCGAATCTGACTACGCGGAAAGCCTGGAGGAATTGCGCCTGCTGGCCGAAAGCGCCGGCGTGAGCGTGCTTGCGCTGGTGCAAGGCAAACGCCAGCGCCCTGACCCTGCCACTTTCGCCGGTAGCGGCAAGGTGGAGGAAATTGCCGCGATAGTCGAGCAGCATGAGGCTCCGCTGGTAATATTCAACCACGATCTTTCCCCCGCACAGATGCGCAACCTGGCGGAAACGATCAAGGCGCGTATCATAGACCGCACCATGCTGATTCTGGACATCTTTGCGCTGCGCGCAAAAAGCCACGAGGGCAAGGTGCAAGTGGAGTTGGCGCAGCTCAAATATCTATCCTCGCGCCTGGTTGGCATGAACACCGACATGGCGCAACAGCGCTACGCCATCGGCGCGCGCGGCCCCGGCGAGACCCAACTGGAACTGGACAAGCGCAAGCTGGAACGCCGGGTAAACCTGCTGAACGAAAGGCTGCGCCAGATGAAGCGCCACCGCGAGGTGCAGCGCCGCGCCCGCAACCGTTCCGACGTGATGTCGGTTTCCATCGTCGGTTACACCAATGCGGGCAAATCCACGCTGTTCAATCGCCTGACCAGCGCCGGCGTGTACGCCGCCAACCAGCTGTTCGCCACGCTGGATACCACCGCCAGAAAAATATTCCTGGAAGGGGAAAGCCGGCGCCAAGTTGTCCTGTCGGACACCGTGGGTTTCATTCGCCACCTGCCGCACGGGCTGGTGGCGGCTTTTCGCGGCACGCTTGAAGAGACGGCCCAGGCCGACCTGCTGCTGCACGTAGTGGATTCGAGCAATCCGGAGTGGCGCAGCCAGGTAGCAGAGGTGAATAAAGTGCTGGCGGAGATCGGGGCGCAGGACATTCCGCAAATACTGGTTTTTAACAAGATCGATCTGCAGGACCTGGAAGCGGATGTGGGGCGCGATGAATATGGTAGAATTGACACCGTTCGCCTGAGCGCCAAAACGGGCGCTGGCCTGGATGGCTTGCGGGCCGCGCTGGCGGAAGCGCGCGATGCGCAAAAACCGGCCCCTCCGGCGCAGGAATGGCACCCGCTGAACAATAACTGATGAATTGATGAGAGCAGGGCAGACTTATGGCACTTAACGACCCGCAATGGGGCAACAGGAAAAATGGCGGCCCGCCCGACCTGGAAGAGATGCTGCGCAATCTCAACAAGAAAATCGCAGGACTCCTGGGAGGCAAGGGCGGCGGCGAGCCGTCCCACGGCAGCACAGGCAGCGGCATCGGCGTGATCGTCGCGATCGTCGCGCTGGTATGGCTGGGCAGCGGCTCGTATATTGTGGATGCCAGCCAGCGCGGCGTGGTATTGCGTTTCGGCAAGTACCTGGAAACGACAGAAGCCGGCTGGCGCTGGCATTGGCCTTACCCCATCGAAACCGTGGAGGTCGTCAACATGGGGCAGGTGCGCACCGTGGAAGTGGGCTACCGCGACAACGCAAAGAACAAGCGTCCGCAGGAAGCGCTGATGCTGACCGACGACGAAAACATCATTGACATCCAGTTTGCCGTGCAATATGTCCTGAAGGACCCCAAGGATTACCTGTTCAATAACCGCATGGCGGACGACAGGGGCAAGGACAGGGACAAGGAAATCGTGCGCCAGGCCGCGGAAACCGCTATCCGCGAGGTGGTGGGCAAGAACAAGATGGACTTCGTGCTGTATGAGGGCCGCGGGCAGGTGACGGCTGACACCACCAAATTGATTCAGGATATTCTCGATCGCTACAAATCCGGCATTCTGGTCAGCCAGGTGAATATGCAGCAGGCGCAGCCACCCGAGCAGGTGCAGGCGGCGTTTGACGATGCGGTGAAGGCCAAACAGGACAAGGAGCGCCAGAAAAACGAAGGCCTGGCCTATGCCAACAACGTGGTGCCGAATGCCAAAGGCGCTGCAGCGCGCCTGATGCAGGAGGCGGAAGGCTACAAGAAAGAGACCATCGCCAGGGCAGAAGGCGATGCCAGCCGGTTCAAGCTGATTCTGGCAGAATACAACAAGGCGCCGCAGGTCACGCGCGAGCGCATGTACATAGACATGATGCAGCAAATCCTTTCCAGTTCCAGCAAGGTGCTGGTTGACCAGAAAAACGGCAATAGCCTGCTGTACCTGCCTCTGGACAAACTGATCCAGAGCACCAATCCCGGTGCGCAACAGTTGCCGGAAATGCAACCGGCAGCTAAGCCAGCCGATACGCAGACCGGGAGCGACAGCCGCTCTGGCGATGCCACATTGGGACGCGACAGGAGGGCTCGCCCATGAAACCCGTTACCGTCAATCTCCTGGTTGCCGCCATCTCCGTGCTGGTCATTGCCAGCCTGAGCCTGTTCGTAGTTGACCAGCGCCAGACCGTCATCGTATTCCAGCTGGGCGAGATCGTGCGCGTGGAAGACCAGCCGGGCATCAAGTGGAAGCTGCCGCTGGTGCAGAATGTGCGCTACTTCGACAAGCGCATCCAGACTGTGGATGCTGCAGATCCTGAGCGTTACATGACCTCGGAGAAGAAAAACGTGCTGGTGGATGCCTTCGTGAAATGGCGCATCGCCGACGTGAAGCAGTATTACATCAGCGTCAGCGGCGACGAGTCACAAGCCCAGGCCAGGCTGATGAAGACCGTGAATTCGGTGATGCGCGAGGAATTCGGCAAGCACACCATACACGACGTGGTATCCGGCGAGCGCGAAAAAATAATGACCGTGCTGCGCGAAAAAACCAATGCCGATGCGAAGAACATCGGCGTGGAAGTGCTGGACGTGCGTTTGAAGCGTGTGGACTTTCCGACCGAGATCAGCAATACCGTATATAGCCGCATGGAGGCCGAGCGCAAGAGCGTGGCGAACGAGCTGCGCGCAACCGGCAATGCGGAAAAAGAAAAGATCAGCGCCGAAGCTGACAAGGAGCGCCAGGTGACGTTGGCCAATGCCTACCGCGATGCGCAGCGCATCAAGGGCGAAGGCGATGCCAGGGCTACGTCGATCTATGCCAACGCCTTCTCGCACAATCCGGAGTTCTTCGCCTTTTACCGCAGCCTGGAAGCTTACAAGGAAAGCTTCAAGAACAAGGGCGACGTGATGGTGATAGACCCGAATTCCGAGTTCTTCAAGTACCTCAAGAGGGGCGCTGGCAAACAATAGCCGGACTGGATGCGCATGCTGGAATACTGGGTGGCCGCATTCGGTTTGATGCTGGTGCTTGAAGGAATGATGCCTTTTGCCTTTCCCGCAATGTGGCGAGCGGTTTTGCGCCGGCTGTCCCATCTTCAGGATGGGCAGCTGCGCTTTGTCGGACTGTCCATGATGCTTACTGGCGCACTGATAGTCTTTTGGGTGAAACAATGACCAACTGGTTACTGCCGGAATATATACAGGACATGCTTCCGGACGAGGCATGGCGCATCGAGAGCATGCGCGCGCGCGTGCTGGAATTGCTGCGCCTGTCCGGCTACCAGTTGGTGGCGCCGCCGCTGCTGGAATACACCGATTCGTTGCTGGTCAATGGCAGCCGCGATATGGACCTGCGCACCTTCAAGCTGGTGGACCAGTTGAGCGGCCGCACGCTGGGCTTGCGCCCGGACATCACCCCCCAGGTGGCGCGCATCGATGCGCACCTGCTCAACAAGCAGGGCGTGGCCAGGCTTTGCTATTCGGGCAGCGTGCTGCACGCGCAGCCTTCAGGCCTGATGCGCACCCGCGAACCCTTGCAGATTGGCGCAGAGCTTTATGGCCACAGCGGGCTGGAGAGCGACCTCGAAGTGCAGCGGCTGATGTTGCAGGCGCTGGCCTTGCTTGGCATCCAGGGGGTGCACCTCGACCTGGGCCATGTTGCGCTGTTCCGCGCGCTGGTCAGGCACGGCGGAATCGGCGAAGAGCTTGAGGCTGAGCTGTTCGGCGCAATGCAAGGCAAGGATGTCCCAGCCTTGCGCGCATTGACTGGCGGTCTGCCGCAAAAATTGCATGATGAGCTGCTGGCCCTGCCGCAGCTATACGGCGGCATGGAAGTCATCGCGCGCGCGCGCAAGGTGCTGCCGGACTATCCGGAGGTGTCGGCGGCGCTGGATGAACTTGAAAAAGCCGCCTCCAGCCTGAAACCGCTGGCGCACAACATCGGCATTGACCTGGCCGAATTGCGCGGCTACCACTACCACAGCGGCATGGTGTTCGCCGCCTACCATGCCGGCAGTCACGACGCCATTGCATTGGGCGGGCGCTACGACGACGTGGGCAAGAGTTTCGGGCGTGCGCGCCCCGCCACTGGCTTCAGCATGGATTTGCGCCAGTTGCACGGCCTGCTGGAAAAACAGGCGCTGCCGAAAGGCATACTCGCACCGCATGGCGAAGATGCCGCGCTGCAGGAAAAAATTGCGCAATTGCGCAGGGAAGGGCAGGCCGTGGTGGTAGATTTGCTTGGCAACGCCGCACACCGCGCGGAATTGGATTGCGACCGTGAACTGGTTTTGCACAACGGCTCTTGGGTGGTCGTAGACCTGAATTAATGAAAAAGGGGCAGGGCGCATCACTCCTGCACACATAAACGGGAATAGTAGTCAGGGAATAACGGCGGGCGCATGCCTGTCCTGAATGGTTGGAAATTCGCATGTCGAAACTGAAAAATGTAGTGGTAATCGGGACCCAGTGGGGCGACGAAGGCAAGGGCAAGGTAGTTGACTGGCTGACGGACCATGCACAAGGTGTGGTGCGCTTCCAGGGCGGCCATAATGCCGGACACACGCTGGTGATCGGCGGCGAGAAAACCGTGCTGCACCTGATCCCCTCTGGCATCCTGCGCGAAAACGTAGTGTGCTACATCGGCAACGGCGTGGTGCTGTCCCCTGTGGCCTTGCTCAAGGAAATGGACCGGCTGGCAGCAGCCGGCGTCAACGTATATGAGCGCCTGCGCGTTTCCGAAGCCTGCCCCCTGATTCTTCCGTACCATGAGGCGCTGGACAAGGCGCGTGAAGCGGCCAAGGGCAAGGCCAAGATTGGCACTACCGGACGCGGCATCGGCCCGGCCTATGAAGACAAGGTGGCGCGCCGCGCCATTCGCCTGCAGGACCTGTTCTTCCGCGAGCGCTTTGCCGCCAAACTCGGGGAAGTGCTGGACATGCACAACTTCGTGCTCAAGAATTACTTCCATGCCGAGCCGGTGGATTTCCAGCAGACCCTGGATCAGGCGCTGGCCCTGGCCGAACGCATCAAGCCGCTGGTGCTGGACGTCCCGCGCGCGCTGTATGAGGCAAACAAGGCAGGCCAGCGCCTGCTGTTCGAAGGCGCGCAGGGCACGCTGCTGGACATAGACCACGGCACCTATCCGTATGTGACTTCCAGCAATTGCATATCCGGTGCGGCTTGTGCAGGAAGCGGCGTCGGCCCGCAGATGCTGCATTATGTGCTGGGCATCACCAAGGCCTATACCACACGCGTCGGCTCTGGCCCATTTCCGACCGAATTGTACGATGCCGAGGCAAAGCAGGATCCCACCGGCAAATATCTGGCAGAGAAGGGGCACGAATTCGGCTCCACCACCGGCCGCGCTCGCCGCTGCGGCTGGTTCGATGCGGCCGCGCTCAAGCGCTCGATCCAGATCAACGGCGTATCCGGCCTTTGCGTAACCAAGCTGGACGTGATGGACGGCATGGAGGAAGTGCGCATCTGCATCGGATACCGCATCAACGGCCAGTACAGCGACATCCTGCCGGTGGGTGCGGAATCGCTGGAAGGATGTGAGCCGGTTTATGAAACCATGGCGGGCTGGAAGGAAAGCACCGTAGGCCTCCAGCGCTACGAACAATTGCCCGCTGCGGCGCGCGCCTACCTGGAGCGCATCGCTGAGATATGCGAAGTGCCCGTGGATATGGTCTCCACAGGGCCTGGTCGCGATGAAACGATCGTATTGCGCCATCCGTTCGAATAAGCGCACTCCTTAGTTATTCCTCTTCATCCCTTCCCCCCATTCTGGGGGGAGGGTGGCATGCACCCCACAAAATTATGCGTCCTGCATACATCCTTTCAACGGAAATTGCAACTATCTAGGTTGATAGGTGCGCAATCAATCTCCCTGTCGGAAAATTAGCCCAGCTAAACCGAAAATAATTACTGGATGAACAGTCCGGTACCTTCAGGAGAGGAATGATGAAATCGCCCTTGCACATGAAAATTGATTCCCGCCAATACGGCCAGGGATTAAGCGCGGAAGAACTCCGCAAATACCGCCGGTCCAGGCACGAAAGCCAGGGGCAGTTCTGGGCCCGTTTCGGTGTTACACAATCACGGGGAAGCCGGTTTGAAAAGGGGGCCGAAATCCCCAAGCCGGTGGCTATCCTGCTTGAGCTCTATCTCAACGGGGTTGTAACGGATGGTGACCTGAAGGCTGGCCATATGCTCGTGCCCGCGACAAAAGGCGATTTGACCCAAAGAGCAGCCGCGCACTAGGTACTCAACTGTCATCCTGGCTAGAAGGGCGCGCGCGCCCTTTCTTCAGCGCCACTAGACGTCTTAAACGGATATGAAGCCCATGCGTATGGCCTTGATGATGGCCATGCGGCGCGATGATGCACCGAATTTGCGGCGAATGTTGGTAAAGTGATAATTCACCGTTGCCTCGGTGCAATTCATCAAACGGGCAATGTCCCAAGAGCTTTTTCCGGACGCACACCATTTCATGCATTCGATTTCACGTGCAGTAAGCTCTATGCCCTCTTTGGAGATGGCGGATGGTTTATGCATAAACCCGGAAAACACCTCCAGGATATGATCGCGGAAGCAGGCCAATTCGGGAATAGAACGCATCACCTCTAACCGTGATGCCTCGGTATACTTCGAACTGGACGCAAAACACAGCACACCAAACTCGCCGTTAGGGCCATGGTGAGGCAAGGCGATCCCGTAACGCGCCCCGTGTCTGCAGGCCTCCTCATAAAGCCGCCGCTGCCTGTCGGAATTATTAAAAGTGCTCGGCGTCCAAAGAACAGGGGTCAGCCTGTGCAGGCAGTGCAAAACGACCGGGTCAATTTCACCCGCTTTCTCGTTATCGTAATAACCCAGAAAATCCTCGGGCAGGGTGGTATGCAAGAAAGCATTGCCTGCTTCGATCGATGTTTCATGACTGGGAAAAATTGCCAACGTAGCGTGCTGATAACCCAGGTTGGCGCCAAACTGAAACACCTGGTCGCGCCATGCATCCATGCCGCCATGGGTAGCCAGATCAGCGAAATATTCAATAGTCTTCATTCTTCCCCCAGAATGCATAACCGAAAAGTTTGATGCGCTGCCTGTGAACTCTGGCATTGTAGTCTGAATGTATGATGCTCTATAACCATCTTATGAGCAATATTAATAATGGCCTATTGATGGTCTATATATAATACTCTTAGCGCTGAAGGCTGATCTCCATCCACATACTATGTGCAAACAATCAGTTAGGGGGGATTTATGCTTTTCCAGCTTAACGTTGTTATTTTTGAATGTGCGCATAATGTATATTATGTCAAATGAGTGAAATGCAACATTCCAGGGTTAGCCAGAAATGGAATTAGATTTTGGGCTCTCACCCACCCAGCTGGCGTCATGTGGATTTACCAATCCGGGAGAAGCCAGAGCAATCAGGAAAGTGCGAATCAGACTGTCCGGGAAAGGCGGGTTAGCTCAGACTCGATTTTTCTGCCGCTGCACAATAACAGTTCATCGAATAGTCCGCCCATCCAAATTAGGTTGGGCAGGCTGATTCAATAAGGCCTCTCGCCCACCCAGTTGCCAGCCGGCTGATACTGGCACACCCAGATCTGGTCCTTGCTGTCAGTGCAGACTGCAAATGCGCAGCCCACCTTTTGCGTGTCTCTCCAAACCATCTGGGTGTAATGGCCGCATACTTTCCCGGGTATGCAATTGTTGACGGCATAGTCGAAATCGGATTTTTCCATGCCCCAGCTATCAACAGGTGTTTCGGGAGCTACGCTTTGCACTTCACGGCGCCCGTCCGACCACATGATCGCACTGGCCCAGTAAAGGTTCTCACCGTACTTGCCGTCCGGCTTGCTGTGGCGCATTTGGCAATGGTTGTTTTTTTTCAGATAGTTTGCCCAAGCCTGTGCGGATGCCTCAAGTTCCGTTGAATAGCTCAACTTCGCCACTCCCACGCCGGCACGCCATTTGTTGTGCGCCGCCAGTATGGCCGCGCGATCTACCGTTCCACCAGGGGTTGAACCCGCGCTTTCAATACCGGCTGTATCAGCGCATCCCGCAGCAAGCATCATCATAAACACTGCACAACCAATACCCCGATATTTCATATGCTTACCATATTATACTAATGTGCTACCTGACATAGAATCATTCCCGATCTGCACGGATGCTATTCCAGATTGAGATCAGCAGCCAAAAGGCGCCAATGGCAGCGCCCAGATAACCAACAAGCCCGAACAGCGGCAAGCCGAGTAACTCAGGACCACCCCTGACGGTCATGACGATGGATGAACCCACAATGAGCGCGGCGACAACGACGCCGACCGTCAGCCTATTTGCCGCGCCATCAAGCTGGTTGCCCACATGCTTCAGATTATCCACGTCGATGCGGATTTCCAGGCGGCCCCGGCGCGCCGCGCGCAGCAGTCGTGAAATATCATGCGGCAGGTTTGCCAGAATGCCCAGCATCTCGGTGGTGGAATGCCAGCCACGCCTGATTAGCGCGGTGGGTGCATAATGGGCGCTAAAGGCTTTTTCCAGCAAGGGCGTGGCCTCCCCTGCCATGTCGAATTCCGGGTCCAACTCGCGCCCCATGCCTTCGAGTGTGATAAAGGCCTTGATCAGCAAGGCGAGATCGGGAGGCAGCGTAATTGAGTGGGTGCGCAGAATGGATGCCAGATCATTGAGCATCGTGCCTATGCTCAGCTGTTTCAACACCACACCGTGGTATTGATCCACGAATGCCTGGATTTCCAGGATCAGGCTGGCTTCATCCACTTTCCCTTCGTCGGTCCAGTCCAGCAACACCTCCGCGACACGGTCCGGCTCATGGCGCACCAGGCCCAGCAGTAGTTGTACCATCTGGCCGCGCCGCTCATCGGTCAGCCGTCCCACCATGCCGAAATCGATGAAGGCAATGCGGTGGCCGGTCAGGTAAAACACATTGCCCGGATGCGGGTCGGCGTGAAAATAGCCGTCCTCCACGATCATCTTCAGCACGGCGCGCGCACCGCGCCTGGCCAGTATCTTGCGATTGAAGCCCGCATGGTCGACCGCCGCAAGATTGCGCCCCGATATGCCATCCACGTATTCCTGCACGCAAATCCGTTCTCCGGTCCATTGCCAATAGACCTTGGGGATGACAATGACGGGCGCCGAAGCCGTGGATCTTGCGGATTCGCGTTCAAACGGTATCACCTCGCGGTCTTTATAACCGGCGAAATTGTGTGCAATAACCTCGCTGTTGCGGCATTCGCTGGCGAAATCCAGTTCGCGCTGGATCGACAGCGAAAACTGCCTGACGACCTCCAGTGGCCGGAAATTGCGCCAATCCGGAATTTCCGCCTCGGCGAATTCCGCCAGGCGCAACAGCAGCCGCAAATCGGCATCGATGATGGGCCGAATACCTGGCCTGCGTATCTTGACCACCACATCGCTGCCGTCTTCCAGGCGGGCACGATGCACCTCTGCGATGGAAGCTGCGGCGATCGGTTCGGGATCGAAAAAGGCGAATACCTTTTCGGGCGGCGCTCCCATGTCTTCGATGAATTGCTGGAGCACCTTGTCATAGGGAGAAGGCGGGGCGCTATCCTGCAGCTTGCCGAATTCGATGATCCATTCCGGCGCAAACAAATCCACACGCGAAGCCAGCACCTGCCCAAGTTTGATGAATGTCGGCCCCAGCTCTTCCATTGCGTGCCGCACCCGGGCCGGCGGCTCCATATGCGCATATTCCTCCGCATGCTTCCAGAGCAACGCGCGCCCTGCCCGTTCCAGCACATTGGCCATTCCCAAGCGCCGCACTACGTCGCCGAAACCGTATCGGATCAGCACCGATGCGATTACATGCAGCCTGCCAAGATCGCGAGCTGCTCCTAGCGCCTGTAACAGCATTGTTAACTGCCTTTATCGTCGTTGCGAGCAGGTCTCACATGGTCGGCAAGTCCGGTGAGCATGCCAGCGGCGATCTGGCGCAGCAAATCGGAAGTGTTGCGTGCAAGATGCAGGCCTATCCCCACCTGTGCACTGCCTGCCGCACCAAGCTGGCGCGTAATGGTCTCCAGCGTATCCTTCATCTGCCTGCCGACGGCAGAACCCTGGATGCGCGCGTGGCTTGCCAGTCCATGCAACATATCCCCGGCCGCATCCTTGGTGGCCGAAGCCGATGTCTGCAGTGATTCAACGAACATTTTTTCCAGTTTTTCAAGATCCTCCCGGGCGCGGGTCAGATCCTCATTGGAATAACGCTGCGCCCTGCCCGAAGCCTCTTCTACCGCCAGTTTGGCAGCTTCGGCAAATTGCGCCAGCGCCACATCCAGCCCGGTAACCGCCTGTTTAAGATGTTCAAGGGCGATTTTTGACTGTTCGGACGACTGATGAATATCCTTCTGCACCCCGGCACTGGCGCCGCGCAATACCGCCAATGTGGCCTGTTGCAGGGATTTGATTTCAAACGAACGGGCGCGGATGATACGCAGGGTGATTTGACGCACCCTTTCCTGTACGTCGAACCCCTCTTCTACCGCTTTACGAACCTCCGCTTCGAGGTGTTTGGTATCGGTGCTGATAGTGTTTCGCATGATAATCCTCCTCTGGTTTTAATTACTAAAGACGGTTCTCACAGGAGTCATTTTGCGACTGATTGGCCGTGCAATGCAATGCTTTTGAAGTCCAAGGGCGACCTTATTCTTCCCTGAAACTTCTTCCTGGTAAAAACCGGCCTGAAATGGGGAATTCCTTGGTTCAAAATATGCTTAATGGTTTACCGTATTACCTGATGATGCTTATTGATTTTCATTATTGAATGCCTCATCTTATCAATAAGCATCCAACAGTGAGGTTGCCATGCAATCCACCCGCCCGCCCGCCGTTGCCGGTATGTTTTACCCCGGTGAAGCCGGAGCGCTTGCGCGCGACATCCGCACGATGCTGGCGGGTGCGGAAAAGGTTGCCTGTATTCCAAAGGCACTGATCGTCCCCCATGCCGGCTATGTCTATTCCGGCCCCATTGCCGCAGCCGCCTATGCCGCACTGAAAGATATTGCACCGCGCATCCACCATGTCGTGCTGCTGGGCCCCACCCACAGGGTCGCAGTGCGCGGATTGGCCTTGCCGGAAGCAGATGCCTTTTCCACCCCGCTGGGCGACATCCCGCTCGATACCGAGGCCATACAGCGCATTGCATATTTGCCACAGATAGCGGTGAGCGCCAGGGCGCACGCCCAGGAGCATTCCCTGGAAGTTCAGCTGCCCTTCCTGCAATCCGTGCTCCCGGATTTCAAGCTGTTGCCGCTGGCCGTAGGCATGGCAAGCGCTGAAGAAGTGGCCGAGGTGCTGGAATTGGTCTGGGGCGGCGCGGAAACCCTGATCGTCATCAGCTCGGACCTGTCGCACTACCTGCCCTACAACCTGGCGCGACGTATTGATTCCGCCACGTCGCAATCCATTCTGAAAATGGACACTGAAATCACGCACGACCACGCCTGCGGCGCGACCCCGATCAACGGCCTGCTGCTTGCCGCACAGCGCCATCATCTTACGCCGCACCTGCTCGACCTGCGCAATTCGGGGGATACCGCCGGCTCCCGGGATGGGGTGGTGGGTTATGCAGCGTTTGCTTTTGAGGAAGGGAGGGCATCTTGATCCCGGACCGTGGCGATGTTTTGCTGGCCATTGCGCGCAGCGCAATATCGCGAGTGTTTGCAGTGCGGCACGAAGTGGACGAAACCCTGCCGTGGCTGGCGGATCCCGGCGCCTGCTTTGTCACACTCACGCAACATGGCGAACTGCGCGGCTGCATAGGCACGCTGGAAGCGCACCGCACCCTGCTGCAGGACGTCAAATCCAACGCCGTGGCGGCTGCCTTTCGTGACCCGCGTTTTTCGCCGCTGAGCCATGATGAGCTTCCCCACATCGCGGTGGAGGTGTCGCTGCTGACCCCGCCGCGACCGATGACTTTCCGCGACGAAAAACATGCGCTGGAGCAACTTCGCCCCAACGAGGATGGGGTAATATTCCAGTTCGCCCATTACCGCAGCACCTTTCTGCCGCAAGTATGGGAACAGCTACCCACCCCGCGCCAGTTCATGGCCCACCTCAAATACAAGGCTGGCCTGCCCACGGATTTCTGGTCGCCTGAAGTCCTGCTTTCGCGCTACACAGTGGAAAAATGGAAGGAGTAAGCCGTGGACGAACCCATACTCCCCGACGAGCGCCACCCGACGAAATACTGGCACAAGCTGGATGATGGCCGCATTCAGTGCGACATCTGCCCGCGCGACTGCAAGCTGCACGAAGGACAGCGCGGCGCCTGCTTCGTGCGCGGCAGGGCGGACGACCAGGTCGTGCTCACCACCTATGGGCGTTCATCCGGCTTCTGCATAGACCCGATCGAGAAGAAGCCGCTCAACCATTTCTATCCCGGCTCCAGCGTATTTTCGTTCGGCACGGCGGGATGCAATCTCGCCTGCAAGTTCTGCCAGAACTGGGACATCTCCAAATCGCGCGACATGGACAGATTGATGGACCGTGCCTCGCCCAAGGCCATCGCGCAGTCTGCCAAGAAGCATGGCAGCAAAAGCGTGGCATTCACCTACAACGACCCGGTGGTGTTCTTCGAATATGCGCTGGATACGGCGGATGCCTGCCACGAGCAAGGCCTGAAGACGGTGGCCGTGACCGCCGGGTACATCCACGATGCGCCACGGCGGGAATTTTTTGCCAAAATGGATGCCGCCAATATCGACCTCAAGGGATTCACTGAAGAGTTTTATGTGAAGCTGACCGGTTCGCATCTCAAGCCGATACTGGAAACGCTGGCCTATGTGCACCACGACACCCATTGCTGGCTGGAAATCACCACCCTGCTCATCCCCGGCCACAACGACTCGGATGCCGAGATCACCGCGCTGACCAAATGGGTGGCGCAGGAACTGGGGCCTGACGTGCCCCTGCATTTTTCCGCCTTCCACCCGGACTGGAAAATGGCGGACGTCTCGCCCACCCCGCCATCCACCCTCACCCGTGCGCGCCGCATCGCGCTGGATGCGGGGCTGCACTACGTCTATACCGGCAATGTGCACGACATCGAGGGCGGCACGACCTTTTGCACTTCCTGCCATGCACCATTGATCGTGCGCGACTGGTACAAGATCAACGAATACCACGTGACCGAAAGCGGGGCCTGCAAGCTTTGCGGTGCCAAGCTAGCGGGACGCTTCGGCAAATTCGCCCAGCCATTCGGGCCGCGGCGCATTCCAATTTACATGAACGGCAGGTAAACATGCTGCACGAACAGATCACCATTCCCGCCGGGCAGGTGTCTCTTGAAGGCGAACTGGTGCTACCTGAAAAGGCTGGCGCAGTGGTGTTGTTTGCGCATGGCAGCGGCAGCAGCCGCTTCAGCCCGCGCAACAATTACGTTGCTTCGGTGTTGCAGGCGGCGGGCATCGGCACACTGTTGTTCGACCTGCTTACGCGCGAGGAAGACCGCGATTATGACATGCGTTTCGACATAGCCCTGCTCACCCGGCGGCTGCTTGCCGCCACGGAATGGGTGCGGATCAACCCATCCACGCACTCGCTCAGCATCGGCTATTTCGGGGCGAGCACGGGTGCTGCGGCCGCCCTGCAGGCAGCTGCGGAAATAGGAGGAAACATCTCCGCGGTGGTCTCGCGCGGCGGGCGCCCCGACCTGGCCGGTGTCCCTGCGCTCACCAGGGTCAGCGCCCCCACGCTGCTGATCGTGGGCGGCGAAGACCACGGGGTGATCGAGCTGAACCAGGCCGCCTATGCCCATCTGGGCTGTGACAAGCAACTGGCCATCATCCCAGGCGCCACGCACTTGTTCGAGGAGCCGGGCACGCTGGAACAGGCGGCCAAGACGGCGACCGCATGGTTCGCCAGGCATGCCGGCAAACACGGCTAGCCAGCCCGCTAACTCACTTCCCGCTAACGCAATTTGACGTCTCGCGCGCAATCCTCGCCTGGTCCCAGCCCAGCACAGGCGCCACCCGTTCAGCCATTTGCCGCAATTCCTTTTCCCCCAGCCGGGACAAAATCAGCAAGGGCAGGCGGCGGCGCAGCAAGTCATCCAGGTGGACCACCATTTCATCGCGTGCACAGAGCAACAAGTCGGCATGGGTGAAAGGCAGGTCAGGCACGATGCGCCCTGCCAGCGCCGGATTTGTTTCAATAGCGGGAAACAGGTTTTCCACGCGCCTGCCGTGGCGCCGGATCAGCCAGAATGTGCATTCCTCATCCACTCCAAGCTGGCGCGCCCGGGCCTGCAGCGCGGCGACTTCCTGGGCGGGCACCCAGGGAAACGGTTTGCCCCGGGTGGCGCAGGATGCCTGCATACCCAGTTGGGTGCAGACTGCATCCACGATGCGCGCCGCATCTTCGCGCGCCGAGGTCAGCTTGCCGCCAACTGAATAGTGCACGCCGTTCTTTGCGGTTTCCAGTTTCCAGTCGCGGCTGGCGGCCGATGGTGCGGCCACTTCGCTGTATATCAGCGTGCGCAACCCGGCAAAGCTGCCGATCACATCGTCGGCATTCCAGCCAGTGTTGAGGTACCGGTTGGCTTCGGCCAGCAGATAGGCAATGTCCTCCGTTTCGACCTTAACCCGTCCCAGGTTGCCACGGTAATCTGTGTCGGTAGTGCCTAGCAATGTGCGGCCATACCAGGGGATGACAAAAAACACCCGGCCATCCGATTTGGCGGTCAGCAATAAGGCTTCAGTCAGCCCAGTTTCCGGCATCACCAGGTGCACGCCCTTGGTCAGCCGGCAGCGCGTTCCCTCCTCTTGTGACATCCAGCAGCCCGTGGCATTGACGATCTGTTTGGCGTACACCTTGCAATCCGCATCCTCCACGCAATCATGCAAGATCGCGCCGATGGCCTTGCCGTCCTGCTCGATCAGGCTCTCCATGCGGCAATAGTTCACACATGCCGCGCCCTGGGACATGGCACCATCCACAATCTCCAGCACCAGGCGCGCATCGTCGGTCTGCGCATCTGAGTAGGTAAAACCGCCTTTCAGGCCGTTACTTTCGAGGATGGAAAAGCGCCGGGAAAAATCGTTGCGGCCAAAACGGTGGTGGGACATTGAATACCCAGGAAATCCGGCCAGAAAGTCGTATAAGAAAAGCCCTGCCTCCAGCATCAGCCTGCCGACCCGGCTATCCGCATACACCGGCACGCCAAAACGCAAAGGCCACACGCGATGCGGCGCCGCTTCCAGCAGCATCTGCCGCTCGGACAGCGCCTTTTTCACCAGCCTGAAATCATAGGTCTCGAGATAGCGCAGGCCACCGTGCACCAGCTTGCTGGAGGCCGATGAGGTGGCGCCTGCCCAGTCACCCTGGTCGATCAGTGCGACTTTCAGCCCGCGCAAGGCTGCGTCATAGGCAGTCCATGCCCCGTAAACGCCGCCGCCGCACACCAGCAGGTCGAAGGTTTTATCCGCCAGTTGTCTCCAGTCGCGCTTCATGCATCCCTCAGTTGCAGCGCCCTTTGCGGTACATCGGATATGAGTATGTCCACGCCCAGATCGAGCGCGCGGCGAATTTCATCATCGCTGTTGCAGGTATATACCGCAATGGATTTTCCATGGCGGCGCAGCATTTCAACCATGTTGCTATCCAGTGTTTTTTTGTGCAGGCACAGGCCGTACAGATAGGGTTGAGTATTCAGTAATTCTTCGGCATCCGCCACCCTCAGGCTGGATTCGCAATTCAGCACCAGCGGAAAATCCGGCGCGCACTGGTGGGCGTATATCAGGCTGGGCAAATGGAAGGACGAAGCCAGCACTGAACCACTCCCGGGATCACCGGCCAGCTCCAGCGTTTGCCTGATTTTGGCCTCGCGCCGCCCGGCATCTTCATGATCGCGGCTCTTGATTTCCAGCAGCAGGCGGCAGCGCGGCTTGTATGTCGCGACAAATTCGCTCAAGCCCATGATGCCTTCAGGTTTTGTGCCCCGTCCAAAATGCGCAGCAAAGTCCATGCCCTGCAGCTCGCGATATTCGTAATCATCAATGCGTCTGGCAGGCAAACCAAGCTTGCCGAGAAACCCGTCGTGCCACAGCACGGCCACGCCATCGCGACTGAGCTGCACATCGGTTTCCATGCCGTCTATGGGATAAGCCAGCGCACGGTCGAAGGCGGTACGGGTGTTTTCCGCCGCTTCCCGGTTGGCGCCCCGGTGGGCATAGATTAGCGTGCTGCTCATGGCAAATTTCCGATGAATTTCCGCATGGATGCTTCCATTTGTATGAAATGAGGATTGTACGTCAGGCGGCGCATCACCCCGGCGCGCAGGCTGTTTTCAGTAACTTCGCCTTGCCGGACGGCAGGAGAATTATTGCGGCAAACGGCGAATTTCTCCATGTCATCCGGATAATAATGCAGGCAGTTGGAGTATTCCCCTGCCCTGCCATAATGCGAATCTTCCGGGGGCAGCAAAATGGAAAGGTGGGAAAAGCTCACGATGTTTTGCTCCGGCACTACGCTGCTCACCAGTTCAACCCGGCTCTTCTCAATGCCGGGAAGCGGTTGCGCAGTATCCGGGGTGTAATACACCAGCTTGCTGCATGCATGGCGTGCGCACGCCATGAATTGCACGGTCGCGGAAGAGTTCACAGTGGTATCGTCGGCGCTGGCCGCCGTGAAGACCGGAATCTCCAGCCTGCGTCCCCGCATTCGCAAGTGCAGGTCTGCAATCAGGGCATGCATCTGGTGTGCGGCATTCTTGGGGAAGGATTCATACTTGTAAACATCCGCATCGGGCTTGATGTCCACCCATTTCGCCGACGGCCGCAACCAGCTGTATAATTTGTGCAAATTGGCCCAAGCTGCGAGCGCAGAAACCTTGAGCGCGGGAGAGAACAAGAAGACACCATTCACCCGGCTGTCCAGCAGGCTGTGGCGCACGCTCAGCGTAGCGCCGGCGGAATAACCAGCCAGATAGATTTCATCGGCCTCCCCAGCCAGCTGCTCTGCGCCGTAAGCCACCGCGCGCGCCCACTCCTGCCAGCGCACATCCAGCAAATCCCCGGGCTGTGTGCCATGGCCCGGCAACAGCACGGCCATGACGCGGAATCCCTGCTTGCGAAAGAATTCGGCCACGGGCCTCATGAAGTAGGGAGAGTCGGTGAGCCCGTGAACAAGCAGTATGCCGCGGCGAAAAGGCTTGTTCCGTCCCGCCTGGAAAGCCCCTTCCGGTTTAAGCTCAAACGGCGCATTGCCTGCCACCGCTTTTTCCTGGTCGCCCGGCGACTTTCCGGAGTGCGCCTGGCGCAGCATTTCCCGGCAGGCTGCCACATAATCCGCGAAATTCAGCTGGCCAAGGCAGAAATCCGAATTCAGTCCAGACGGCTGGTGCCGGGATTCAAGCACGGGCATGGAAATATCTGGAATGATCCGGCCTCGCCTTTGAGTTATTGTCATTCGATTGATGGTCCTGGCACGCTTAGTACGATGCAGGTGCCAAAATACCAAATAATATTCATGCCGCTGGCATATGGGTTTCTTTGATGATAAATTGTACAAGTTAGTCATACTCCACGCAGCTTAATTTGCCGCAGAACTAAAATCATCAAAAGAGCGTTTAATATGGAAATTTCCCATGAGGACATCAACCCGGGACTGCGCCGCATTGTGATCACCGGCCGCCTCGACATACGCGGAACCGACATGATCGCCGCCCGTTTTGCCGAACTCTCCACCGAAGCCAAGCGCAATGTCATCATTGACTTCACCGGCGTCACGTTTCTGGCCTCCATAGGCATACGTGCCCTGATTTCAAACGCAAAAGCGCTGCACAAGATGGGGGGGCACATGGCGCTGGTGGTGGGCGACAACACCTCGGTTGCAAAAACACTGTCCTCCACCGGAATAGACGTTCTGCTGCAAATGTTTACCCGCCTGGAAGATGCCAAAAAATCCCTGGACAGCGTGGCTGCCTGAACGCGGACAAATCATTTGCCTGATGAGAACCGTTTGATACGAATCCGGCGCCCCCATATCCTTGCCGCGGTGGCGGACTGAGCGCATGGCCGATTCTCCCGCATGCAGCCTGGAACTTCCTGCACCCCACAACGCAGGCGCGCTGCTCCGCGCATCGGAGTGGCTGAAAGAGGAAAGCCTCAGGAACGCGGTTCCTGCCGAACAGCTGGAACGCATTGACCTGTTTCTGAACGAGGCTTTGGCCAACATCATCGATCATGGCGGCCCATCAGCCCTCGCAGCCCCGATACTGCTGCGCCTGAATTTCGCCCAGCTGCCGGGACTGAAAGAGGCAACCATCACCCTCACCGATGCCGGCATGGCTTTTGATCCCCTCGCCCATCCCCCCAAGCCTGCGCCCAAGTCACTGGACGAGGCCATCCCGGGCGGGCTGGGCATACCCATGATACGCAGCCTGGCCGATGAAATGAGTTATGCCTACCTGGATAACCAGAATCATTTGGCCTTCACCGTGCGCTGGATCACAACGGCCTCGGAAGCATCCGGCCAAACCATCCCGGGAGTACAGGTACGGCCTTTCCGCCTCGACGACCTGCAGGTTTCCGCCCAACAGGGCGCGAGCCGCCCCGACATGAGCTGGATGCCATTGTTTCGCGGCACCGATGTGGATGCGGTCCTCAAGATCCTGAATCAATGCGATGTGCTGATCCTGCCTCCCGGCACCCCTTTGCTCAAGCCAGGTGCGGCAAACGAGGCAGTATTCATACTGCTGGACGGGAGTCTCTCCGCCTGCCTGGACAGCGACCTGAACCCCGAGGCCGCGATTCCGATCGCTCCCGGCGAATGCATAGGCGAAATGTCCGCGATTGACGGCAAACCCGTGACTGCGCTGGTCGTGGCCACCGACGAGGCGCGCGTCCTGAAAGTCCCCCCCGAGCTGTTCTTCAATCGCCTGCTGACCATCCCCGGCGTGGCCCGCAACCTGCTGATCGCCTTGACCGAGCGCATGCGCCGCACCAACGAAACCATGATGGAAGCGCAGCGCAAGCAACTTGCCCTGCATCACCTGCACCAGGAACTGGATGTTGCGCGCCAGCTGCAGGCCAGCATGCTGCCGCTGCGCAACCCGATGTTCCCCGAACGCGATGACCTGGAAATTGCCGCCCTGATGCAACCTGCCTCTGAGGTAGGCGGAGACCTGTTCGACGCCTTTTTCGTGGATGACAGCCATTTGTTCATCTGCATCGGCGACGTATCCGGACACGGCATTCCGGCCGCCCTGTTCATGGCTCGCTCGATCGGGCTGATGCGCATTGCAGCGATGAGCACGATGCGCCCGGACGAGGTCATCGGAAAAATCAACGAACAGCTTTGCACAGGAAACGATACCAACCTGTTCATAACCCTGTTTTGCGGTTTCCTCAACGTTAAGACCGGTCGGCTAGTGTATTCCAACGGGGGGCATTGCGCACCGATACTCATCAGCGGGAATAAGGCTTCCGCGATCCCCATTCCCAAGGGCGCGCTGGTGGGCGCGCTTCCCGGCCTTACCCACTCCTCCCTTGAAATGGTGCTGGCTCCCGAAGATACGCTGGTCTGCTATACGGATGGTGTCACGGAAGCCCAGCCTGTCTCGGGCGAAGAGTTTTCCGAAGAACGCCTGATTGAACTATTGCGCCGGGTTGGCAACCAATCAACCGAGTACATTGTGGAATCTGTCCGGCAGGCGGTGACGGAATTCACCGGAAGCAACACCCTGGACGATGACTATACCCTCCTGGTTATCCGCAGACATCCCGAGAGAACCATGAAGTCATCCCAACATAGCAGAAAATAAAGGAGCGTCATGTTCAGCCTGAAGTTCTGGAAGCGCAAAAAACGCGACTCGGCAAAGCCCATGGAAACCGCCGGCAAAATGGCCGGCAACATGCCCAAAATGCTCGGCACGTTCGAGGTAATCCGTGAAATCGGCCGCGGATCGATGGGGGTGGTTTACCTCGGCCATGACGTGGGTTCCGGCGTGGATGTCGCGCTTAAAACCATGAGTCTGGGCAATCAATTCAACGCCAAGGTGCTGCAAGACACCAGGGAACGCTTCATGCGCGAGGCGGAAATCCTCACCTGGCTGCATCATCCGGACATCGTCGTCATCTATGATGTCGGTGAGGAGCACGGCCTCGCTTATATCGCGATGGAATACCTGAAAGGTGTGGAGCTGACTGAGTATACCCGGCCGGATAATCTGCTGCCCCTGCCCAAGGCGCTGGAGATCATGGCGCGCGCCGCAGACGCCCTGGGCTATGCCCATGAAGAGGGGCATGAATTGGGCATCGTTCACCGCGACGTCAAGCCCGGCAATATCATGTATGACGCTGCAGAAAACTCGGTCAAGCTGACCGATTTCGGCATTTCACGGCTGATGGACCTGAATTCGACCCGGGTTGGACTGGTGCTGGGCACCCCGCTTTACATGTCGCCGGAACAGGTGATGGGCAACCAGGTAAATCATCTATCCGACCTGTTTTCGCTCGGCGCCACCCTATACCAGTTGGTGAGCGGGAAGCTGCCGTTCGAGGGCAATACTGATTTCGAGGTGATGGGCAATATTGTCCAGAAACCACACACCGACATCCTGTCTGTCCGTCCGGACTTGCCTCGCGAGGTATGCGAAGTGATCAACCGCGCCCTGGAAAAGGATCCGGAACGGCGTTTTCAAAGCGGGGCCGAAATGGCCGAGGCAATTCGCCGCTGCATCCCGTATTGTTCGAATACATAGGCCGGGTGCCTCGTGCCTCGGGGCACCCGTTGCCCATCAGAATGCTATCCCCAGCCCCAGCTTGGTGGTGGTATACCAGGTCTTGCTGTCCGGCTCCCATGCGACGAAGCCCCCGCCCACTGAGTAGGCCGCGCTCATGCCGTACTTGAAGTGCATATAGTCCATGGAGATGTTCCCGTGGATATTCGGGGAGAAGGCGTAATCCGCCGCTATGCCTATCCGGTAAATCGCTGAATTGCCCAGCGGCCCCGAAAAACCCTTCATCAGCGGCCCCGAATTGACATGTATGTAGGATCCTATGGTCCTGCCGCGCATGGCGTCCGCCGATAACACCAGCTTTGCTCCGGGAGAAAACTGGGCCAGCAGTCCGGCCCCAAGGTGGCTGTGTACATAGGTTTCACCGTAATTGACCTGCCTGCTCCATTCATGCCCTCCCATTTCAAGATAAGGCGTCAGCATGAAGTGGCTGTGCACGCCAAAACCCATCCCGATCCGTGCGCCATAGTTCGACATCGTTACACCGGTGATCCCCACCACCGAGCCGTAAGTCCCGCCGATGTATGACCCTACATAGTGCGTATGGCCGCTGGAATGATCATACTCGGCCCGGAAATATAAATTTTCCGGGGCTTCCATGACGGTGATGGAGAGGGCAACTCCCGGCACGGGGCCATGCTCGGTGTCCAGCAACTCTGTGCTGGTACCCAAAAAGCCATTGCCGATTTCCTTGTAATCGACGTGTGTGGCGACAAACTGCACGGCGACCTGATTGTTCGAGGCGAGTATGTCGGAAGAGTCCGCAAGGGCGCTTGCGGAAAGCACCATGCAAGATGCATATACGGCAATTGTTCTCATTATGTCCCCGATTGCGCTGGAGGGCACTATATAGCCAATGAATGACCGATTCAATGCTTCCTTAAGCGGTTGTGCATCCTTCCGCTATCCCTTATCCTTGCAAACCTTGATTTAAGAAAACCTCCGAATAATTTCACCATGTCCGTCAGTCTCAAAACTCCGCAAGAAATCGAAAAAATGCGCCTGGCCTGCCGCCTGGCCTCAGAGGTGCTGGATTACATCACGCCTTACGTGCAGGCCGGAATCACCACTGGCGAGTTGGACAGGCTGTGCCATGATTACATGGTGAATGTGCAGCAATGCATACCTGCGCCGCTCAATTATGCGCCGTCCGGGCACAAGCCCTATCCCAAATCGATCTGTACCTCGATCAACCACCAGGTGTGCCACGGCGTGCCGGGCGACAAAATCCTCAAGAACGGCGACATCGTTAACATTGACATCACCACCATAAAAGATGGCTGGCATGGCGATACCAGCCGCATGTTCCTGGTCGGTGATGTCTCGATCCAGGCCCACCGCCTGTGCGAGGCCAGCTATCAAGCCATGTGGCGCGGCATACGCACGGTGAAACATGGCTCGCATCTGGGCGACATCGGTCATGCCATCCAGAGCTATGTCGAGCCGCTCGGTTTCAGCGTGGTGCGCGAATTCTGCGGCCATGGCCTGGGCAGGAACTTCCACGAGGAACCTCAGGTGCTGCATTACGGCAAGCAAGGCACAGGAATGAAGCTGGAAGCCGGCATGACTTTCACCATCGAGCCGATGATCAATGCCGGCAAGGCAGGCATCAAGCAGCTCGGGGATGGCTGGACCATCGTGACCAAGGATCACAGCCTTTCCGCGCAATGGGAACACACCATCGCGGTCACCGAGACCGGCTTTGAAGTACTGACGCTTTCTGCCGGCTCCCCCCCTCCCCCCATTCCATAGCGATAGCGATGTCCAGCATAGCGGCCATACGCGACAGCCTGCGCGCCGCTCGCGCCGCACTGCAAAAAGATTATGGCCCGCGCTCGCGGCCTGCCCGCCTGCTACAGGCCCATGCGAAACTGGTGGACCAGCATCTGCGCCAGGTGTGGAGCGAGCTGGCGATGCCGCGCGAGCTGGCGCTGGCGGCCACCGGGGGCTACGGGAGGGGGGAGCTCTATCCCAAATCCGACATCGACCTCCTGATCCTGCTGCCGCATGAACCGGACGAAGAATTGCAGTACCGCCTGCACGAGCTGGTGCAGATGCTGTGGGACATCGGCCTCGAAGTCGGCCATAGCGTGCGCACGGTGGAACAATGCGTCGCTGAATCCGTCGATGTCACGGTGCAGACCAACCTGCTGGAAGCGCGCCTGCTGACGGGGGCGCAGGAACTTTTTGAGGAAATGCGCGACACGCTGGCACAACACCTCGACCGCCGCGCCTTTTATCTCGCCAAGACCCAGGAACAGGAGAAACGCTACGCGCGTTACCTGGACACCGATTACAACCTCGAGCCCAACCTCAAGGAAAGCCCGGGTGGCTTGCGCGATTTGCAGAACGTGCTGTGGATCAGCCGCGCTTGCGGCCTGGGCGATACCTGGAAGGAATTGACCCAGGCCGGGCTGATCACTGCGGCTGAAGCATCCGCCATCGCGCGCCACGAATCGCTGCTGCAAAACCTGCGCATCCGCCTGCATTTCCTGGCACAGCGCCGCGAAGACCGGTTGCTGTTTGACTACCAGACCGAACTGGCCCAGCAATTCGGGATAGCCGCCACTGCCACGCACCTCGCCAGCGAACATCTGATGCAGCATTATTACCGCACCAAGCAGGCCGTACAGCTGCTGAATGCCGTGCTGCTGCAAAACATGCGCGCGCGCCTGTTTCCGGAGGCCGGCGAAATCCGCCCGGTCAACCAGCGTTTCGTGGCGCGCGGCAACCTGCTCGA
>DATDDB010000151.1:0-50855 GCA_036524005.1 Gallionellaceae bacterium | reverse complement strand
CGCCGCAGGCCACCTCGATCTGCGGCAGGCGCTCGCGTATGGACAGGCCGTCCACCAGCTTCGCGAGCAGCGGGATCAGTCTGGAGATCTTGGGCGGCAGGATCTCGCACAGCGACATGTCCGCCACATAGCTGCTCTTCTTCTCGTGGAAACCTACCAGCGTCTTGCCCTTCTTCAGCACGTGGCGCACCGACAGGCGCGCACGCTGGCGGTAGCCCCAAGGCATGCCGTGTATGGGCGGCAGCATGGATTCCGGCTCCACCTTGCCGATGCGCTCCAGGTTGTCCTCCAGGATGCGCTGCTTCACCGCAACCTGCGCCGTGACATCCAGATGCTGCATGGAGCAGCCGCCGCACACCCCGAAATGGATGCATTTGGGCTGCACCCGCATGAAGGAGGGCTTGCGTATCTCGACCACCTGCGCATTCTCGAAGCTGGGCTTCTTGCGGTAAGAGGAATACGTCACGCGCTCGCCGGTGATCGCCCCTTCGATGAAAATGACCTTGCCGTCGTTATGCGCAATGCCGCGGCCTTCCTGGTCTATGGATTCAACTGCAACCACATTGTTATTCATGCAACATTAATCTCCGCTGCCACTCAGGCCTTATGGACTGCCGGCCATGCCGCCAAGTATTCCTTCCAGTGCGCCCCCTCCAACCGCGACAGCGTGACGCGTACCAGTTCGCATTCCTGTTCATAGCGCGCCCGTGTGAACTGGCCGCGCATCATCTGGAAGCGCGCAAACACCAGCCAGGTGTTCACCACGTCGGTCTCGCAGTAATCGCGGATCTCGCCGAGCCTGCCCTGCTGATAGGCATCCCACACCTTGCTGCCGTCCATGCCCAGCTTGCCGGGAAAGCCGATGAGCTTGGCCAGTTCGTCCAGCGGCGCATTGGCGCGCCCGGTGTACATGGCCAGCAAGTCCATCAGATCCAGGTGGCGCGAGTGGTAGCGGCTGATGTAGTTGTTCCACTTGAAATCCTTGTCGTCCTCGCCCATGTCCCAGTAGCGCGGGCACTGCACCCCATGGATCAGGCCGCGGTAGTGCAGCACCGGCAGGTCGAACCCCCCGCCGTTCCAGGAAACCAGCTGCGGGGTGTATTTCTCGATGCCGTCATAAAAGCGCTGGATCAGGCTGCCTTCATCCTCATCCGGCTCGCCAAGCGACCACACACGGAAATTGTCGCCCTCGCGCAGCACGCAGGAAATCGCCGCAATGCGCTGTAAATGATGCGGCAGGAAATCGCTGCCGGTCTTCTGGCGCCGCATCTGGAAGGCCATTTCCGCCACATCTTTGTCGCTGATGGCGCCATCCAGGCCGTGCAATGCGCGCAGCCCGGCGATGTCGGGGATGGTTTCGATGTCAAAAACAAGTACTGGATACATGGCTGGGATTGATCGGTTACTTTCAACTGGTTATTGTAGCCCAACGTGAATTCCCGCGGCCTGCTAAACTTGCGAACGTGAAAATCGCCGCCCTGTCATTGCTGCTGTTCTGCGCCCCGCTGGCGCACGGAGCCGAGATTGCCCTCAAAATCGGCAATCATGCGATCCGCACTGAAGTCGCCGACACCCCCGAAACGCGCGAGCATGGCCTGATGCAGCGCCAGACCTTGTGTCCCGATTGCGGCATGCTGTTCGTATTTCCGGTTGCGGCGCGTCTAGCCTTCTGGATGAAGAATACCCCGCGCCCGCTTGCCCTCGCGTTTATCGGGAGCGATGGCCACATACTCAATATCGTTGAAATGCAGCCCTACTCCCTCGACATACATGTTTCCCAGGCCGAGGCCCTGTACGCCCTGGAAATGAACCGCGGCTGGTTTGCTGCGCATGGCATCAAGCCCGGCGACCAGGTGGTGCTGGAAGGCGCGCCCAAAGGCGGCGAATCAATTCAACCTTTGCCTCATGCGCAAAAATAGCACCGCACCAAAATTTGCGTTTTGGGCATTGCTGCTGTTTGCCCTATGCGCCCCTGCCGAGGCGGGCGAACTGGCCGGGACGTGGCAGGAATACGATGACCAGACCGGAAAAGTCGAAGCATTGATCCGCATCGAAAAATTGCCCGATGGCACGTATGAGGGCAAAATCGTCAAGCTCATGGCCGAGGTGGTGGGTGAAAACCACAAGGTTTGCAGCGGCTGCAAGGGGACCTTGCACAACCAGCCTTTGCTGGGAATGCGTATTCTGTACGGAATGAAGCGCAAGGACAGCCTGACTTTCGAGGGGGGTGAAATCATCGATCCCGATGATGGAAAGGTCTATCGATGCCGCATGAAGCTTTCCGAAGACGGCGTGACGCTGGAAGTTACTGGTTTTATTGGGATTAGCTGGTTCGGCGAGTCTGAAACCTGGAAACGCGCCGACTGAGTGGCTGCGGGTCGGAGTTCCTGCCCCGATATGATACACTTCGCCACTGGCCGCGGTTTTGCGGCGTGGATTTTTGATTAGATTATTCAGGATAATATCAGCATGGCAAGTGTGGAATCTCTGGGCGCTTTGGAGCGCCGGCTCAACGCATCCATCCCGCAACAACAAGTGCGCGGTGAAGTCGAAACACGCCTGAAGCGTCTGGGCCGCACCGCCAAGGTGCACGGCTTCAGGCCGGGCAAGGCGCCGTTCAAGATACTGGAACAGCAATATGGCCCGCAGGTGCACCAGGAGGTGCTGGGCGAAAGCCTGCAGCGCGCCTTTGCCGACGCAATCAAGTCGCAAAACCTGAAAGTGGCCGGCTCCCCCAGCTTCGAACTCAAGAGCGCCGATCCTGCCGCCGAAAAGGTGGAATTCAGCGCGACTTTCGAAGTGTACCCCGAAGTCAAGATCGGCGATTTGAGCGGTGAGACGATGGAACGCACGGTCTTCACCCTGAGCGATGCGGACATCGAAAGCACCATCAACACCATGCGCAAGCAGCGTTCCGTGTTCGAGCCGGCTAGCCGTGCCGCACAGGATGGCGACCAGCTGCGCCTGGACTTCACCGGTAAGCTGAACGGAGCGGAGTTTGAAGGCGGCTCGGCAAAAGGTTTTTCCATCGTGCTGGGGCAAGGCCGCATGCTGCCGGATTTCGAAAAAGCACTCATCGGCATGAAGGCTGGAGAAACCAAGTCGTTTGACCTGACTTTCCCCGAGAATTACCACGGCAAGGATGTGGCGGGCAAACAGGTAGTGTTTACTGTCGAAGTGCATGCCGTCGAGGCCCCTCGCCTGCCGGAAATGGATGCGGAATTCGTCAAATCGCTGGGCATTGCAGACGGCGATGTGAACAAACTCAAGGCTGAAGTCCGCGCCAACCTGGAGCGCGAAGTGGCGCGCCGCATCAAGGTGCGCAACAAGGATAGCGCGATGGATGCACTGGCCAGGGTGAGCCAGCTGGACCTGCCCAAGGTGCTTGTGGAGTGGGAAGCGGAAAGCCTGGCGCAGCAAATGGTGCAGGATATGGAACAGCGCGGCATGCGCATGCCCAAGGGAATGCAGCTGCCCACCGACATGTTCACCGAACGCGCGCAAAAGCGCGTCAAGCTTGGGCTGATCCTCGCCAAGCTGGTCGAGCAGCATCAGCTCGGCGCAAAACCGGAACAGGTCAAGGAGATGATCAAGGAATATGCGCAGGGCTTCAACCAGCCGGAACAGGTCATCCGCTGGTACGCCTCGGATCCTGCGCGCATGAAGGAAGTCGAGAGCCTGGTGCTGGAGGATAATGTGGTTGCCTGGGTGATGAGCGCGGCCAAGGTGGTGGACAAGCCGGTCGGATTTGATGAACTGATGGGGAATGGGTAATGAAGGGATATTCATCCATGCATGGCAACTGGGCACCGCAAAACATCGGCCTGATTCCGATGGTGGTGGAATCCACCGGGCGCGGCGAGCGCGCCTATGACATCTATTCGCGCCTGCTCAAGGAACGCGTGGTGTTTTTGGTGGGGCCGGTGGACGACAACACCGCCAACCTGATCGTGGCGCAGTTGCTGTTCCTGGAATCGGAAAATCCCGACAAGGAAATCAATTTCTACATCAATTCGCCGGGCGGCTCCGTTACCGCAGGCATGGCCATCTACGACACCATGCAATACATCAAGCCCAGCGTGAGCACGCTGTGCATCGGCCAGGCGGCGAGCATGGGCGCGTTCCTGCTCGCGGCGGGCGAGAAGGGCAAGCGTTTCTGCCTGCCCAACTCGCGTGTGATGATTCACCAGCCTTCAGCCGGATTCCAGGGGCAGGCATCGGACATCGAGATACATGCGAAAGAAATCCTGTTCATGAAACAGAGGCTAAACGAGATGCTGGCCAGACATACCGGCCAGCCTATCGAGGCGATAGAACGCGACACCGACCGCGACAATTTCCTGAGCGCGGAAGCAGCAGTGAAATACGGCCTGGTCGACCAAGTGCTGGAAAAGCGTGGCTGAACAGAAAACTCAATTTTCCGGCGATAACCAGGAGAAGACGACATGACGGATAAAGGCAAAGGCGGCAGGCTGCTGTATTGCTCTTTTTGCGGCAAAAGCCAGGATGAGGTACGCAAGCTGGTTGCGGGGCCTTCGGTCTTCGTGTGCGACGAGTGCATCGAACTGTGCAACGACATCATCCGCGAGGAAAGCCAGACGCCCGAGATCGGCAAGCCGGGTGAACGGCGCGACCTGCCAGTACCCAAGGAAATATGCGCCCGCCTGGATGAGTACGTGATCGGCCAGGAATCCGCAAAAAAGATTTTGTCGGTGGCCGTTTATAACCACTACAAACGGCTTGCGAGCAGCAGCAAGGATGGCGTGGAAATCTCCAAGAGCAATATCCTGCTGATCGGCCCGACCGGCTCCGGAAAAACGCTGCTGGCGCAAACGCTGGCGCGGCTGCTTGAAGTCCCGTTCGTGATGGCGGACGCCACCACCCTGACTGAGGCAGGATATGTCGGGGAGGATGTCGAGAACATCATCCAGAAACTGCTGATGGCCTGCGATTACAATGTGGAGAAGGCGCAGCGCGGCATCGTCTACATCGACGAGATCGACAAGATCTCGCGCAAGTCGGATAACCCGTCGATCACCCGCGATGTTTCCGGGGAAGGCGTGCAGCAGGCTCTGCTCAAGCTGATCGAAGGCACCAAGGCCGCCATCCCTCCGCAGGGCGGCCGCAAGCACCCGAATACCGAATTCCTGCAGGTGGATACCAGCAACATCCTGTTCATCTGCGGCG
The DNA here is from genome assembly GCA_036524005.1 of Gallionellaceae bacterium. Lineage (GTDB taxonomy): Bacteria > Pseudomonadota > Gammaproteobacteria > Burkholderiales > Gallionellaceae > DATDDB01. Next base: position 45,668 of record DATDDB010000151.1, on the reverse strand, counting down.
GCGCGTTTGACGGGCTGGACAAGGTGATCCGCAGCCGCTCCGAAAAATCCGGGATCGGTTTCAGCGCAAACCTTGCCAACCGCAACGACCAAAAGGCAGTGGGCGCAGTCTTGCGCGACGTTGAGCCGGAAGACCTAATCAAGTTCGGCCTGATTCCGGAATTTGTCGGACGCCTGCCGGTGGTGGCCACGCTGGAAGACCTGGACGAAAATGCGCTGATCCAGATCCTTACCGAGCCGAAGAACGCCCTGACCAAGCAGTACCAAAAACTGTTTGCCATGGAAGGCGTGGAGCTGGAGTTCCGCGAACAGGTGCTGCACACCATCGCCAACCGCGCACTTGCGCGCAAGACCGGTGCACGCGGACTGCGTTCCATCCTGGAACATACCCTGCTCGACATCATGTACAACCTGCCCTCCATGGAAAATGTGGAGAAGGTGGTGCTGGATGGCAGCGTGGGGCCTAAAGGTGAAATCAAGCCCATCGTGATGTACGCGGATACGCCCAAGGCTGCATAAGCGGCCTTGACTGCCCCACGGGCATGCTTGTGGTTGTGCAAGCGTGCCCGCTGGATGCCCAATAAATCGCAACCCCCTGTTTTGCTGCTGCTTTCGCGCCAGCTTCAGGTTTTTCCCTGCTTTTTTGACCCCCTGGTTTAAAATATTTTTTAAATCATATAGTTAACACGGCGATTGAATTTTTTTGCCGTGGCCCCATCTTACCCCTACAATTAGCCAATACGCAGGGAACTCGCCATGTCAGAAAACGAAACTTATGTAGCATCATCGGGCACCCAGTTGCCGCTGTTACCCCTGCGCGATGTGGTGGTATTCCCGCACATGGTCATCCCCTTGTTTGTGGGGCGCGCCAAATCCATCCGCGCGCTGGAAGCCGCCATGGAAGCAGGAAAAAGCATCGTGCTGGTTGCACAAAAATCCGCAGCCAAGGATGAGCCTTCCACCAGCGACCTGTACGGCATCGGCAGCATTGCCAACATCCTGCAAATGCTCAAATTGCCTGATGGCACGGTCAAGGTGCTGGTAGAAGGCACGCAGCGCGCCGAACTGTTGCGCGTGGTCGACCAACAAACACATTTCGAGGCGGATGTCCGCCTCATCCCCGTGGATGAAGAAATTGGGCACGAAGCCGAGGCCATGCGCCGCGCCCTGATCGGGCAGTTTGACCAGTACGTCAAGCTCAACAAGAAAATCCCCCCCGAGATCCTGACCTCGCTGGCCGGCATTGATGACGCAGGCCGCCTGGCGGATACCGTGGCCGCCCACCTGCCGCTCAAGCTGGAGCAAAAGCAGGAGGTGCTGGAAATTTTCGAGGTGCGCCGCCGCCTTGAGCATTTGCTTGGCCTGCTGGAGTCCGAACTCGACATCCTGCAAGTCGAAAAGCGCATACGCGGCCGCGTCAAGCGCCAGATGGAAAAAAGCCAGCGCGAGTATTACCTGAACGAGCAGGTCAAGGCGATCCAGAAGGAGCTCGGCGAGGGCGAAGAAGGCGCCGACATGGAGGAGCTGGAAAAGAAGATCAAGGCAGCGCACATGCCCAAGGATGCGCGCGCCAAGGCCGAGTCCGAGCTGAAAAAACTGAAGCTCATGTCCCCCATGTCAGCCGAAGCGACCGTGGTGCGCAACTACGTCGACATATTGATCGGCCTGCCCTGGAAAAAGAAGACCAAGATCAGCGCCGACCTGAAAAAGGCCGAAGAAGTGCTGGAAGCAGACCATTACGGGCTGGAAAAGGTGAAGGAACGCATCGTCGAATACCTGGCTGTGCAACAGCGCGTGGACAAGCTAAAAGCCCCGATCCTGTGCCTGGTCGGCCCACCCGGCGTAGGCAAGACTTCGCTCGGGCAATCCATCGCGCGCGCCACCAACCGCAAGTTCGTACGCATGTCGCTGGGCGGGGTGCGCGATGAATCCGAGATTCGCGGGCACCGCCGCACTTACATCGGCTCCATGCCGGGCAAGATTTTGCAGAACATGTCCAAGGTCGGCGTGAAGAACCCGCTGTTCCTGCTGGATGAAGTTGACAAGATGGGCATGGATTTCCGCGGCGACCCCTCCTCCGCCCTGCTTGAGGTGCTCGACCCGGAGCAGAACCATACCTTCGTGGACCACTACGTCGAGGTCGAGTACGACCTGTCCGACGTGATGTTCGTCGCGACCGCAAACAGCATGAACATTCCCGCTCCGCTGCTGGATCGCATGGAGATCATTCATGTCTCGAGCTACACCGAGGACGAAAAAGTCAATATCGCCTTGCGCTACCTGATACCCAAGGCGCTCAAGAACAACGGTCTGAAGCCCGAGGAACTCAGCATTTCCGAGAGCGCGATCCGCGACATCCTGCGCTATTACACGCGCGAGGCCGGCGTGCGCAGCCTGGACCGCGAGCTTTCCAAGATATGCCGCAAGGTGGTGAAATCCCTGCTGCTCAAGGGGCGCGAACACAAGGTTTCGGTCAACTCGCGCAACCTCGACAAATATCTTGGCGTGCGCCGTTACTCCTATGGCATCGCGGAAAAGCACAACCAGGTCGGACAGGTCACCGGCCTGGCCTGGACGGAGGTCGGCGGCGAGCTGCTGACCATAGAAACAGCGGTGCTCCCCGGCAAGGGCAAGACCACCACCACCGGCAAGCTGGGCGAAGTGATGCAGGAATCCATCCAGGCCGCGCTTTCCGTGGTGCGCAGCCGCGCGCGCAGCCTGGGCATTGCGGACAATTTCTATGAAAGAAGCGACCTGCACATCCACCTGCCGGAAGGTGCCACGCCCAAGGACGGCCCCAGCGCCGGCATCGGCATTTGCACCGCGCTGGTATCGGCCCTGACCGGCATTCCGGTGCGCGCCGACGTGGCAATGACCGGCGAGATCACGTTGCGCGGCGAGGTGTTGCCGATCGGCGGTCTCAAGGAAAAGCTGCTGGCGGCGCACCGCGGTGGAATAAAGACCGTTCTGATTCCGGAAGAGAACACCAAGGATTTGGTGGAGATACCAGACAACATCAAGAACAAGCTGGACATCCACCCGGTCAAGTGGATCGAGCAGGTGCTGGACATGGCGCTGGAGCGCAAGCCGGAGCCGTTGCCGGATATTGCCCCCTCGCCCCCCCCTTTGCCGGTAGTGGACGATAAAAGCACCTCATCCCCGGTAATCAAGCATTGACGCACTGCGCGGGTGTGCAATAACGGCACCCGCGCGCCGCGGAAATTTTCGCAGCAAACACCCGCAATCGCTTGACCCAGCCTGAAACCCTTGCTATAAAGCCGCTGCAGGGATTTCCTGCCAACCTCAACGCAAACTACACAAGGGGACTTTCGTGAATAAATCCGAACTGATTGACGCAATTGCCAAGTCTGCTGACATTTCCAAGGCTGCCGCAGCCCGTGCTCTGGATGCAACCCTTGATTCCATCAAGAAGTCCATGAAGAAAGGCGACCTGGTCACCCTGGTCGGCTTCGGCACGTTCTACGTAGGCAAGCGTGCTGCTCGTACCGGCCGCAATCCCCAGACTGGCGCCGCCATCAAGATCAAGGCTGCCAAGGTTCCTAAATTTCGCGCTGGCAAAGGTTTGAAAGATGCGGTAAACTAGCGGGCTTGTTGGGTGCTTAGCTCAGCTGGTAGAGCGTCGCCCTTACAAGGCGAATGTCGGGGGTTCGATCCCCTCAGCACCCACCAGGATCAAGCTATAAGCTTTTTGGAGTGGTAGTTCAGTTGGTTAGAATACCGGCCTGTCACGCCGGGGGTCGCGGGTTCGAGTCCCGTCCACTCCGCCAATTTTGGAGGGCGAACGCAAGTTCGCCTTTTTCATTTGTTTTCTATCATTGATATAATCCTTCGCTGGTCCAACCCTCAGGTGAATCGCCATGTTTGATTACGTGCACGAGAATAAACGAGTGGTGCAGATTGTTCTGCTGCTCATCATCCTTCCCTTTGCTTTCTGGGGGGTAAGCTCATATCGCCAATCAAGCAGCGAGGCACTGGCCACGATAGATGGCGAGGACATCACCCAGCAGGAATTCGAAAACGCCATGCGCCAGATGCGCGGCAGGCTCAATCCGGACAGCCTGCAAGACAAGCTGGCGCTGCTGGACCGCATCGCCAGCGAGAAACTGTTGCTGGTCAAGGCGCGTGCCGCCGGACTGGAACCAACTGCGTCACAACTGCAGGAGGTCATCTCCAACATGAGCGAGCTGCAGACAGACGGACAGTTTGACCGCAAAAAGTATGAAGCCTGGCTGCACAATTTGGGCATGACGCCGAAAATGCTGGAAGCAACCCTGAAAAACGATATCGCATATCGCCAGATAACCGAAATATACGGTCAAAATGGCCAGGCATCCGCCATGGCAGTGGACAGTTTTGCCCGCGCCATCGAGCAGCAGCGCGTGGTGAGCCTGGCGAAAATCACGCCGGACACCTTCCTCAGCCAGGTCAAGGTAGATGAAGCGGCAACCAAGAAATACTATGAAGAAAATCAGGCTGAGTTTGCAACGCCTGAGCGCGCACGCGTGGAATACGTCATATTTTCGGCCGACCCCTTGCTGTCGCAGACGACTGCCAGCGCGGACGAGGTCAAAACCTACTACGAGGAACACAAGGGCGACTACGCCGCCCCGGAACAGCGCCATGCGGCACACATTCTGATTAGCGCACCCGCCAAGGCCAGCGAGGCCGATAAGAAAGCGGCCCAAGCCAAGGCCGAATCCATTCTGCAGCAAGTGAAGGCGGCACCGGGCAAATTTGCCGAACTCGCCAAGGAAAACTCGGATGACCCAGGCTCCAAGGCCAAGGGCGGAGATTTGGGATTCTTTGGCCGCGGCATGATGTTGAAACCCTTTGAGGACGCGGCCTTCAGCCTGAAGCCCGGCGAAATCAGCGGAGTGGTCCAAACCGATTTTGGCTTTCATATCATCATGCTCCTGGAAAAGCGGGGAGGAAACGTTACCCCGCTGGATGAGGTCAAAACCGAAATTGCCTCGAAAATCAAAATGCAGAAGGCCGGCGAAAAATTCACCGAGCTTGCGGAAAAATTCAAGGAAGCAGCGTACACGCAAAGCGATAGCCTGAAACCGGCGGCTGACCTGGTAAAAGCGACGGTGCAACAAAGCGGCTGGCTCGAAAAGGGCCAGCGTGGCGCCTATCCGTGGACGGACAAGGCATTGCAACAGGCCGTGTTTACCGAAGACGTGCTGAAGAAGAAACGCAACAGCTCACCCGTTGAGATTGCATCAGACCGTCTGATGGTCGTGCGCCTGCTGGACTACAAACCTTCGGGCACTCAGCCCTACGCTGAGGTGGCCGATGCCATCAATAAGAAGCTGATGCGCCAGCAAGCCAGCGAGCTGGCAGCCAAACAGGGACAGACCATGCTTGCGCAACTGCAGGGCGGAGCCAAAACCAGCCTGAAATGGGTGGCTGGAAAAGAGCCTGTGTCCCGCCTGCACCCTGCGAACAACATGGATGCGGGGTTGGCGCGCCTGGTATTGCAGGTGGACGCCAGCAAGCTGCCTGCCTATGTCGGAAAGGCAGGAGACAATGGGGAATACGTGATTGCGCGCGTGGAAGCAATCAAGGAGCCGGGTCCGATCGATCGTGCCAAGCGCGCCAAATATGCGCAGGTGCTGCGTCAGGCCATAGGCGAAGAATTGTTGCAGGCATACATCGCGGACTCAAGAAAACATGCCAGCTTCAAGATGAGGGCCTTTGCCGCTGCCAATAGCAAAGGCTAGTTCGGAACTGCAGCCACAAATAAAAACGCCACCGCAAGGTGGCGTTTTTATTTGTGGCTGTTTTGACTTATTCGGACAGAAAAATGAATGTCATGCTTCAGTAGTGCCGAGCGCGGTGGTATTAAAGCCGCCGTCCACATAGGTGATTTCGCCCGTAATGCCGCTGGCCAGATCGCTGCACAGGAAAGCGGCTGCATTGCCCACTTCCTCGATCGTGACATTGCGCTTCAGCGGCGCATTTTTTTCGTTATACGCCAGCAGCTTACCAAAATCGCCAATACCGGCCGCCGCAAGCGTCTTGATCGGACCGGCGGAAATGCCGTTGACGCGTATCGCGCCGCGGCGTCCCAGATCCATCGCCAGGTAGCGCACGCTGGCTTCCAGGCTGGCCTTGGCTAGGCCCATCACGTTGTAATGCGGCATGGTGCGCACCGCACCGAGGTAGCTCATGGTGAGCAGGGAGGCGTTTTCATTCAGGTATGGCAGTGCAGCCTTGGCCATGGCGGGGAAGCTGTAGGAGCTGATATCGTGCGCAACCCGGAATGCTTCGCGGCTAAAACCATCGAGAAATTCGCCATCCAGCGCTTCACGCGGCGCGAAGGCAATGGCATGCACGAAACCGTCGAACTTGCCCCAATGTTTTGACAAGTCACTGAATACCTGCTCGATTTCGGCATCGGATGACACATCACAGGGGAAGATCAGGTCGCTGCCGAACTCCTGCGCCATCTTGAGAACGCGATCCTTGACGCGATCACCCTGATAAGTGAACGCCAGGATAGCCCCCTCTCGCGCCATGGCCTGGGCAACGCCATAGGCAATGGAGCGGTTGCTGATCATACCGGTAATCAAAATGCGCTTGTTCGCCAGAAATCCCATGTTGTCCCTTTTAAAAACAAGGCTGTCGCCTCATGAGGGCGCAATTATACCCACACTTTGAACGGTGCGCACCGGGGGCGTTGCACGTAGTATAATTCGCAGCTATTTTTACTTAACCGGGCATCTTTATTTTCGCGCAATGCTGGAAGTCGGCAATCTTGGTTGCGTCCGTGGCGACCACAGGCTGTTCGCTGGGCTGAATTTTTCGCTGTCCCGCGGGGAGCTGATGCAGGTGCAAGGCCCCAATGGCAGCGGCAAAACCACCCTGCTGCGCACCCTGTGCGGCCTGGCCATGCCTGAGGCAGGCGAAATCCGCTGGCAAGGCAAGAACGTCCGCGACCTGGGCGAGGAATACCTCGCCGAGTTGGTGTACCTCGGCCACCACAATGCCATCAAGGACGAGCTGAATGCACTGGAAAACCTGCACATCAATGCGGGGCTGGCCGGCACAGAAGTGAATGAAAAGCAGGCGCTGGATGCACTGCGGCGTATGGGATTGCGCAAAAAGGAACATTTGCCGGTCAAGGTGTTGTCGCAGGGGCAGCGCAGGCGTGTGGCGCTGGCGCGCCTGCTGGTGACCGATGCGCCATTGTGGATACTGGATGAGCCGCTCGCCGCACTGGACGTCGGGGCGGTGGATTTGATGCAGGAACTCATAGGCGAGCATTTGTCCAAGGGTGGAATGGTGATCTTCACCACCCACCAGCCGTTGCAGGTGGCCGGGGTGCAAACCCGCGGTCTGGCGCTGGCATGATGAACAAGCTGAGTTTGCCCGGATTGCTGGCGCTGGTTATCCGTCGCGACCTGGTGCTGGCGATGCGCCGCCGCGCCGACGTGCTGACCACGCTGATATTTTTCGTCATGGTGGTGAGCCTGTTCCCGCTGGGCGTGGGCCCGGAGGCCAAAATGCTGACCAAGATGGCGCCCGGCGTGGTGTGGGTGGCTGCCCTGCTGGCCTCGATGCTCTCGCTGGGGCGCATGTTCTCGGCGGATTACCTGGACGGCACGCTGGAGCAGATGCTGCTGGCGCCGCAATCGCTGCCAGTGCTGGTGCTGGGCAAGATACTGGCGCACTGGATGGTTTCCGGCCTGCCGCTGGTGCTGATGGCGCCGGTGCTGGGCCTGCAGTTCGGCCTGCCTGCCGATCAGCTCGGCGTGCTGGTGCTGGGGCTGGTTTTGGGCACGCCAGTGCTGAGCATGATAGGCGCAGTGGGCGCCGCGCTGACATTGGGCCTGCGCGGCGGCGGCGTGCTGGTTTCGCTGCTGGTATTGCCGCTGTGCATCCCGGTGCTGATTTTCGGCGCGGGCGCGGTGGAAGCGGTATCCAGCGGCGTGGATTATGCTGCGCACCTGCAGCTCCTGGCGGCAGTGCTGGTGGCGGCTGCGGTTTTGACGCCCTGGGTCACGGCCCAGGCGTTGCGAATTTCAATGGAGTAAGATTTGGTGATCAACTGGTTCAAGTACTCTGCACCCAGTACGTTCTATGCGCTGGCGGGCAAGCTGGCGCCGTGGTTTGCGGCAATTGCGGCGATATTGTTCGCGGCGGGGCTGTACGTCGGCCTGTATGTCGCACCCACCGACGCGGTGCAGAGCGATTCCTACCGCATCATCTTCATCCACGTGCCCACTTCCCTCCTTTCCATGTTCATCTACCTGGTGATGGCAGGTTACGCCGCGCTGGGCCTGATCTTCAACACGCGCCTGTCCGCCATGATGGCCAACGCGCTGGCACCGACTGGGGCGCTGTTCGCCTTCATCGCCCTGTGGACCGGCGCGCTGTGGGGCAAACCGACCTGGGGCGCCTATTGGGTGTGGGATGCGCGCCTGACCACGCAACTGATCCTGTTTTTCCTCTACCTGGGCTTCATCGCCCTGCATGCCTCGATCGACGACCCGCGCCGCGCCGACCGCGCCGCCGCACTGCTGGCCATCGTGGGCTCGGTCAACGTGCCCATCATCTATTTCTCGGTGAAATGGTGGAGCACGCTGCATCAGGGGGCGACCATCAAGCCCAGCGGCGTCAGCATGGAGGCAACCATGCAGATGGGACTGTATGCCATGTTCGCGGCCTGCTGGGCCTATGCCATCGCGATGGCGCTGTGGCGCGTGCGCAGCATCATCCTGGAGCGCGAGCGCAGCGCGCAATGGGTGCTCGACCTTCCGGAGACAAGATAAATGAGCTTTTCTGAATTCATTGCCATGCACGGCCGCGGCATGTATGTATGGGGTTCGTACGGCATGGCGTTGCTGATATTCGTCGTGGAGATCGCACTGGTGTTCCACAAACGTACATTAACCCTGAAACAGATACGCATGATGCGCGACGCCGAAGGAGACCAATAGCATGACCCCGCGCCAGAAAAAAATGACCCTGTTCATCTCTATCGCCGTCGTCGCCGCCGGGTTGGTGGCCTGGCTGGTGGTGAGCGCGCTGAACAAGGACGGCGGCATCAACTTCAGCTACACCCCCAGCGATGTCTACGGCAACAAGGCGCCGCAAGGCAAGAGCTTCCGCGTGGGCGGCCTGGTGGTGGAGCACAGCATGAAGCGCGAAGGCGACGGGCTGACCGTGCGCTTCGAGCTGACCGACACGGTGCGCAGCATGCCGGTGCTGTATAAGGGCATCCTGCCGGACCTGTTCAAGGAAGGCAAAGGCGCCGTAGCCCAAGGCAAGCTGGAAGCTGACGGCATCTTCCATGCCGACGAAGTGCTCGCCAAGCACGACGAGAACTATATGCCCCCCGAAGCCAAGCAGGCCATCGAGCAGGCTCAAGCCGGTTCGGCCGTAACCGCCGCGCCAGCGAAAAAATAAACAGGAGTATTTAACATGATTCCGGAACTCGGACATTTTTCATTGATCGTTGCCCTGATGCTGGCGCTGGCGCAAGGCATACTGCCCATCGTCGGCGCTGCGCGCAACAATGCTGTGCTGATGGGCGTTGCCCGCCCTATCGCAGCCGGCCAATTCGTATTCATGGCATTTGCCTTCTGCAGCCTGGCCTATGCCTTCCTCAGCAGCGATTTTTCCGTGCTGTATGTGGCGCAGAATTCCAATTCGCACCTGCCGGCGCAATATCGCTTCGCAGCGCTGTGGGGCGGCCATGAAGGCTCGATCCTGCTGTGGACTTTCCTGCTGGCCGTATGGACCCTGGCAGTGGCGCAATTCAGCAAGCATCTGCCCCAGGAAATGGTGGCGCGCGTCATCGGCGTGATGGGCCTGGTTTCCGCCGGCTTCCTGCTGTTCATGCTGTTTGTTTCCAACCCGTTCGAGCGCCTGTTGCCGGCGGCAGCCGATGGCCGTGACCTCAATCCGCTGTTGCAGGACCCTGGCATGGTGATCCACCCGCCCATGCTTTATATGGGATATGTGGGATTCTCCGTGGCGTTCGCCTTTGCGCTGTCCGCGCTGCTCGGCGGACAAATGGATGCCACATGGGCGCGCTGGTCGCGTCCTTGGACCACGGTGGCCTGGGTATTCCTGACGCTCGGCATCGCGCTGGGCAGCGGCTGGGCCTATTATGAGCTGGGCTGGGGTGGCTGGTGGTTCTGGGATCCGGTGGAGAACGCCTCGTTCATGCCCTGGCTGGTCGGAACCGCGCTGATCCATTCGCTGGCGGTAACCGAGAAGCGCGGCGCATTCAAGAGCTGGACCGTGCTGCTGGCGATCGGTGCATTCTCACTGTCGCTGCTGGGCACCTTCCTGGTGCGTTCCGGCGTGCTGACCTCGGTGCATGCTTTTGCCACCGACCCCAAACGCGGCATTTTCATCCTGGTCTTCCTGGTGCTGGTAATTGGCTCTTCGCTGCTCCTGTTCGCCTGGCGCTCGCCCAAGGTTGGACTGGGCGGAAAGTTTGAACTGATTTCCCGTGAGACTTTTTTGCTGGCGAACAACGTGCTGCTGGCCGTGGCAGCTGCCACCGTATTCCTGGGCACGCTGTATCCGCTGTTCGTGGAGGCGTTGAGCCAGGGCCAACGCAAGCTTTCTGTCGGCCCGCCCTATTTCGAGGCGGTATTCGTCCCGGTGATGGTTCCCTTGGTGCTGTTGCTGGGCTTGGGAACCTTTGCGCGCTGGAAACAGGCAGACTTGATGGGCATCTGGAAGCGCGTGCGCTGGGTGCTGGCCACCAGCGTGGCAGCTGCCATTGCCGTTCCCTTTGCCCTGGGCAAGTGGACGCCGCTGATTTCGCTTGGTCTGCTGCTGGCTTTCTGGGTGATAGGCACCATATTGGTCGACCTGCGCCACCGCATGGTGCGGGAAAGCGGGCTGAAATCGCAATCGCTCAGCTATTTCGGCATGCAACTGGCTCACCTGGGCATCGCCGTGTTCATCATCGGTGTCACCCTGGTGAAGGGCTACGAAACCGAGCGCGATGTGCGCATGGCGCCTGGCGACACCGTAGTGGCGGGCGGTTACACCTTCCGCTTCGACGGCGTGCTTGAGTCTGCAGGGCCCAACTATCAGGCAATGCAGGGCCGCTTTATCGTCAGCAAGGATGACAAGACCATCGCCCAGATGTTCCCGGAAAAGCGCCAGTACCTATCCTCCGGCATGCCGATGACCGAAGCTGCGATCGACTCCGGGATATTCCGCGACCTGTATGTATCGCTGGGCGAGGAGATCCCCGACAGCAACGGCGCCTGGGCGGTGCGCGTATACCACAAGCCATTCGTGGACTGGATCTGGGGCGGCTGCATCCTGATGGCGCTGGGCGGAATTTTTGCGCTGAGCGACCGGCGCTACCGCATCCACGCCCGCAAGAAACAAGCCACCGAAACCGAACCGTCCGGCAGCAACACAGCGCATGAAAAGAGCGCGCCAGCACTCGCAAAAAGGAGCTAGACAGCATGATGCGTTATATCATTGTGGTCGTATTCCTGGTGCTCTCCACCTTCCTGTTTATACAGCTCGAAAGTGGCCGAGACCCACACACGGTACCCTCCCCGCTGATCGGCAAGGCAGCACCCGCATTCAGCCTGCCGCAATTGCATGAGCCCGCCAAGAAATTTTCGCCGGCCGACATGAAGGGCCGCGTCTGGCTGTTCAACCTGTGGGCTTCCTGGTGTGTATCCTGCCGCGAAGAACACCCGGTGTTGATGGCCCTGTCGCAGCAAAACATCGTGCCCATCATCGGCCTGGATTATGAGGACAAGACGCCCGATGCCGAGGCCTGGCTGGCCAAGGGCGGCAACCCCTATCTGCTGAGCGTGACTGACGTCGAAGGGCGCATCGGCATCGATTACGGCATCACCGGTGTGCCCGAAACCTTCGTCATCGACAAGCACGGGGTGATCCGTTACAAGGAAGTCGGCGTGGTTACGCCGCAAAACCTGCACGATACGATATTGCCGTTGGTGGCCCAACTGGAGCGGGAACCATGAAAAAGCTGCTGTTAGTCGCGTTATTGAGTGTCATGCCGCTTGCCGCCTGGGCAGAAGAGGCGAAAGACCTGGCCGAAGACCCGGTGGTGGAAAAGCGCCTGGTGGCGCTCGCCAAGAACCTGCGCTGCCTGGTGTGCCAGAACGAATCGCTGGAGAGCTCTCATGCCGAGCTGGCGCGCGACCTGCGCCGCGAGGTGCGCGAGCAGATCCGCGCGGGCAAGAGCGACCAGGAAATCCTCGATTATCTGGTGGCGCGCTATGGCGATTTCGTGCTGTACGAGCCGCCGGTGAAGAGCTACACCCTGCTGCTGTGGTTTGGGCCGTTTGTACTGCTGCTGGCCGGCGCCGGTGTTCTGTTCTACCAGGTGAGCCGCCGCCGCAAAACGGTACCCGAAGCCAATCTCTCCGCGGAAGCGCAACAGCGCGCCGCCGCATTACTTGAAGACGAAGAAAAGCGATGACTGAATTCTGGATATTTTGCGCGCTGCTGCTGGCGGTGGCGCTGGGATTTGTGGTGTGGCCGCTTTGGCGCGGAGCCGCCCGGAACAACGACGTGGTGCGCGATGCCGCCAACCTGGAAATCTTCCGCGACCAGATCGCAGAGATGGACGCCGACCTCGCCAATGGTTTGCTGACGCCGGAGCTGTATGAACAGGGCAAGCGCGAACTGCAGGCGCGCTTGCTGGACGAAGTGAAGTCTCCCGCAGGCAAGGGCGAGGCAGAGCCGCGCAACCCGCTGAAAATACTGGCTGTGGTGCTGACGGTGCTGCTTCCGCTCGCATCGGTGGGCATGTACTGGAAGCTGGGCAACCAGAATGTGTTCCTGCCGCAGGATCCGCACGCCAACGCCGAGGGCTTTGGCGCGGTGCTTTCCGAAGCAGGCATCAAGGCTCTGGAAGAAAAGCTGGCAAGTAATCCGAATATGCCGGAAGACTGGCTGCTGCTCGCGCGTTCTTATGCCCAACTGGAGCGCTGGACTGACTCCGTCAAGGCTTATGAAAAACTGACCGGGCTAGTGCCCAATGAAGCGCAACTGTGGGCAGAATATGCGGATGTGCTCGGGATGGTGCATGGGCAAAGCCTGGTTGGCCCGCCCACCACCCTGCTGGACAAGGCGCTGGCGCTTGATCCCGCCAATCCCAAGGCGCTGGCGCTTTCAGGCGCTGCAGCGATGGAGCGCGGCGATTACCCGGCGGCCGTGCGCCATTGGGAAAATCTGATGAAGCAACTGCCTCCGGGCTCATCGGACGCTCAAATGATCGCGGGCGCCCTTGAGCAGGCACGCAATTTCCTTGCGCAGACCAAGGGCGGCAAGATGAGGGGGCAAGCCCCCGCAGCCGCACAAAACCAGCCTGCCGCACCGGGCAAAGAGCGCATCAGCGGCACCGTGACGCTGGGTGATGCGATCAAGGCCAAGGCCGCCCCCGATGACACGGTATTCATTCTTGCTCGTGCCGCAGAAGGCCCGCCCATGCCGCTGGCCGTCATCCGCAAACGGGTAAAAGACCTGCCCCTGCAATTCACACTGGATGACAGCATGGCCATGGCCCCTCAAATGAAGCTCTCGGGGTTCGAGCGGGTCGTGGTGATCGCCCGCATATCCAAGTCTGGAGACGCGAAAGGCCAGCCTGGCGATTTGCAGGGCATGAGCGCAGTGCTTAAGCCGGGCACAAGCGGATTGAAAATCAGCATAGACAGCGTGCTGAAATAAGTTCGGATGCCTTGCCGGGTAAATTGCCCGGCAAGGTGACAGAATACATTTGTCAAACTAGCCGATGCCCGCGGTTTCCATAGCGGACACAGCTGCAAGAAGCAATAAAAAAGCCCGCGTTATCGCGGGCTTTGGCATTCTTGGCTCCCCGACCTGGACTCGAACCAGGGACCTGCGGATTAACAGTCCGTCGCTCTACCGACTGAGCTATCAGGGAATTGCAGAGCGCGCTATACTAACAACTTAGAGCCTTTCGGTCAATACCATGGTGTAACAGGTCGTGCAAAGCGACGGTTGTAACGGATATTAAGCGCCAGCCGCACATGAATGCAAAACGACCGGCGATTCAGGATAAAATGATACCCTTATGAATAACAAGACCGTCTTTGTCAGAACCAGCAAGGGCGAGGCTGAGGCAAATGGCCAGACAGCGCTGCTGTTTGGTGAGTCCAAACGCGTCTTCATGCTGGTAAACAACAAGTCCACTGTGGATGAGTTGCGCAAGCATGCCGCTCCGAGCCTCCGTGCGCTCCTGGATGAAGTGCTGGAGCAACTGGAGCGCGACGACTTTATCCGCGACAAGAGCGCAGGCCCGGGCAGACCTTCCAGCGGCACAAGCGGCATGGCCAAGATCGCCATGCCGAAAATTTCCGTTCCGGGCAGGCCCGCAGAAGCAGAGGAAGCCGGCGCGGAGGCAGACCTCGATTTTTCTTCAATCATTCAATCACCTCCCGCTGCGCAACCTCCAGCGCAAACCAAGGCTCCTGCACCGGAGAAAACGCCGGAAAAAGCCCCGCAGCAACCCCAGGAACAACCCGGAACTGAAGCACCCCAAGGCTTTGATCATGACCTTGATTTCTCCAGCCTCGCCCAGGCAGCCACTCAGGGGGGTGGAACGGCGAAGCCCAAGGAAGAACCGATAGCCAAGAAAAAGGCGGAGCCCGAAATCGATTTTGCCAGCATTCTGGGTGGAGCCAGCCAGGGTGCCGCACCCCCTCAGGGAGCAGCGGAAGCAAAAGCACGCGCTGACGCTGAAGCCAGGGCGCGCGCTGAAATGGAAGCCAAAAAACGTGCCGAGGCCGAGGCCTGGGCGCGCGCTGAAATGGACAAGAAAAAGCGCGCCGAAATGGAAGCCCGAGTGCGGGCGGAAATGGAAGCAAAGAACCGCGCCGCGACTGAGGCAGCCAAGGCGCGCGCAGAGGCCGAGGCCAGATCGCGCATCGATCTGGAAGCCAAAATACGCGCGGAAATGGAAGCAAAAAAGCGCGCCGAAGCGGAGGCCAAGGCCAAGATGGAGGCAGCGGCCAAGGCACGTATCGAGGCCGATATCCGTGCAAAGGCAGAAGCCGAGGCCAGGGCCAAAGTAGAGGCAGCTGCCCGTGCGCGCATCGAGTCCGAGGCCCGGGCCAGAGCGGAAGCCGAAGCCCGTGCACGGGCCGAAGCCGAGGCCCGGGCAAGGGCGGAAGCCGAAGCCCGTGCACGCATCGAGGCAGAGGCCCGTGCCAGAGCGGAAGCTGAAGCACGTGCAAGGGCCGAAGCCGAGACCAGGGCGCGCATCGAGGCAGAGGCACGGGCCAGAGCGGAGGCCGAGTCACTGGCGAAAAGCAAGGTGGATGAACTGGACTTTTCCAAGATACTGAACATTCCACCCGCCACCGGAACCGGGGCACTGGCAGACGCTGAAGCCAGGGCCAGACTGGAAATCGAGGCGCGCATGCGCGCTGAAGAGGAAGCTCAAGCCAGGGCGCGCGCGGAACAAGAAGCCAAAGCCCGCGCCGAAGAAGCAGCCAAAGCCAGAGTACGCGCAGAGCTGGAAGCCGGAATACGCCCGGCACAAACGGCAGAATCCAGACTCATCGCAGTTGATCCCGGCATGATTTCCGGACAGCATCCTGCGCCGCGCAGCATGATCGCGACCGTGCTGTTTTTTGACGTGGTAGGCTACACCAAGCAATCCGTCTCCAAGCAGATCGAGCTGAAAGGGCAATTCAACTCCCTGATAGCCGGCCTGATCGCGCACATCGACGAAAGCTTGCGCATCATCCTGGACACCGGGGATGGCGCAGCCATCGGATTCCTGCAGCATCCCGAGGATGCGCTGGATGTCGCCATGAAGTTCCGATCCGCGGTGACCGCGAACAACCATCGGAATTACCCCGAACTCAAAGTAAGGGCAGGCATACACCTGGGGCCGGTGAACGTGATGAAGGACGTGAACGGCCAGCTCAACATGGTAGGCGACGGCATAAACGACGCACAGCGCATCATGAGCTTTGCGGGCATGGACCAGATCTATGTTTCGCGTGCATATTTCGATGTCATTTCCCGGCTGACCGCAGATTCTGCCCGCCTGTTCAAATATAACGGTACGCAAAAGGACAAGCACGGCCGCGAGCATCAGGTATACCAGGTGCTGGGCGAAGGGGCGGTTGTCCCCTCCTATGCCATGGGTACCCAGGCTGGCGGAGTCGAATCGCTGCTGCAGGATTTGTCCACCATGTTGAAGGAAGCTGAAAGCAGCGCGCAGGCCCCCGGAGGGTGGAAACCCATGGAGGTACCAGGCGCGGCGCCGGCAAAATCGCCACACGAAATTGAAGCCGAGCAAAAGCGGGCTGCGCAGATCAGGGCCGAACAGGAAGCAGCGGCCGCACGCGCAAAGGCACAGCAGGAAGCAGCAGCCGCGCGCGCCAAGGCGGAACAGGAAGAAGCCGCCCGCAAATTGGCCGCTGATCAGGCCAAGGCTTTTGCAGAAGCTGAAAAGCGCGCCCAGCAGCAGGCCGAGGCAGCGGCGGCATTCCAGCAGCGGCTTGAGCGTCAGCAAGCCAAGCCGCAGGCGTCCGCAAAGCCGCCCAGGGCCCCGCGCGCAATCAAGCCCCGCCGTCCGTTTCCGGTTTTTAAAATCGCCTTTGCGCTGCTTGCGCTGGTCGTGGGCGGCATCCTGGCACTGCCTTATGTCTGGCCATTTTTCTGGTCCAAGCAGGAAGTTATTGCCGAGGTCGAACAGGTGGTGTCTGCGCAACTGAAACAGCCCGTGCATATCAGCGGCTTGAACACAGTCTTGCTGCCCTCACCCAGCATCAACCTTCAGGACATCACCGTGGGCAGCAACAAGGAACTGACCATGCGGCAGGTGACGCTGCACTTCAATGTTCTTTCCCTGCCCGGCAACATCAAGGAAATTGATAAGGCCGAAATCGAGGATGTTTCCGTCAACGCAGCGTCGTTCAGCAGCATCCTGACCTGGTTCCAGGGCATGGGATCCAATATACGCTACCCGCTGGCCCACGTTGCCTTGCACGACGTGCAACTCCGTGGCGACGGGCTGCAACTCCCGGCGTTTGACGGGAAACTGGATTACGATGCTTACGGAAAATTTGCCAAGGCCAGCCTGAACAGCAAAAACAATAAAATCAGCCTGACCCTGCAACCGCAGGATAAGCAATACCATCTTGAGATAAGCATCAGTGAAAGCAGTTTGCCGCTGTTGCCGAAACTCCAGTTTTCCAGCCTGGATGCTCCCGGCGATATCAGTGATAGCTCCATCAACTTCCCGAGCATCTCCGGAAATATGTATGGCGGCATCATGCGGGGAAGTGCCACCCTGTCATGGAAGAGCGGATGGCAATTGCAGGGGCGCGTAACCATCAGCTCCATGCCCGCTGAAAAAGCGCTGCCCAGCCTGAAGGTTACAGGGGACATCGAGGGAGAAGCGACATTTTCCTCGAGCGGGGACAAACTGCCGAAGCTGGCCAACGCGCCGCGCCTGGATGGCACGTTCAGAATCAGGGACGGCGCAATCACCAGCATGGATCTGGCCGAATCGGCCCGCTCCGATATCACCAAACTGTTCCCTGGCACGACGCACTTCGACCTATTGAACGGCACGTTGCGCATTGACAGCAACGGTCAGCACCTGAAGCCGCTGAAAATTTCTGCCGGAATGATGAGCATGAGCGGCTCAGCCGATGCCACCCCGGATGGCAGGCTCACAGGTCAGTTGCAGGTTGACCTCAGCAAGGTGCGCCCGGGCGCGGGAACATTGCCGCTCACATTGAATGGTACAGTCTCTGACCCGGTGTGGAATATCGGCAGGCGCTAACTTAAAGAGGCATATCTGAAGGTAGCCTGCGCCTCAACCTCAGGCCAGCGCTTTCGCCATCCGCTCGATCGCTGCCTTAAGGTTGTCCATCGAGGTGGCGAAGGATAGGCGGATGTAGCCTTCGCTGCCGAAAGCCGAGCCGGGCACCACTGCCACGCCCCCTTCCACCAGCAGATATTCGGACAGGGCAATATCGGTCGCTTCCTTGATCACGCCTTTTTTGTGCAGCGCGGCGATGGCGCCGCGCGCATCCGGGAAGGCGTAAAACGCGCCGCCCGCCTTGATGCACTTCAGCCCCGGTATCTGGTTCAATCCGTTCACCACAAACTCGTGGCGTTCGCGGAATGCCTTGAGCATCGGGGCAATGCAGCCCTGGTCGCCGTTCAGCGCCGCCTCCGCAGCCACCTGGGAAATCGAAGTGGGGTTTGAGGTGCTTTGCGATTGGACATTCTCCATCGCAGTGATGATGTGCTCAGGTCCCGCCGCATAGCCGATGCGCCAACCGGTCATGGCGTAGGCCTTGGAAACCCCATTGAGCACCATGGTGCGCGGATACAGATCCGGGCAGGCATTCAGGATATTGACGAACTTCGCATCGGTCAGCGCAATATGTTCGTACATATCGTCAGTGGCGATCAGGATATTCGGGTGTTTGCGCAACACCTCACCCAGCGCCTTAAGGTCTTCCAGGGAATATACCGCGCCCGACGGGTTGCTTGGGCTGTTGATCACCACCATCTTCGTCTTCGGAGTGATGGCCGCCTCCAATTGCGCGGGTGTCATCCTGAACCCCTGCTCGATGCCTGCCTGCACGATCACCGGCTTGCCCTCGGCGATGATGACGATATCCGGATAGGAAACCCAGTACGGCGCTGGAATGATCACCTCATCACCGTGATTGATCACCGCCAGCGCCAGGTTGAAAAAGCTCTGTTTGCCGCCGCAGGAAACCAGAATCTGCTTGGCCGTGTAATCCAGACCGTTGTCGCGCTTGAACTTGGCAATCACGGCCGCCTTGAGAGTGGGAGTGCCGCCGACGGCAGTATACTTGGTGAACCCCTTGCTGATGGCGGCAATGGCCGCATCCTTTATGTGCTGCGGCGTATCGAAATCGGGCTCGCCCGCCCCCAGCCCGATGATGTCTTGGCCCTCGGCTTTCAACTTTGCCGCACGGGCGGTGACGGCAAGCGTGGGAGACGGTTTGATGGCTTGAACACGAGCAGAAAGAGACACAATTATTCCTTGCGAATTATTTCATTGCCGCCAATTATACCCGCTTGGATGCAGGGCGTGTAGTAAGCCTCTCAAGCGCGTCATCAGTCTTCCGCAGGCTCGCTTTCGCCAATCCGTGACTCTTCGGCGAACACGGGAAACAGCAGCGGCAGCAGCAGCAGGGTGAACATGGTGGCAGACACGATGCCGCCGACGATCACCACCGCAAAGGGACGCTGGGTTTCCGAGCCGATGCCATGCGAAAGCGCGGCGGGCAGCAGGCCAAGACCGGCCATCAGCGCAGTCATCAGGATGGGACGCAAGCGCGACACCGCGCCCTCCATCACGCTGTCGCGCAGCCCCATGCCATTGCGCATGCCTTCCATGAATCGCTCCACCATGATGACGCCGTTTTGCACCGAGATGCCCGCCACGGCGATGAAGCCGACGGCTGCGGATACCGACAAATGCAAACCGGCCAGCGCCAGTCCGGCGAACCCCCCAATGAGGGTAAAAGGAATCATCAGGATCACCAGCAGCGCCTTGCGCATGGAGCGGAACGCCCAGAACAGCAGGACGAAGATCATCAGCACGGAAAGCGGCACGATCACTGCCAGGCGTTTGGCTGCGCGCTGCTGGTTTTCAAATTGACCACCCCAGGTCATGCTGTACCCTGGCGGCAGCTTGACCTCATGCTTCACCTTTTCCATGGCCTCGGCCACGAAACCGCCCTGGTCACGCCCCAGCAGGTTGGCCTTCACCGCCACCATACGCCCCCCCGCCTCGCGCCCGATGCGCGCCGCTCCCTGGCGCACCTCGATGTTGGCGATAGCCCCCAGCGGCACGGTTCCCACCCCGTTAGGCAAAGCAATGGGCAGGTTGCCCACGTCATCCACGGCATCCCGGTACGGCTTGTCTATGCGCAAGGTGACGCCGAATATGCGGTCGCTTTCATAGAAGGAACTCACGGTGCTTCCGCCCAGGGAGGTTTGTATCGTCGCATTCGCATCATTGATGTTGATGCCATAGCGCGCCATGCGCCGGCGATCCAGCGTGATATTGAGCTCGGTCTGCCCACCCACCTTGATTGCGGACACGTCCGCAGCACCGCGGATGCCCGAGATGATGTCCGCCACCTGGCCCGCCTTGTCTTCAAGTATCTCCAGGTCGGGGCCGAAAATCTTTACCGCGATTTCGCCCTTCACACCGGAAAGCGCTTCTTCCACATTGTCCTGGATCACCTGCGAAAAATTGGTCGGCACGCCGGGAATTTCACGAATCTTTTTTGTCATGTCGGCGATCATTTCCTCCTTGCCGGCAAAGCGCCAGGTGCCGCGCGGCTTGAGATCGGCCATGACTTCCATGTTATTGGGCCCCTTGGGGTCGGTGCCGTCATCCGGACGGCCAACCTGGGTCACGATATTGTTCACTTCCGGGTAGGAGCGCAGTATTTCCCGCACCCGACGCTCAACCCCCTTGGTCGTGTCCAGCGCGGTGGCAGGCGGCAGAGTGATGGTCAGCCAGATGTTCCCCTCATCCAGCTTGGGCAGGAATTCCGTTCCCAGAAAGACAGCGCCGCTCAGCGCGAGCGCCAACAAGCCCACGGACCAAATCACGACACGCTTGCGTTTTGCTTCCGCCCACAGCAACAGGCTGCGGTATCTTTCCTGCAGTTTGTGCATCCAGTCGCTATGCTGTTCAGCCAGGTCCTTGTACTTGACCGCATAGCTCAGCAGCGTGGGCAGCAACGTCAGGGTCAGCAATATGGCGCCCAGCAGGGCGAAGCTCAGGGTAAAGGCAACCGGGGAAAATATCTTGCCCTCGACCCGCTGGAAGGTGAATATCGGCAGAAAGGCGAGAATGATGATGGCTTTGGAAAACAGGATGGGGTGTCCCATCTCGACGCCGGTCTGCTTGATCATGTGCAGGCGCCAGCCAAAGGTTTGATGCTGTGGCGACTGATCCAGTTTGGCAAACGCCAGCTTCACCATCAACGCCTCGACCAGCACCACTGCACTGTCGATGATGATGCCGAAGTCCACCGCGCCGAGAGAAATCAGGTTGGCCGACACACCTCGGCCATCGATCAGAATAAATGCAAACAGCAGCGACAGCGGGATGATGACGGCCACCGCCAACGCCGCATACCAGTTGCGCAGAAAGATCACTAGGATGGCGACCACCAACAGCGCGCCGATAATCAGGTTTTCTGACACGGTATGCACCGTATGCCTCACCAGGTCGGTGCGGTCGTAATAGGGTACGATTTTCACGCCCGGCGGCAGCTTCGCGCCCAGCGCTTCTATGCGCTGCTTGACACCCTCCACAACCTTGGTGGCATTCTGCCCCTTGGTCATCAGCACGATGCCTTCCACGATGTTATCGCGCTCGTTGAATGCCACGATGCCGGAACGCGGGCGGTCGCCGATGGCCACCTCGCCGACGTCGCCCACCAGCACAGTCTTGCCGTCCCTGGCCATGACCACCACACCTGCGATGTCATCCAGGCTGCGGAACAGCCCGATGCTGCGCACCACCAGTGCCTCATCGCCGCGCTTGAGCACGCCGCCTCCGGCATTGCCATTGTTCGCTGCCAGAGCAGCCGACACCTGGTCTATGCTCACGCCGAACTTGCGCAGCAGGAAGGGGTTGATGCGCACCTGGTATTCCTTGATGGCGCCGCCGAAGCTGTTCACATCCGCCACGCCAGGTGCCTGCCGCAAGGCGGGACGGATGACCCAGTCCTGTATCGCACGCACTTCGTTGAGCGGCATGCTGGCAGGCACGTCCAGCATGTAGCGATAAACCTCGCCCACTGCATTGCTCAGGGGCGCCAGGCCGGGCTGCAAGCCGGCCGGCAGGGTGACGTTCTGCAAATGTTCTGCCACCTGCTGCCGGGCGAAATAATCGTCGGTGTTATCGGAGAAGGTCAGCGTCACCACCGAAAGACCGGTGATCGAGACGGAACGCAATTGCGTCATGCGCGGCACACCGCTCATTTCGCGCTCGATGGGCAGGGTCACACTGCGTTCCACCTCCTCGGGCGCCTGGCCGGGTGCCTGCGTGATGACTTGCACTTGCACATCCTGCACGTCGGGAAATGCCTCTACCGCAAGGTTGTCGGCGGCGCGTATGCCAAAAACCAGCAGCACCACCACGCCGGCCAGCACGAATACGCGCTGCTGCAGGGCAAAGGAGATCAGTTTCTCAAGCATCGGTGAGCCTTACCATCTGTATATTTGGCTTGGAAGCCACCCATCACTCGGTGCTGGAAAGTTCGGAATTCAACAACAGCGCGCCACTGGTCACCACGCGCTCCCCTGCCTGCAAGCCTTCTTTTACGTAACTGTATTCGCTGCCCTGCATGGCCAGAGTGATGCGGCGACGCTGCAGCAGGCCTGGGGATTTCTCCACGAATATATAACTGTACAGTCCTTGCGTCACCAGCGCGGTGTTCGGGATGCGCGGCAGGCGCGATTTGGCATCCGCGATGGGCGTGGCGCGCGCAAACATTTCCGGCCGCAGCTTCTGCTGCGCATCGGTGATTTCGCAGCGCACCGAAATACGGCGCGTCACCGGGTCCAGCGTCTCTCCGATGATGGAAATTTTCCCGGGAAAAGTCTCGCCCGGATAGGCATCCACCTCGATGAATACCGACTGGCCAACCCTGACCTTGCCGAGTTGGCGCTCGGGCAGATCGATTTGCAGCCACAGGCGCTTGGGATCAGTGATCACGAACAGCGGGCTGGTCGCATCGGGGCGCACCTCGCTGCCCACGTTCACCAGGCGCTCACTGACGATGCCCGCCACTGGAGCGCGCAGGACGAACTCGCCACGCGATGTCAGCGACTGGCTGTTCAGATTTCTCATGTGCGCCCTGGCGCGGCGTGCTTCGGCATCGGCCTGCTGCATGTCCGCCTCGGCAGCTTCCACGTCCTTGCGCGCCATTCCTTGCACTTCAAGCAACTGTTTGGCGCGCTCGTAAGCCTTCTGCTTGCGCGCCAGGTCGGCTTCGGCCTTGGCACTATCGGCCACCGCCTGGGCGAAATCGGGCGAATCCAGCGCCACTAGCGGATCGCCCGCCTTCACCCATTGTCCCATTTCCGTGCTGATGCGCAGCACCCTCCCCGCAATGGGAGAAAACACGCGTGCGGTGTGATTGTCGTCGTAGGCAATCCGCGCATTGAGCGCCTCGGTCAGCGGCTCGGGCAATGCCTCCACTTGCTTGATCTGCAAAAATGCCAGTTGTGGCGCATCCGCTGCATAATGCAGGGTGTCAGCAACGGACTGGTCATTCGCCTGTGGCGCCGGAGTTTCAGCTGTCTCCGCCCCGTGAAATTGTTTGAACCCCCAATATCCCGCGCCAACCAATACCAGCGCAGTCGCGATCGTTATCAGAAGGATTTTTTTATCCGGCATCATCATTGCTTGGTGCTTTCTGCTTTGTCCACTTTCCCGGCATCTTCAGCCTTCCCGGTGTTTCCGGTCTTTTCCGGACGGTTCCACCAGCCGCCGCCCAGCGCCTGGTACAGCGCCGCCGTGTCGCCCAGACGGTTGGTCTGGGCCTGGATCAGCGTCACCAGCGATTGCTGGTAATTCTGCTCAGCGAGCAGCAGCATTTGGTAGCTCATATCACCCACCTCATACTGCTTGCGCGCGATGTCCCGCGTCAATTTCATGGCTTGTTCGGCCTTGGCCGCCGCCTGAAGCGCTTCGGCATCGAACTGGATCGCATGCAGTGTATCGGCCACGTTCTGGAGCGCGGCAATCACCGTGGCGCGATACTGCGCGCCCGCCTGTACCAGCGCCTGTTGTGCGGCGCGCGATTTGGCGCGCAGCGACCCGCCGTCGAATATGGTGTATGCGACATCCGCCGCCACGTTGAAAAATGTTCCTCCGCTCCTGAACATCCACCCGGGGCTATCCGCCATGCCGCCCACCGCGCCAGTGATGGAAAATTGCGGATAAGTATTGGCAATGGCAACGCCATACTGGGCGCTGGCGGCGTGCAACTGTTCTTCCGCCATGCGCACATCGGGACGCTGATCCACCATTTTGGAGGGCAAGCTGAGGGGCAATTCCTCGGGCAGGTGCAATGAGGCAAGCTCGAAGATTTCTGGCACGTCCTCATTAGGCGGATTGCCCGCCAGGGCGCGTATCAAATCGCGCGTCAGTTCGAGCTGTTTCTTCAGAGGGATGAGCAATTGTTCCGACTGCGCCAGCGCAGCCTGCTGCGCGGCGACATCCAGCGCCGAAACATAGCCCAGCTGTTGCTGCTTTTGCATGATCGCCAGGTTTTCCCGGCTGGCGGCGACGATTCTCTCGCTGGCTGCGATTTGCGCACGCAGCGAGGCTTCCTGCAGCGCGGCGGCCACCACATTGGCAGCCAGGGTGAGATAGGCTGCTTCCAGTTGGTAGCGCTGCAAGTTCATCTGCGCCTGCAGGGATTCGACCGCCCTGCGGTTGGCGCCGAATAGATCCGGCACATAGCCCACGGTCAACTGCGCGGTATGGAAACTGTAATAGGCGGGAACTACCGGAGGCGCGCCGGTGACAGATCCCGCCTGGATGACCTTGCCGTTCTGCTGCACGCCGGGCGAATTGCCGCCCATGTTGCCCGCCAGCTTGTTGCGCGTGGCCGCGTAGTTCACACCAACGGTGGGATAGAAGAAACCCTGCTGCGCATTGACATATTCCTCTGCCTGGCGCAGCGCGGCCTGTGCCGATTCGATATTGGGGTTGGCCTTGAACGCGCGCTCGATCAGTGAATTGATCTGCGGCGACTGAAACAGCGTCCACCAGTCATAGGGAATATTCCTGGCCGGATCCAGCCGCTGCGCGGCACCCAGCGGAGCGGATGCCGCCGCCGTCTGTGTGGCCAACTGGGCGGATGCAGGCGCATAGGCCGAAGCGGCGGGTGCCGCCGGTCTGCTGAAATCAGGCCCGGCCGCACACCCTGCGAGCAACGCCGCCAACCCCAGTACGCAAAGGGGCAGCGCGTTGAATACTGAATTTCTGGCGGGGTAGCGCAAAACCATGAAGCTGTGCTCCGGCAAAAGGCCACGCGCATTGCCGGAGGCGCGAGGATAAAGGCACGCATTATACCTACGCACCCTTACTCCACCCTTACGACCAAACCTTTTGTCACAGGAGCCTAGGGGATAACCCTAGTTGCTCAAAACTTCATTTCGGTCGCCTGCGCGGCCGAGCAGCAGGCCGCATAAATGCGGCCCAAATGGCAATCACCCCAAACGCAATGCCTTCAGCTTGGTTTCCACCGCCTTGCCTGCACGTGCGCGCTGGCTAAAGTAGTGCTGCAAATCCGCGCCTTCGAGCACCAGCTGCTGCAGCTTGGATCCAGCCATGCCCGCCAGGATGAGGCTGGGCTGGTTGATCACACGGCAACCCACCAACTCATCCCCAGCCTTCAGGTCGATCAGCATCATGCCCTTGCCGCCGCCCTGCAAGGGCTTCAGTTCCGCAAACGCAAATAGCAGCAGCTTGCCGCTCTTGGCAAGCGCTGCCACCAGCACGGTTTCGGAGGGGGTGACCACGACTGGCGGCAGAATCGCCTCCTCCTTCACCGTGATGAACTGCTTGCCCGCCTTGGTACGGCCTACCATGTCGCCGAGCAGACAGGGGAAGCCATAACCTGCCGCGGTGGAGAGCAATACCGGGGTGTCGACCTTGCCGCAGATCGCCTGCGCGATGCGCGCGCCGGGGGCAAGCTCGATGAAAGTGGCCAGCGGCGCGCCGTCGCCGCGCCCCGAAGGCAGGTCGGCCACGGGAATGCTGCACACCCGGCCATTGCTGCAGATCACGATGCATTGGTCGGTGGTGCGGCACTCGTAGGTGGCGGCCACGCTGTCCCCGTCCTTGAAGGCGATGGTTGAGGCGTCCACGCCGTGCCCCTGGCGCGTGCGCACCCAGAAGCGCTGCGAGATGAACACCGTCACCGGCTCGTCCGACACCGGCACGGTAACCTTGGTGACCTGCGCTTCCTCGATCAGGGTGCGGCGCTCGTCGCCGAAAGTCCTGGCGTCCGATTCAATCTCATTGGTAACCAGCTCGCGCATCGCTTCCTCGCTGCCCAGCACGCGCTTGAGCTCCTTGGCCTCTTCCTTCAGTTCCTTGATTTCGCGCTCGATGCGGATGCCCTCCAGCCGCGCCAGCTGGCGCAGGCGGATTTCCAGGATGTCCTCGGCCTGCCGCTCGGAGAGCTTGAACTTGGCCATCAGGTCTTCCTTGGGGTTGTCCGAATTGCGGATCACCGCAATCACCTTGTCGATGTTGAGAAACACGATCATGCGCCCGTCCAGAATGTGAAGGCGATCGTTCACCTGCTCCAAGCGGTATTGGCTGCGGCGCGTCACGGTATGCAGGCGGAAATTCACCCATTCGTGCAGGGTCTGCACCAGCGACTTCTGCTGCGGGCGGCCGTCCAGGCCGATCATGGTGAGGTTCACCGGCACCGAGTTCTGCAGGCTGGTGTGGGTGAGCAGCACCGCCATCATCTCGTCCGGGCTCTGGCGCGAGGACTTGGGCTGGAACACCAGGCGCGTCTTCTGCGACTTGTCCGACTCGTCCGCCACCCCGTCCAGTACCGACAGGATGAGTTGCTTGTCGCGCACCTGCTCCTGGGTGAGCGATTTCTTGTTCGGCTTGACCTTGGGGTTGGTCAGCTCGTCGATTTCCTCCAGCACTTTCTGCGCCGAGACCCCGTGCGGAAATTCATGCACCACCACCTGCCACTGGCCGCGCGCCAGCTGCTCGATGCTCCAGCGCGCGCGCATCTTGAGCGAGCCGCGCCCCGTTACATAGGCTTCGCGTATGTCGGCCGGGGAGGAAATGATCTGCCCGCCGCCGGGGAAATCCGGGCCGTGAATATAGGACAGCAGCTTGTCGTCCTTGAGGTTGGGATTCTTGGCGAGCGCCGCGGCAGCCTTGGCGACCTCCCTCAGGTTGTGCGAGGGAATTTCGGTCGCCATGCCCACCGCGATGCCGGATGCGCCGTTGAGCAGCGCCATGGGCAGGCGCGCGGGCAGCATGGCGGGTTCCTGGAAGGCACCGTCGTAATTGGGGACGAAATCCACCGTGCCCATGTCCAGCTCGGAGAGCAGCAGGTCGGCGATGGGCGTGAGCCGCGCTTCGGTGTAGCGCATCGCCGCCGCATTGTCGCCGTCGCGGCTGCCGAAGTTGCCCTGTCCGTCCACCAGCGGGTAACGCATGGAAAAATCCTGCGCCAGGCGCACCATGGCCTCATAGGCCGAGGCATCGCCGTGCGGATGGTATTTACCCAGTACGTCGCCCACCACGCGCGCCGATTTCACATGCTTGTTGCCGTGGGTCAGCCCCATCTGGCGCATGGCATACAGGATGCGGCGCTGCACCGGCTTCTGTCCATCGCACACTTCCGGCAGCGCGCGCCCCTTCACCACCGACACCGCGTATTCGAGATAGGCGCGCTCGGCGTATGCGGCGATCGCCACCTCGTCGCCATCCGGCAGCGGCGGCAGCGGCCCGAATTGCGGCGCGGCGCTTTCCTGAGCAGCGGATTTCTGTTTCACCTTGGGAGGTTCTTTCTTATCAATAGCCATGCGTATTCGATTCTGTAGAGGTTGTGCAGTCCGGTTAAATATCAGCTGCGACTTCGTTGCCGTGGTACTCCAGCCACGCGCGCCTGGTGGATGACTCCTGCTTGCCCATCAGCATGTTGAAGGTGGCCAGGGTGGACTGGTACGTGCCGCCATCCACGCGCACGCACAGCGCGCGGCGCGTATCCGGGTTGAGCGTGGTTTCCCACAGCTGCTCCGGGCTCATCTCGCCCAGGCCCTTGAAGCGCGAGATGGACCAACTGCCTTCGCGCACCTTTTCCTTGCGCAGCCGGTCCAGGGTGGCATTGAGTTCGGCCTCGTTGAGCGTATAGATCTTGTGCGCCGGTTTCTTGCCCACCGCCGGCACATCCACGCGGAACAGCGGCGGCTGCGCGATGTATACCTTGCCCGCCTCGACCACCTTGTAGAAGTGGCGGTAGAACAGGGTGAGCAGCAGGGTGGAGATGTGCGCGCCGTCCACGTCGGCATCGGCCATGATCAGGATGGCGTTGTAGCGCAGGCCGGAAAGGTCCACGTCCTCGTTCGGCGCGTGCGGGTCCACGCCGATGGCCACCGCGATGTCGTGGATTTCGTTGTTGGCGAACAGCCGGTCCTTCTCCACCTCGAAGGTGTTGAGCACCTTGCCGCGCAGCGGCAGCACGGCCTGAAATTCCTTGTTGCGCCCCTGCTTGGCCGAGCCGCCTGCGGAGTCGCCCTCCACCAAAAACAGTTCGGTGCGCGTGGAATCAGAGGAACTGCAATCGGTGAGCTTGCCCGGCAGCACCGCCACGCTGGAGCCCTTTTTCTTTTCCACTTTCTGCGCCGAGCGCAGCCGCGCCTGCGCCTGCTGCACGGCCAGTTCGACGATGCGCTTGCCCGCCTCGATGTTCTCGTTCAGCCACAGGTCGAGCGGATCCTTGAGCATGGAGGAGACCAGGCGCAGCGCCTCGCGCGACACCAGCTTCTCCTTGGTCTGGCCCTGGAACTGCGGGTCCAGCACCTTGGCGGAGAGCACGAAGGACAGGCGCGAGAACGCATCCTCCGGCACCAGCTTCACCCCCTTGGGCAGCAGGCCATGGATCTCCGCGAAGGATTTCACCGAGTTGAACACGCCATCGCGCAGGCCCGCCTCGTGCGTGCCGCCGGCGGGCGTGGGAATGAGGTTGACGTAGGATTCGCGCACCACGTTCCCCTCGGCGGACCAGGTGAGCGCCCAGGATGCGCCCTCGCCTTCGGCGAAGCCGCTGCCGTCATCCTTGCGCGCGAATTTCTCCTGGAACAGGATGGGGGTGGCGAGCTCGAATTCGGAGAGCGCTTCGGCCAGGTAGCCGCGCAAGCCGTCGGGATAAGTCCAGGATTTGGTCTCGCCCGATTTTTCCAGGTGCAGGGCGATGGTCACGCCCGGCAGCAGCACCGCCTTGGAGCGCAGCGCAAGCTCGAGCTGGGCGAGGTTGACGCTGGGACTGTCGAAGTATTTCGGATTGGGCCAGGCGCGCACCATGGTGCCGGTCTGATTCTTGGGGCAGCTCCCCTTCTTCGCCAGCGCCTTCTCGGCCTCGCCATTCACAAAGCGCACTTCGTGCTGCGCGCCATCGCGGAAAACCGTGACCTCGACCTTCTTGGAAAGCGCATTGGTCACCGCCACGCCCACGCCATGCAGGCCGCCCGCGAACTGGTATGCGCCGCCTTTTTCCTTGTCGAACTTGCCGCCTGAGTGCAGCACCGTGAAGGCAACCTCCACCACTGAGCGTTTTTCCTCGGGATGGATGCCCACCGGGATGCCGCGCCCGTTGTCCAGCACGGACACCGAACCGTCGGAATGCGCGGTGACGTAGATGTTGGTGGCGTAGCCCGCCAGCGCCTCGTCGCACGCGTTATCCACCACCTCGGCGATGATGTGGTTGGGCGATTCGAGATTGGTGTACATGCCGGGGCGCTGGCGCACCGGCTCAAGTCCTCGCAATACCTTGAAACTGGATTCGTTATAGGTTGCCATCTATTGTGTGGTTATATTGTCTGGTTATGTTGACTCGAGATGCCGCATTTTACCGGACTGCGGAAAAAAAAGCGGAGGGCAACGATTTTTTCCAGAAAAACATTGCAGGAACAACACATTCATTGCAGAATGCGCCTGGCGTTTTCCGCGATTAATTCAGCTGCATGGGTAGAAATATAAATTCGCGGCCGATAGCACTGCAGAGGAGCAATCATGAGCTTGATGAGTTTCATATCGAAACAGTTCATTGATGTCATTCAGTGGACAGAAGATGAACCGGGTACGCTGGCATACCGCTATCCGATGCAGGACATGGAAATCCAGAATGGCGGCAAGCTGGTTGTGCGCGAAACCCAGCGGGCGGCCTTCTTTAACGAAGGCAAGTTTGCCGACCAGTTCGGGGCCGGCACTTATACGCTGAACACCAAGACGCTGCCGATCCTCACCTACCTGCAGAACTGGGACAAGGCGTTCGAGTCCCCCTTTAAGTCCGACGTATATTTTTTCAGCCTGCGCGAGCAGATCGACCAGAAATGGGGGACCACCCAGCCGATCACCATACGCGACAAGGAATTTGGCCCGCTGCGCATACGCGCGCACGGCATATACTCGTACAGGATTTCCGACATCGTGACCTTCTGGACCAAGCTGTGCGGTACGGCCGAAAGATACACGGTTCAGGATGTGGAAGGCCAGATCCGCGCGGCTGTGCTGACCTCGCTGGCGAGCTTCCTGGGTAAAAGCGATGTGGCGTTCGTGGACATGGCTGCAAGCCAGGAGCTGTTTTCCAAAAAACTGACGGAGGCGGTTGCGCCCGCCCTCAACGATTTCGGGCTGGAATTGCGCAGTTTCTACGTGCAGAGCGTTTCCCTGCCCGAGGAGCTACAGCAGCATCTCGACAAAGCCGCCTCCATGCGTCTGGTCGGCGATTTGCAGAAATACACCCAGTTCCAGACTGCGGACAGCATAGCGGCTGCCGCCGCCAACCAGAGCGGCGCAGCGGGTGCGGGAGTCGGCATCGGCGCAGGCATCGGCATGGGGCAAATGATGGCGCAGGCGATGACGGGGGCAACCGCCCCGGCCGGCGCACCAGCCGCCCCGGCCGCTGACCCGATGGAGATGCTGGAAAAGCTGGGTGAGCTGTTCAAGAAGGGCGTGCTTACCCAGGCCGAGTTCGATGCCAAAAAAGCGGAACTGCTGAAAAAAATCCAGTAGCATGAAAAAGTACGACTGCCCTTCCTGCGGGGCGGAAGTGGTTTTCATGTCGAACCTTTCTGTCTACGCAGTCTGCAAATATTGCAGCTCGATGGTGGTGCGCCACGACATGGATGTCGAATCCATCGGGAAAATGGCGGCGCTGCCGGATGACATGAGCCCCTTCCAGATTGGCACTCAAGGTTACTATCAGGGAACAAATTTCTCATTGGTGGGCCGCATGAAAATCGGCTGGCAAGACGGCTCCTGGAACGAGTGGTTCATGGCTACCGATGATGGCCGCCGCGGCTGGCTGGCCGAGGCGCAAGGCTTTTATGCCGTGTGTTTTGAAACCGACCCGCCGCCCGTTGATTTTGCACACAAGGCAATTGCTGACCAGAAGAATCCGGGCAAATTTGTCGGTTCTACCCTGGTGCTCGCCAACCAGAAACTCCGGGTCGTCGATTCGAAAAAGGCAACCTGCATCGGCAGCGAAGGGGAGCTGCCGTTTGCCGCACCGCAAGGGCGGGTGACGGTATCGGTTGACCTCCTGGGTCCACGTGGCGAATTCGGCTGCGTCGAGATCGAGACCGGCAAGCAGCGCGCTTTCATCGGGCGTTACGTGGAATGGAAGGAGTTGCGCTGCTCCAATATAAGGCAATTCGATGGCTGGTAAACAGGTCAAAACCTTCAATTGTCCTGCATGCGGCGGCGTGGTTTCCCTGCTGGCCGCCGGCCATTCCGTCACGGCAATTTGCACTCATTGCTCCACGCTGATCGACACCGCGAACGAGAATTACCGGATCATATTAAAGAACCGCCAGAGCGTGCGCGAGACGGACATTCCGATGGGCGCCAAGGGCGTGCTCGGCGGAATTAAGTGGGAAGCGATCGGCTATGTCGAAAAGAAGGATATTTCCGGGGAATATTTCTGGGAAGAATATCTGCTGTTCAACCCCTATTACGGTTTCCGCTTCCTGGTGCAGGGGGATGATCACTGGAGCCTGGCGCGCATCATCAAGCGCGATGTTCCCGTTACGCTTTTCGACAACACAATCATTTTTGACGGACAGCAATTCGATGTGTTCTATCGCAGCACCGCCACCGTCGACTACGTGAAGGGCGAGTTCTATTGGCGGATACGCAAGGGCGATCAGGACAAATATGCCGATTACATCGCCCCGCCGCGCATGCTTTCCATGGAGATGAACCAGCAGGAAATCACACTCAGCATGTCCGAGTACCTGCTGCCGGAAGAGATCGAGCAGGCATTCGGCGTGTCGCTGCCCCCAAGACGGGGCATCGCCCCCAACCAACCGCCGCCCTTTTCCGGGGTGCGGCACAAGATATGGGCAGTTGCGGTCTGCACGCTGCTGGTCGCCTTTGTCGTTCATCTGGGCAGCAGCGGCAGGCAAGAAGTCGTGAATACCACGATTTTCCACGTCATGCCGGACAACTCCTCAAAATCATTCAGCACCGGTGTTTTCTTCCTCCCCAAGCGCACGAACGTGGAGGTGCATGGTTCCGCCACCCCGCTGCAGAACAACTGGGTAGACCTCGATCTGACCCTGGTCAGCGACACCTCCAACAACGCCTACGAGGCCAGCCAGTCTCTCGAATATTATTACGGCCAGGAGGACGGGGAATATTGGAGCGAGGGCAATACCGAGCGTGAAACCTATTTTGAATCGGTGGAACCGGGCAACTACCGGCTGGTGGTTGAACCCGCACCCGGCCAATTGGGGCCGGACGGCATGAATGTTATGCTGGCGGTCACGCGCAACGTGCGCGCATGGAGCAATTTCTGGGCTGCCGTTCTCCTTATTTTCGCCTTCCCCGTTTATACCAGCCTTTATCGGCGGTACTTTGAGTATAAACGCTGGGAAAACAGCGACTATGCTCCCAATTCGAAAGGGAATGATTCCGATGACTAAGTACTATGCCGCATATTGCATTGCGCTGGTTTCCCTGCTCGGCTATGCCAACGCCCAGGGTTACATCTTCGGCAACATTTTCGACAGCCAGTCGTCATCACACCAGTCGGCAAACCATTACCACAAGTAGGAGCACAGCATGGAAGACCTTATAAACCTGAAATATATCGTCAGCGCGGTCATATTCTCAACCATAGGATTGGCCGTATTTGTCATCGGGTTTGCCCTGATGGACCTGCTGACGCCCAAGGTGCAAATCTGGAAAGAGCTGGTCGAAAAGCAGAATACCGCTGTCGCCATATTGATAGGCGCCTGCGTCATCGGAATCGCCATGATCATCGCCTCGGCGATCCACGGCTAGCAGGATACATCGTTGGCCTCGGTTCTTCTTGCCTCTGTCATTGTCATTGCGACATGCGGATTGATCTATGAATTGATCGCCGGGACGGTGGCCAGCTACCTGCTGGGCGACTCAGTCACCCAGTTCTCGACCATCATCGGCTGTTACCTGTTCGCCATGGGCATAGGCTCGTGGTTATCCCGCTATGTCTCCAAAAACCTTGTTTCCTTTTTCGTAAAGGTCGAAATCCTGGTGGGCGCCATCGGCGGCTGCTCCGCCGCGCTGCTCTTCCTGCTGTTTGAGCACATCTATTCGTTCCGCCTGCTGCTGTATTTCATCGTCGGACTGATCGGTGTCCTGGTGGGCATAGAAATCCCCCTGCTGCTGCGCATACTCAAGGACAAGCTCGAGTTCAACGACCTGGTGTCGCGCGTGCTCGCGTTCGATTACATCGGCGCGCTGTTTGCGTCCATCCTGTTCCCGCTGTTGCTGATCCCTTACCTGGGGCTGGTCAAGACCGGCTTCCTGTTCGGCATGCTGAATGCCGGCGTGGCCCTCTGGGTGCTATACGCAATCGGAGACGACGCTCCGCTAAACCGGTTGCACAAGTTCTCCGCTGTCCTGGTCATGGTGGGCCTCACGCTGGGCTTCGTCTATTCCGACAGCCTGATGGACGCCGCTGAGAGCAGCACTTACCAGGGGCACGTCATTTTTTCCAAGTCCACCCCCTACCAGCGCATCGTCATCACCAAGGCTGCGCATGACATCCGCCTGTTCCTGAACGGCAACCTGCAGTTCAGCTCGGTTGACGAATACCGCTACCATGAAGCCCTGGTGCATCCGGTGCTTTCGGCCATCCGCGATCCGGAGCGGGTGCTGATCATCGGCGGCGGCGACGGAATGGCCTTGCGCGAAGTGCTCAAATATCCCAGCGTGGCTGCCGTCACGATGGTGGACCTGGATCCGGAAATGACCCGGCTGTTCTCATCCAACGAGATGCTGGCCGGCCTGAACGGCAAATCGCTGCGCTCCCCCAAGCTCACCGTCGTCAACCGCGACGCATTTGTCTGGCTCAGGGAGCATGCCGATGCCGAGGAAACCCAGCGCTTTGACGCAGTCGTCATAGACCTTCCCGATCCTTCGAATTACTCGATCGGAAAACTGTACTCGCTCCAGTTTTTCAAGTTGCTGCATGCGGTCATGTCGGACAAGGGCATAGCCGTCGTGCAAAGCACCTCCCCCCTGGTGGCGAGATACTCGTTCTGGTGTGTGGCGAATACGCTCAGGGCTGCAGGTTTCCATACCGCACCCTATCATGCCTATGTCCCCTCTTTCGGCGAGTGGGGGTATGTGATCGCAGCCGACCACCCCTACTCTCCCCCCCTGCATTACCCTGAAGGCATGAAATACATCAGCCCGGAAACGGCACGGGAGATGTTCCATTTTCCGGCGGACATGTCACAGGTGGAGACCAGAATCCAGCGGCTGGACGACCAGGCACTGGTGCGATATTTCGACAAGGAATGGTCGGAATATCTGGTCTATTAGCAGATGCGCACCACACCATGAAGATCAGCAGGCGCCGATTCATTGCCGGAGCAGTTGTTGCCAGCGGACTTGCTGCGTGGTGGAAATACTCGAGCCTGTTTTCTGGCCGGAGCATACCCGGGGAAATAACGGGCGCATCCTCCGTTGCCGGACACAGGCTGAGGGAGAGAAACTTCCCTGCGCCCGCGCGCACGCTGAAGCACGAGATTGTGATCGTGGGCGGCGGCATCGCCGGGCTCTCTGCAGCCTACCGCCTGTCCAAGGCCGGGAATCACGACTTCCTGCTGCTTGAAATCGAGCCGGAAGCCGGGGGCAATTCGTCCAGCGGAAAAAATGGCGTTTCGGCCTATCCCTGGGGGGCGCACTATGTACCGCTGCTGACGCAGGAATCCGTGGTGGCGCGACAGCTGTTCGAGGAATTCGGCATCATCAAGGGCCAGGACAAAAACGGCTTGCCGGTATACGACGATTTTTTCCTGTGCGCCGATCCGCATGAACGCCTGTATATGCACGGCAAGTGGCAGGACGGGATGGTTCCCAACTCAGGCATCAGCGCGGAAACCGAAGCGCAGTACAAACGCTTTTTTGCTTTGATGGATTCCTACAAGAACCTGAAGGGCGGAGACGGCAAAAAAGCATTCGCCATCCCGGTGGATGCCAGTTCGCAGGACGCAAAATGGCTGGCGCTGGACGACCTCACCATGCAGGAATGGATGGATAGCCAGGGGTTCGTGGCGGAAGAGCTGCGTTGGTATGTGAATTATTGCTGTCGCGACGATTTCGGCGTGACCTTCCAGGAAACCTCGGCCTGGGCAGGGATACATTATTTTGCCTCACGCACCGGCCGGGCCGCCAATGCCGAAATGGGTGCGGTGCTCACCTGGCCGGAAGGCAACGGCTGGCTTGCCGCCAAGCTGGGAGAAAGAGTAAAGGGCAACCTGCGCAGCAAGGCCATCGTTTACAAGGTGAGCGACCACGGCAAGAGCGTGACGGTTGAGTATTTCGACCAAGGGAGCAACGAATCGGTGCGCATCGAGGCAAAAGCGGCCATCCTGGCGGTGCCACGCTTCGTGGCATCACGCATCGTCAGGTCTGACCGGTTTGCGCTGGACGCGAACGGATTTTCCTATGCCCCCTGGGCAGTGGCGAATGTCACTCTGGATGCCATGCCGTCCGGCAGGGGAGCGCCGCTCTCCTGGGACAATGTTGCCTATCGCAGTCCGCTGCTCGGGTATGTGGTGGCTACGCACCAGGTTGCCCAAATGCACCCCACGCAAACCGTGCTGACCTATTACTGGCCGCTCAGCCACCTTGCACCTGCCGAAGCCAGAAAAGAGGCGCTGGCGCGAAGTTACGAAGAGTGGCAGCAAAGCTTTGTAAGCGAACTGCTGGCGCTGCACCCCGAGCTGAAAGATCACATCCGGCGAGTCGATGTCCGGCTATGGGGGCATGCCATGATCCGCCCACGCAAGGGCTTTATCTGGGGCAGCGAGCGGCGGCAGGCGCTGCTTCAACACCCTCCGCTGTTCATGGCGCATTCGGACATGAGCGGCATCTCGATATTCGAGGAAGCCTGCACGCGCGGCTTCCGTGCTGCAGAAAGTGCGCTGCAATGGCTATGAGCAACTCATCCACACAGCCCTGGATTTATTCCGCGCGCCTTGATTTGCTTTTCATCATCGGCCCGGCCTTTGCCGCGACGGTAACGGTCATCCTGCTTCAAGGCCAAATGGAGAAGATTGCAACCATGCCAACCTGGCTTTGGCTGGTGCTCATCGTCGGCGTGGACGTCACCCATGTTTATAGCACCCTGTTCCGCACCTATTTGGACCGCGAGGAACTGCGCAAACGCAATGCCATCTATTTGCTCACCCCCTTGCTAGCATGGGTGGGTGGCTGCGTGTTGTACAGCGCGGGCAGCATGGTGTTCTGGCGCGTATTGGCTTACCTCGCAGTGTTCCATTTTGTGCGCCAGCAATACGGCTTCATGATGATTTATGGCCGCACTGATGGCCCAGCACACAAGGCGATCGACAAACTGGCGATCTACTCCGCCACCCTTTACCCGCTGATTTACTGGCACTGCCGGGAGAGAAATTTCACCTGGTTTGTGGATGGCGACTTCTGGCAGTTCGACTCGGCCTTGACCATCCAGGTCGCGGCGATTGCCTACGCCGCGATAGCCCTGGCTTATCTCATCAAGGAATGGCTGCTGTGGCGTGAATCCCGGCAGATCAACTGGCCGCGCAATCTCATGCTGCTGGGAACCGCGTTCTCATGGTCCTTCGGCATCATCGTGTTCGACAACGACCTAGCATTCAGCGCCATCAACGTGGTTGCCCATGGCGTGCCGTACATCGCGCTCATCTGGATCTACGGGCGCAACCAGAGCTTAGTGCAGGGCAATAATGCCACCTACCAGTTCCGCTGGGTGGGTAAAATCTTCCGGCGCCAGTGGGTGCTGGCCTACCTGGGCGCGCTGTTCCTGTTGGCGTATGCAGAAGAAAATTTGTGGGATGGCTGGATATGGCGCGAGCATGGCACGGTGCTGCTGCTCGCCGATGCGCTGCGTGAGGTGCAAAGCGAGCAAACCATGGTGTGGCTGGTGCCGCTGCTGGCGATGCCGCAGATCACTCATTACATCCTGGATGCCTACATCTGGCGCATGAAGCAGCCGGACACCAACTGGAAGGAAATACTGTTCTACAAGGCAAGATAGAAAATGACCGCACCATCCTCACCCGGAACGCACTTGCTCATAGACTTGTGGGGCGCCAGCCGCCTCGATGAAATCGCGCATGTTGAACAGGCGCTGGTGCAGGCCGCCGCGGCTTGCAATGCGACCCTGCTAGATGTGCGGCTGCATTCGTTCGGAGAAAAATCCGGCGTCACTGGCGTTGCCCTGCTCGCCGAATCGCACATCAGCATACACACCTGGCCGGAAACCAGGTTTGCCGCGCTGGACGTATTCATGTGCGGCGCCTGCGACCCCCATCTCGCGCTACCGCTCCTGCGGAAATTTTTCAGTCCGGAACAAATGAAAGTAAGCGAAATACGCAGAGGGTGACTTTGGCGGCGGCAAAACCCGCCTCTACCCACCCTCCCTGGAACTACACCACCAAACTGGCGACAACCCCACGGCGGCCTGCTTCAGGAAACGACAGGGGATTCGCCAAGTTGCAGGGGCGCGGGGGTTTGCACGGCAGCCTGGTTTTCAATGCTGAACTTGATGATTTCGGCTGTCCGGTTGAAACCACGCTCCAGCGCAACGTCATAGGGCGTCTTGCCTTCCGCGTTGGTTATCTTCAAATCAGCACCGTGATAGATCAGCAACTGCATGATTTCCGAGTTGCCCTTCTCTGCAGCAAGCAACGCAGGCGATACGCCGTTCTCCACAAAATTGATTTCCATATTGTGGCTGATCAGCCATCTCAGTCGCTTGACGTTCCCAATCGAGATGGCAATCAGTATGGCCTTGTGTGCTTCATCGGTATCGACTTTCGGCATCAGCGCTTGCGTGCGTTCCGTGGGCAGCCTCAAAATCCTGTTCATTGCCGAAACCAATATGATGATTCCCAGGAAAATCAACATCACAAGCTGGCTGATGCCCAGCGTTTCGGACAGCCGCTCCGGCAGGTTTGCCCCGATCGCGAGCGTCAGCACGCAAAGGAACGCCAGCAGCCGGAGGTAACGGAACAGTGCAATCACTACCACGGCTGACAGCACGATCAGCAGCATTTGCTGGCTGATCACTCCGCCCAATATTTCACTGGGCAGGTTTGCTGCGATGCTCAGCACCAAAACCAGGGAAAACAGGAAAAACTCGGTACTTTTAATCTTCTGTTTCATAGGGGTTCCATCATTTTTAAAATGAATTTATAACCTTCTTCCCCATCCCCCTCCCTTAAGGGGTATTTATTCTTTTATTAAAAT
This sequence comes from Gallionellaceae bacterium, assembly GCA_036524005.1. GTDB lineage: Bacteria > Pseudomonadota > Gammaproteobacteria > Burkholderiales > Gallionellaceae > DATDDB01. Next base: position 7,106 of record DATDDB010000151.1, on the reverse strand, counting down.
TCTTATTAATTATTTATTTATCCGCACGCCCCGATCGCGCCACAAGCCGTGCAAAAATCACAACCGTCCTTCTTGATGACGGTGCGGTTGCCGCACTCCGCACATTTCTTTCCGGCGATGAGATGCAGCTCGGGTTGCTCCCGCTCGTGTTTTTGCGGAGCAGAAAGAATACCGGCCTCGGAAACCGGGTAACCTTCCTCCGTCAGTATGCCCAGCATGGCGTAGCGGTGGATCATCAGCCTCGCAACATAGGCAACAGTGGAAGGCCACGTTTGCGATTTTTCGCTGCCGGGCACTTTGGCCATGAAATCGCCCAAAGGTTCCGGATAGTTTAGCAGTTTGCGCAATTTCATGCCTATCCAGGCAGGGTCTATCACCCGCATATCGAGGCTCAGCAGCTTGCACAGGCCGTCCAGCGCCCGCGGATACTCGCCCGAAAGCCAAACCGAATAGGGGCGGCGCTGACCGTCCGGCAGCACCAGCTCCTTCAGCCCCAGCACAAAATCGTCGCCGCCTGCGCCATTCAGCACGTCCACGGTCCAGCTCATGGTGCCATCGGGGTTAACCTTGGGCTCCTTCTTGGAGAACATGGCATCGAGCACGGGCGTTGCTTCACCTTCTTTCATTTCCAGCGCGCCCAACTGTTCGCAGCGGTAACGCACTATCTTGGCGAAACCGGAAACCAGGCTGGGTACGCGCACCTTGTCGCCATGCGGCGGGAAAGGCATGTCGAAGGCATCGTCGCCGGCCGCCTTTTCCAGCGCGGCGAGTTTCATGTTGAGCCAGCCGCGGTCCTCTGCACGCATATCCATGGACAGTGTCTTGGCCAGCGCACCCAGGCCGCGCGGCTGTTCTGCGCCGTTCACCCACACCTCGAACGGATGCGGCTGCCCGTTGGTGATATGGCTGACGAAAATGGCAAAGCTGCCCAGCGGATGCTCGATCATGTACACCCAGGCATCGCTGCCTCCCGGCTGCGCGGGGCGGCCGGGCCAGCGCAAGCTGGCCAGGGCGGGGGTGGGCATCATGTCCAGCACCACGCGGCGGTCCATGTCCGATTGATCGATTTCCTGGGGCGCTTCCGCAGCCGCTTCCACGGGTTTGACTTCCAGCACCGCACCCAGCACGCTATTGGGGCGATAGGTTGTGATGCCCTTCAGCCCGCGCTTCCAGGCTTCCAGGTACAGGCTCTCGAATTCTTCAAAGGGGTAATCGGCCGGCACGTTGACCGTCTTGCTGATCGCCGTGTCGATGAAAGGCTGCACCGCAGCGGACATTTCCATGTGGTCGAGCGCGGACATTTCCAGCGCAGTGACAAAATAGTCAGGCAGCTGTTCCACATCGCCGCCGAGATGGCGATACACACGCCAGGCATGATCTTCCACCTGAATCGATTTCTTGCTGCCGTCCGGCATGCGCTTGTTGCGGAAATAGAACCATGAAAATGGCGGCTCGATGCCGTTGCTGGCATTGTCCGCAAAGGCCAGGCTGATGGTGCCGGTGGGTGCAATGGAAAGCAGGTGGCTGTTGCGTATTCCATGCTGCCTGATGCGCTTTTTGATTTTCTCCGGCAGGCGCGAGGCAAAGCCCGGCTCGGCCAGGTATTTTTCCGCGTCGAACAGGGGGAATTTCCCCTTCTCTGTGGCAAGGTCGACTGAAGCCTCATAGGCTGCATCGCGCATCATCCCGGCGATGCGCGCAGCCATGTTGCGCCCGGCCTGGCTGTTGTATTTCAGGCGCAGCATCACCAGCGCATCGCCCAGCCCGGTGAAGCCGATGCCGATGCGGCGTTTGGCATGCGCTTCGGCCTGTTGTTCCTGCAGCGGCCAGACGGTGGCATCCAGCACATTGTCCAGCATGCGTGCGGCCAGCGCCACCACACGCACGAAATTCGGCGAGTCGAATTCCGCCTGCGGCGTGAAGGGATTGAGCACGAAACGCGTCAGGTTGATGCTGCCCAGATCGCAGCAGCCGTACCCCGGCAGCGGCTGCTCGCCGCACGGGTTGGTTGCCTCTATCTTCTCGATATATGCAAGATTGTTGTCGCGGTTGATCTTGTCGATGAACAGCACGCCCGGCTCTGCATGATCATAGGTCGCATGCATGATCTGAGCCCACAGGTCTGCCGCCCTGACCGTGCGATACACCCACAGGCCGTCTGTGCGCTGGCGCGCGCCTGCATCGAGCAACGCAGGCGCGGGCATTGCCTTGTGCACCAGTTCCCATTCAAAACCGGCTTCCACTGCCTGCATGAAGGCATCGGTCACGCCCACGGAAATATTGAAATTGCGCAGGTCTCCAGTATCCTTGGCGTGGATGAAGGATTCAATATCCGGGTGGTCGCAACGCAGCACGCCCATCTGCGCCCCGCGCCGGGCACCTGCGGACTCCACAGTCTCGCACGAACGGTCGAACACGCGCATGTAGGAAACCGGGCCGGAGGCGCGACTGTTGGTGCCTTTCACCAGTGCATCCCTGGGGCGGATGGCGGAGAAATCGTACCCCACCCCGCCGCCGCGGCGCATGGTTTCCGCGGCCTGCTGCAGCGCGTCGTAAATCCCCGGCTTTCCGTCCACAAAGCCGCTGATCGCATCGCCCACCGGCTGCACGAAACAGTTGATGAGCGTGGCCTGCAATTCGGTTCCGGCCGCAGAATTGATGCGCCCGCCGGGAATAAAGCCATTTTCCAGCGCCCACAGAAACTGCGGCTCCCAAATGGACGGTTCACGCTCGGTGGCGGCCAGCGCCTGCGCCACGCGGGTGCGCACGTCATGGGCAGTGGATTCATTGCCCTTGCAATACTTTTCCAGGAGGATTTCCGGGGTGACTTCCTGCTCAGGCATTTGCACGACGGAATGTTCTATTTTCATGGCTATGCTGCCTCCCGTTATAGTTCTATGCCTGTGATACCAATTTCAGGGATATATTATCCTCTTTCCGCGCCCGCGAAAGAAGTGGCGGGAAAATTTCTCTTCATTAATCTTGACATGCCTGTAGCGCATGGGTTTTTGGGGCGCGTTAAAAAAAACAGCATTTCCACCACTGGCGCACAGTGCAAAATGCGGAGAAAATGGCGGTTTTGGAAATTCAGGAGATCGCCATGCCGCTTTCGGAGCTTAACCAACGTTATGCCATTGCCAACCACGTCCAATTCAAGGTGGGAGAAGGCGGCTTGGCCATGGCGGAGATTTCCAACGCTCATGCCACTGCGCGCATTGCCCTGCAAGGCGCGCACCTGATGACTTGGCAGCCGCTCGGCCAGGCACCAGTCATCTGGCTTTCAAAGTTTGCCAAGTTTGCCCCCGGAAAATCGATACGCGGCGGTGTGCCCATCTGCTGGCCGTGGTTCGGCGCGCACGCCACCGACAGCAAGCTGCCCGGCCACGGTTTTGCCCGCACCGTGATGTGGGAAGTGCTGGAAACCAAGGCCATGCCGGATGGCGGGACTTACCTGCGCTTTGGCCTGATCGAAACCGACGCTACGCGTGCCCAATGGCCGCATCCTTGCAGCGTGCAAATCGAATTTACCATAGGCAAAACCCTGCATATCAAGCTGGTTACGCGCAACATAGGAGCGCACCCTTTCACGCTGGGCGAAGCGCTGCACACTTATTTCCACATCAGCGATGTGGGACACATGACCATCCGCGGCATGGAAAACTGCGATTACATGGACAAGGCCGGCGGCGCCTCGGAACTCAAGAAGCAAATGAACGGCATCAAAATCGAGTCCGAAGTGGACCGTGTCTACATGAACACCACTGCCGATTGCGTCATCAAGGATCGTGGCCTGCAGCGCGTCATCCGCATCGCCAAGCAGGGTAGCAATTCCACCGTGGTCTGGAACCCCTGGACCGAAAAGGCGGACAAGATGGGCGATTTTGGACCGGAAGGCCATCGCGGCATGGTGTGCGTGGAAAGCGCGAATGCGCTCGACAACGTGGTTACCGTCGAGCCCGGAGCCAGCCATCACTTGGCGGTGGTGTATAGCGTCGAGGCAATGGACTGAAGCAGTCCCAGCACACAAAAAAAACGGGAGGGGGAACCCTCCCGTTTTAACTTGCGCCGGTTACATCGAGAACGACAGGTCGTGTATGCGCGGCTCCACCCTCTGCTCCTGGTGGATCTCGAAGCTCTTCCAGCTGATGCTGAGTTGTTCGTTTTCCGCGTACTTCTCCTGCGAGGCGCGATGCAAGTGATCCAGAAAATCCTGCCATGAAGCGTGGCGGCTTTCCAGATTCTTTTGCAGCGCCCTGTCCACGAACTTGACGATCCCTGCCGGCACATCCTTGCGGTGTGAGGTGATGGGAGCATGCTTGGTCATGAGAATCTTGCGCGCATAGGTCCGCGCTGTCTGGTCATCGCCCATCTCGAACGGATAATGCCCGGTCAGCAGGCGGTAAAACACCACGCCCAGGGAATAAATGTCGGACTGCGCCTCCAGCGGCTTGCCCTCGAGCTGCTCCGGGGACATGTAGGGCAGGCTTCCGGCAATCGCCACAACCGATTTGCTGGGCCCGCTGGTAATGGCACACCCGAAATCGGCGATCTTCACCCGGCCATCCTTGCGGATGATGATATTGCCGGGCTTCACGTCACGGTGGATGATGCCCAGCCGGGAAGCATAGGCCAGCGCCGCAGCGGACTGGCGCATGACATCGATCACCGTTTCAATCGGCAGCAAGGTGTCCGGAGTGTCAAACTTGTCCAGGGAAGTGCCGTCTATGTACTCCATCACCAGATAGGGGCTGTCGGGCGCATTCATGTCAGCCCCGTACATATCGACGATGTTCGGATGGTCCATTTTTCCGCACAGCGAGGCCTCGGTGGCAAACATCTGCCTGTGCGAGGTTGAATTGAATTGCGGACTCAACTGCTTGATGGCCGCCGCGGCCAGGGTTTTGACATGGATGCCGAGAAAAACGTTCGAGGTTGCGCCTGCGCCGATTTCGCGCACAATGGAGTAATCGCCGATCCGCTTGACGCTCTCGCGGTGCTGGATGGGCGTAGGCTTGCTGCCTGCCAACTTCGAAAAAAATGTCTTCATCGCTTCCTGCCTCCCTTTATGCGTCATGCAATCACGGTATGGCCAAATCTATTCCCTCTACAAAGCATAAGGGGCAAAACTTACAAAAGTGTGACAGCCGGCAAATAGATTGGTTCAACTGCGCAGGAACTAGGGGGATGTATTATGCCGGGAGAGAAGACGGGGTATTCCGGCCGGGTGCCGGAAGCCCCGTGGAATGGTTACTTCTGATGAATCTTGGCGTCATCAAACCACATGACTATGCCGGGAATGACAAAGGCAATAGCGATAAAAATCAACATCAACGTCTGTTCGTTTCCGTGTTCCATATCCTGTTCTCCCTAAAATGTTTTGCTACATCCAGAAAAAAACCATCGAAACAGCTGCAACAGCGTGGGATGTGTCCCAATAACCACAAGTCCCACATGGATTATAAAACAGCCTGCGAAAAAGTCCATAAAATTCTTATGGGATTTTCGCGCAAATCAAACACCTGCACCCGGGGCATCGCCGGGATTAATCACCTTATATATCAATGAATTACTTTTTTGTGCCTTGAGACTAGCGGCTCTCGTCCCACAGCTCCCGGTTATGGGCGCTTTGGGGCTGAGTCAGGCCGAAGTGGCGGTAGGCGTTGGCGGTCGCGATGCGCCCGCGCGGGGTGCGCTGCAGGTAGCCCTGCTGGATCAGATACGGCTCCAGCACATCCTCGATGGTATCGCGCTCCTCGCCGATGGCGGCGGCAAGGTTATCCACCCCGACCGGGCCGCCGGCGAACTTCTCGATCACGGTCTGCAGCAATTTCCGGTCCATCATGTCCAGCCCCTCGGCATCCACGTCCAGCATGGTTAGCGCGGCGTCCGCCACCTCGCGCGTGGCTTCGCCCTGCGCCCTGACATCGGCATAGTCGCGCACCCGGCGCAGCAGACGATTAGCGATGCGCGGCGTGCCGCGCGAACGTTTGGCGATCTCCAAGGCACCCTCGGGCGAAATCGGCAGCTCGAGCAAGCTCGCGGAACGCGCGACGATGCGCTGCAATTCCTGCGGCGTATAGAATTCCAGCCGCGCCACGATGCCGAAGCGGTCGCGCAAGGGGTTGGTCAGCATCCCGGCACGCGTGGTGGCCCCCACTAGGGTGAACGGCGGCAGGTCCAGCTTCACCGAGCGCGCCGCTGGCCCCTCGCCTATCATGATGTCGATCTGGTAATCCTCCAGCGCGGGGTAGAGGATTTCCTCAACCACCGGCGAGAGGCGGTGTATCTCGTCGATGAACAGCACATCGTGCGGCTCAAGATTGGTCAGCAGCGCCGCCAGATCACCCGCGCGCTCCAGCACCGGGCCGGAGGTGTGGCGCAGATTGACACCCATCTCGCGCGCGATGATGTGCGCCAGCGTGGTCTTGCCCAGTCCGGGCGGGCCGAACAGCAGCACGTGATCGAGCGGCTCCTTCCTCTTCCGAGCCGCCTCGATGAAGATGGAAAGCTGGCCGCGTATCTTCTCCTGGCCGACATATTCTTCCAGCAGCTTGGGGCGCAGCGCGCGCTCAAGCGCCTCCTCCTGCTGCGATGATGGGGCGGGGGAAATGATGCGCGCAGCGCTGAGGTCGTCGTTCTCGATCATGCGAGCAACTTCATTTGCCGGGTTAATGTTTCTTGATGCGGCGACCCTATTCTTGACCAATCCAGAACATTCAAAATTCCCGTTTTTATTGGCCTTTTCTCATCCCAGAAAATTAGCGAGGACAGTAAACGCCTTGCCGAATCAGAGTTGAGCCGCTCAAATGCTCCCATTGCCTCCTTCTCCGACGCGAAAGATAAGTAGTAAACGGTATCGTCAAACATAACAGGGCGACCAATTATCGGGCCTACTAGTCGAAACCTCAGCGTCTTATAAAGACCACAAATAGCGATTCGCCAAGGACGAAATGCATAGTCACCCACTCCAAAAATGGAAAAGGGAGGATTCTTCTCATAAATTGTACTGCCCCTGGCATTCAACTCATTTACGTACTTCTCAAGGTACGCCCACGTCTTAGGTGCTTTTAAACGAATCGTGTCCGTACGCTCCCCTACAAAATGCT
>DATDDB010000150.1:0-3619 GCA_036524005.1 Gallionellaceae bacterium | reverse complement strand
CTTCAGCCTTGAGCGCGCCCTCGTCGAACAGCGACTCGCCAAATTCGCGCCTCAGGTAGCGCGGGAGTTCGCGCTCGGTTTCTTCGTCCAGGCCCGTGGTCCCGAACCAGTCTGCCACCTCGCGCACTTTCTCGCCCTCGCTCCTCTTGGCCATGCGGCCACGCACCTCGAGCGTTAGCCAGAGGATGCCGAGCAGCGTGGCTCCCCCGATCACCGCCACCACGCCGCCTACCACCATCAGGATGATCTTCATGTCGCTTTCCTCAGGCTGCGCGGTTGGCCAGGGCGGAGATTCCGGCTATGGTGCCGGTGCCGCTCGCCAGCCATTGCCGAATTCCATCGTAGCGGGTGGCTGTGAGGTTTTCGACCTCAAGCACAGTGCCAATGGGGAAATGGCGGTTGCTATTTACGACCAGCACCGCGCCGTCACCCGACTCAGGGGCATCCAGCGACAACATGCCGTCAACCTCGGAGAACGGGATAACGCACTCATAACGGTCCGCCATCAGGTCGAGCAAACTGGTCGAGAATACCTTGATGCCCTTGGGCTCGCCCTCGTCCCGCCCCCAACTCTGCCATGAGTCAAGCAGTTGTGCGCTGAGCGCAGGTACATAGGCCGACGACAGCCTGATCTCGGACGCTGAAGGAAGGTTCTTTCGGTAGCCTTCCATTGGCCAGTCGATGCCGTTTGCGTTTAGATAGAACTCCCTTAGTTCAGGAGGTAGCGGCCAGCCGAGGCGCTGCTCGGCCAAGTCGAGGTCCGCATGAGCCGCTGCTTTATGAAAGACCGGCCCGCCGCCCGTGGCGCCCGACAGAAGCCCCGCCCATCTTGGCAAAAACTCCGCCATCGGCAAGGCCCGTAGTGCATCCTCCTCCTTGGCCGATTTCTTCAGTGTTTTCCTTGTCTCGTTCAACGCCCGAAACGCTGCGAATATTCCCATGTTTCCCCCTGTGTGCCGTTCAATTCTCCGGCGTATTGTCAGGCTCATCCTGGGGGCCGGCGCCGCCGAATTCCGCCTCGTTGGCCTGCTGTATCGCCCCCTTGTCGTTGCTGCGGATGTCTTGCACCAGTTGCTGCAGGCGGCGCTGTTCACCATCGATGTATTGGAGCAGTTCCTGCTCCTGGGAGTAGAGGCTTGAGCTTTCGCTGAGCGGGATGGCGGAGAGCTGGGTGTTCATCGCCTGCCACTGCGGCAGTATTTGCCTCTCGATCGGCTCTGCCATCTGGAGCTGCGTCATTTGGCCCGAGTCCACCTTGGCGGCGAGCTCTTCGTAGTCACCCTCCGCCTTGGCCTGTTCCTTATTGATCAGCCTGACCTGCGCCAGGAAATTGAGGTCTTGCTTCACGCGCTCATTCGGATGGTAGAGCGGGAAACCCGCCAGGGCAAGCATGACCATGCCCGCGAGGGCGCCGCCGGCGAGCTTGGGCAGGGCCGGGGCCTTGCGTGCCTCCGCATTCAGCGGGCGCATCAGCAGGTAGCCCATCACCAGGCCGCCGATCAAGCCGCCAATGTTGGCGGCGAGATCTATGCCCGAGCGGGTGAGGCCCTTGTACAGGCTGTAGCCGACAAAGGCGAATATGCTGCTGCGGTGCTCCTGCATGATGGTCTGGGGTACGCCGTTTCTGCCCATCATCATGTAGGCGAGCAGCCCGCCGAATATGCCAAAGATCGCGCCCGAGGCGCCCGCGCTGTTGAAGGTGGGATGCCACAGCAGGCTGAGCACGCCGCCCGAGAGCCCGGCGATGGTGTAGAGCAGCAGGAAGTGCACGCTGCCGTAGAGCTTCTCCACCAGCCGCCCCACGTTGTGGAGCACGATCATGCTGAAGACCAGATGCAGGATGCCGAAGTGGATGAAGCAGGCGCTCACCAGGCGCCACCACTGGCCGCTCATGGTGAGCGGGCCGTAGTTGGTGCCGAAGTCGATGGCCATGTCGGGGTCGGCGAAGAAAAAGACGATGCCCTTCTTCATCATCACCAGCAGCACCGCGATGTTCACCGCCACCAGCGCATAGGTCACGATGGGCACGGTGCCCACTTCGTCCAGGCTGTCCTCGAAGGCCTCTTCATCATCCTGGTGCTGGCGGAATTCGTCCGATTGGCGCTTTGGCAGCAGCTCGACGATCTCGAATGCCTCTTCCATATCGGCGACGGCAAAGCACAGGTCGCGCCGCTCCAGTGCCAGCCCGTCTGCACTGAAGCGCACCAGCTTGCCAGTGACCTTGGCATCAAGCAGGTCAGCGTAGGGGATGACGAAGTCTTCGCTCGCAGCAAACCAGAAGCGGCGGGGCCGCTTGGCGCGGATATGCAGGCCCTCCTCGGTGAACGTGATCTCGCCCTTGCCCGAAAGCGGGTGCCGCTTCTTTGCCCCCTTGTTGAGCGGCTGGCGCATGTCGAAGCGCACGGCAAAGGTTTCATGTTCCTTGGGCGGCACATAGACGGGCTCCGGCGTTGCCTGCGCGGCGAGCGCCGCTTTGGGAGCAGGCGCAAGCCCCTTGGCCCCGGTGGCGGGCGAGGGATTGGATGGCGCCGCGGGAGGCGTGGCGATTTCCCCCGGGGCAGCGGGCGCCGCGTTGGGGAGAAGTTCGAGCGCGAGTGTGGGTACCTTTGTGCTGGCGTTCGCGGGGACAATGGCGGGTGAGGCGGTGCGCATTTCAGGCTGCGCCGCAGCGCGCGCAGTGTTTGCAGGGCTGGGCGCGGGCGCCGCGTCTTCCCGCTCGATCGCGCACACGCAGCCGAGTTGCTCCAGATAAGCGCGGTACTTCTCGGCAGTGGCCAGATCTACAGCCTTCTTCACGGTGAAGCTGCCAGACATGAATCTCGGACGCACCATTTCCGCCGTCATCTTGAGCAGCGGCGCAAGGCGCCCGATCACCGCTTCAGCCGCGAGATCCTCGCGCGCCCCCTTGATCACTACACGATAGCTATTGCTCAATGTACCCCCCGGTACGCAGCCCGCGTTGAATCTTCTTATTAAGGGTGGAAACGGATATACCGTTTCGACACCGGAAGCTCGCGCAGGTTGGGCTGAATCAAATGAAGCCCAGCCTGCGGCACTGCGCGATTTTCTTGCGCGATTATATTAGCCCCGTTGCGCGCGTGTCTGCCTGGACAGCAGAATTTGTAGATATAGTGGAATGCATAGTGGATTGCATGGGGCACGCCTCCTTATGCGCAACGCATAATCTTGTGTTCCGGAGATGCCAAACATGCAGCAAGCACAGCCAACACTGCTCCGCGCCAAAGGACCAGGGACGAGAGGGTGGCGGTGGAGTTCTTCGCTGCGAAGCAAGCAGAAAATCCGTAGGCCGCTGCTGTCAGCTCAGTGTGTTATTGCGGACATTTTCCACCAAGCCTGAAAGGCTGCTGCGTACCATTTCGGACATTAGCGTTGCAAGAAAGCGGACACTCGCAATTACCCCCGGGCAATGCGCCAGATTTTTTACCAATTTGGATAGGGAGTCAGTCCGGCGGCCACCTGACATGCGACATGCGCACCCAGGCGATCGCGCCATCCATCTGCCGGTATGTTTGACGTGACATCATGCGTATCGCGCGCTCGCGCAGCAGGTCATTGTCTACATACTGGCTCCAGACAAGTAGATTGTCCTCATCCATGA
>DATDDB010000149.1:0-10412 GCA_036524005.1 Gallionellaceae bacterium | reverse complement strand
AAGCACGTAGGGCGCAATAAGCGCAGCGCATTGCGCCGAATGCTTGGTTGCCTCATCCGGCGCAATGCCCGTTGGTTATTGCGCCCTACAGGCTCTCATCGCTCCGCAAGAGCGGCCTTCATTGCATCGGCAAGGCGGTCGAGCTGGCCCGCACAAGCACGAACAAGATCTTCTCCGATCACGTTTCCCGTAACGATCCATACTTCGCGATCTTCGTGTACAACTTTCGTCACCCCAGGCGTCGCGCGCAGCGCCTTGGTAATCGCATTATGGAGCTTCGTCTCGAGCGGCTCGCCTCGGATGTATTCTGCCGCACTGATGGTTACCTCCCACATATTTTTGGTGCTGTCCAGGTGGGTAACCACGACGCCGCGTATTTGCTCCTCATCGGTGACTCGCACCCACTCTTCCAGGACACTATCGTCCTCAGGCTCCACTTTCTTTGTCTTTATGTCCATCTTATGCTTTGCTCCACCAGCGTTCGGTTGGTCAGTCTGGCTCAGCGTAGGCACGGCTTGACAGCCTTTGCCCACATTACCTGTCTGGGTTGTCTGATCCCGGCAGGTTGTCTTCCCCTCGGCGGAATATCCCAGCGTCGGGGCCAGCAGGCCAAGCAGAATTGCAGCCACTTTCATTCTCATGTTCTATCCTTCTGAGCCAGCATAGCCCGGATGAAATGCAATGGAATCCGGGATGGTCTACCTTGTAAATTTTCCCGGATTCCGCTATGCGCCACAAACAGACGAATTGTACTTTAACCCTGATCCGGCGGCGTCATGCCGGGCTGCCCCCGGCACCATTACTCCGCCACCCGGAAGCCGGTGATGTAGTCGCTGCCGCCGCTGCGGCGGCGGGCGGTGGCGCGCAGGTTATCCGCGGCATCGTGAAACGAGCCGCCGCGCACGACGTGGTATTCGCCGGTCTTCCGGGCGCTGCCGTCGGCGGGCGCGCCGGTGTAATTGGCGTTGTAGGCATCCTCCACCCATTCGCCCAGGTTGCCCGTCATGTCGTACAGGCCCCAGGCGTTGGCCGCCTTGCCGCCCACGGGATGGGTGGTGTTGCCGCTGTTGGGCTGGGTGGCGGCATCCCCGCCATGCCAGGAGAGGCTATCCAGGTCGTCCCCGCCGCAATAGCGGTTCTGTTTGCCTGCCCGGCAGGCGTATTCCCATTCCGATTCGGTGGGCAGGCGGTAGTGCTTGCCGGTCTTCTGGTTCAGTCTCTTGATGTATTCCTGCGCCTCTTCCCAGCTGACGCTGTCCACCGGCAGGTTTGCCCCCATGAAGCGCGAGGGGTTGTAGCCCATCAGCGCACGCCATTCGGCCTGGGCCACCTCGGTCTTGCCCAGGGCGAATGGGCGCAGGGCCACGCTGTGCACCGGCTCTTCATCGCCACTGGCGCCCGCCTGCGCGCCCGTTGCCGCGCTTTTCGCGCCCATTTCAAAAGTGCCCGCGGGAATTTTTACCATTTCCGGCTCGCGGAATGCGGCGTCCAGTTTCGCGCCGCGGGCGGTGAGCAGGGCCGCAAGCTCGGAGTTGCGCGCATAGAACAGCGGCGTCATGCCGTCCCGGTCCTTGGCATTCACGTCGGCGCCCTGCTTGATGAGCAGCTCGATGACATCCTTGTTCCTGGCATAGAACAGCGGCGTCATGCCGCGATTGTCCTGCGCATCGACCTTCGCCCCCTGGCCGAGCAACAAGTTCAACGCCTCCATGGCGCCGCTGGAGACGGCGCTATGCAGCGGCGTCACCCCGTCTCCCGACCTGGCATTGACATCCGCCCCGGACGCGATGAGCAGGGCCGCGATCGCCCCGGTGTGCGCCCCGTGCAGCGGGGTGATGCCCCTGGCATCCGCCGCCTTCACATTCGCCCCCTGGGCCAGCAGCAGCGCCACGACATCTTTCGCATTGCCTTCCGCCGCCTGCTGCAGCGGGGTGACCCCGCCATCCGTTCTGGCATTGACCTCGGCGCCCTGCGCAATAAGCAGCGCGGCGATGTCCTTGTTTTTCGCCAGGTGCAGCGGGGTGATGCCGTGGCGGTCGGCGCCTTTCACATCCGCCTTGCTGGCCACGAGCAGCTCCACCAGCGGCTTGTTTCCCCTGCTCACCGCCAAGAGCAGCGGCGTGCGTCCGTCGTTTGTTTTGGCGTTGACATCCGCCCCCTTGGCGAGCAGCGCTTGCGCGATCTCGAGGGTGGTGGCCGCGTGCAGCGGCGTTGTGCCATCGCTGGCCCTGGCCCGGGCATCCGCACCCCTTTCCAGATACAGGTCCACCACCGGCTTCACGCCGTTCGCCGCGACATAAAAGAGCGGCGTGCGCCCATCGTTCGCCCTGGCATTGAGGTCCGCGCCCTTCGCCAGCAGCGCGCCCGCCACATCGGTGTTTCTCGCGAAGTACAGCGGGGTCATGCCGGACTTATCGTGGACATTCACCTCCGCGCCGCTGGCAAGATACAGCTCGACCAGATCCGGCAAGCCGCTCGCCGCGGCAAAGAACAGCGGCGTGCGCCCGGCATCGTCCCTGGCATTGAGGTCCGGCCCCTTTGCCAGGAGCAGTGCGACCATGTCCTTGTTGCGCGTGAGGTGCAGCGGAGTTTCGCCGTATTTATCGCCGGCCTTGACGTCCAGCCCGCGCGCAATGAGCGCCTTCACTGCCTCCTTGTCGCCGCGCATCACCGCGGTGTGCAGCGGCGTGCGCCCCTCGTCGTCCCGGGTCTTGACGTTCACGCCGCGCGCCAGGAAGAACTTGATCATCTCCTGGTTCCCCGCCTCCAGCGCGTCATGGAACGGCGTGCGCCCCCTGGCGTCCGCGGCATTGAGGTTGGCCCGGTGTGCTGCCAGGAAACGCACGGCCTGCATCGAGCCCTTTTCCACCGCGCGGTGCAGCGGGGTTTCCCCGTTGGACTTGCTGGCGTTGACGTCCGCCTTATGGGCGAGGAGCACGGCCAGCACATCCCTGAAACCGCGTTCCGCCGCCAGGTGCAGCGGGGTGGCGCCGTTATTCGTTTGGGCATTGACCCTGGCGCCCCGGGCGATGAGCAGGCTGGTCATCGCCTTGTTGCCCGTAATCGCGGACACATGCAACACGGTGACTCCGCTCTCGAGCCGGGCATTGACATCCACCCCGCTGGAAATGAGCAGCTTGGCGATTTCCGCATCCCCCAGCACCGCTGCAATGAACAGCGGCGTAAAGCCGTGCGTATCCTTGGCATTGACATCCGCCCCCTTGGCGATCAGCAGCCTGGCCACCGGCAGCGCCTTGGCGGACAGCTTGAACCTGGGGACCGTGTTCTTCTTCTCGGCCTCCTGGTACACCCTGTTGATTTCCTCCAGCGTGTGCCCGCCCCAGACGGCCAGGAGCAGCGGGGTATTGCCGCGCTCATCCCGGGCGTTCACCTCCGCCCCCTCCTGGATCAGCTTCTTCACGGCTGCCAGATCGCCCGCATTCGCGGCGTCGTGCAGCGGCGCAGCCTGGGCGGCGGCCAGCAGGGCAAGCCCGAGCGACAGCACATATGGCAGAATTTTTTTCATCGCGTATCCCTTTCCAATGAATCAAGCATGCAGAATATACCCCAGAATCGGCAAAAATCCGTCAGGATGGCGCACTGTGTGCGCCCTGCCCCGCCTGCCAGGCGGCCAGCCTGTGGCGCATGCGCCGGTAGTGCGAGCCGCGCCAGTAGATGCGCCCGCATTGCGGGCAGCAATACAGCGGCTCGCCGGGACGGCGCGCGTCGGCCGGCGCACGCGCGGCGATGGCCTCGTCCGCCGGGGTGAGCTGGGCATTGTCCACCAGGCAGCGGGTGAAGGCGCGGGCCAGCCAATCCAGGCGGTAGTGCGCGCCCAGGATGGCCGCCAGGTGGTCGAGATTTTCATGCGGCAGGATCAGCGCCACGCCCCTGGCTGCCTTGTGCTCGCCCACCAGCCGGTCGCGGGTGAGGAACTGGCGCCCTTGCTCATGGCACAGCCTGAGCAGCTCGGCGTCGCTTGCACCGTTTTGCGCGAGCAGCGTGTCAAACCCCGCGGCGCGCAGGTAACGGCACAGGTGGCCGAGCATTTCGTCGCACAGAAAGCGTGGCATGGCGATCATGGAAGCGCCAGCTTACCAAGTTTGGCGCGATACGCAACCGGCAGGCGGCAGCCCCGGAAAGTCAGCCCTGCCCTGCCTGGTGCTGCGCAATCAGCTTGTCGATGAAGCGGCGCAGGAAGCCGTCCGGCTGCGCGCTGTGGAAGCGGTCGGTCTCCTGCCCGCGGCTGTAGGCGATCACGGTGGGAAAGCCGCGCACGCGGTGGCGCCCGGCGATCTTCATGTTCTCGTCGGCATCCACCTTGGCCAGGCGGAACTGGCCGCCGTATTCCTGCGCCAGCTTTTCCAGGCGCGGGGTAAGCACCTTGCACGGGCCGCACCATTCCGCGCCGATGTCCAGCAGGATGGGGAATTCACTGGAACGGGCGACCACCCGCTCGTCAAAATTGGCTTCTTCTACGTCGTAGGAAAAATGTTCGCGTGTATGCATGGTGCAGGCCGGTAAAACAATACGTGCGGAATTATAGCCGCCCTGCCCGGCATTTTCCTCATTTCACTTTGGTGCGCAATTCGGGGGCGCGCAATTCGGGGGCGCGCAATTCGGGGTGATAAACCTTCACGTTGTTGCGGCCGCTCTTCTTGGCGTGGTACATGGCGGTGTCGGCGCTTTTCACCAGGTGGCGCTCCTCCGCGCCATGCTCGGGGAAGATGGCCACGCCGATGCTGCCGCCTATCCTGAGGCGGTGCGCGCCGATCAGGAAGGGGCGGTTGAGCGCATCGAGTATCTTCCCCCCCACCAGCCGCGCATCGTGCTCGCATTCCACCGCGGGCAGCAGCACCACGAATTCGTCGCCGCCCACGCGCGCGGCGGTGTCCGATTCGCGCAGGCATTCCTGGATGCGCAGCGCCACCTCCCTGAGCAGCAGGTCGCCCACGCCGTGGCCGTAGGTATCGTTCACCGGCTTGAATTTGTCGAGGTCGATGAACATCAGCGCCAGGCGCGCACCGTTGCGCTGGGCGGCCGCCAGCGAGACCTTGAGCCGGTCGTCGAACAGCGCGCGGTTGGGCAGGTGGGTGAGGTTGTCGTATTGCGCCATGTGCTGCATGTGCTCCTCGACATCCTTGCGCTCGGTGATGTCGGTGGAAATGCCGCACAGCGCGTAGATGCTGCCGTCCTCGCGCTTGAGCGGTATGCGCACCGTGAGGAATACTTGGGTCAGGCCGGTGAGCTGGTTGGTCAGGGTCTCCTCGGTTTCCAGCGGCTTTCCCTCCTGCAGCGCGCGCTGCTCGTCCGCGCGCAGGGCGGCGGCAGTGCCCGCATCGAAGAACTTGCCGTCGTCGTAGCCCTCGATCTCCTCCATCGGCGCGGCATAGCGCTCGCGCAGCAGCCGGTTGGCGAAGAGATAGCGCCCCTGCGGGTCTTTCAGGTAGATGTGGGCGCTGACGTTTTCCAGGATGTCGAGCAGCATCTGCTCGTTTTCCTGCAGCGCCAGGTCGGCATGCGCGCGGCCCAGCGCGATCTCGGCCAGGTTGGCCGCCTGCTCGATGAGCCGGATTTCGCCCGCATCGGGCCGGTGCGGCACGCGGTGATAGACGGAGATCACGCCCAGCACACGGCCTGAGGCATGGCGGATCACCTCCGCCCAGCAGGCGCCCAGCCCGGCCTGTTGCGCCAGCGCCTGGTAGTCCGCCCAGTAGGGGTGCGCGGAAATATCCCCGACCACCACGCGCTGCCCGGTGAAGGCCGCCGTGCCGAACGAGCCTGCGCCCAGCCCGATTTCGGCGCCATTGAGCGCATCGTTATAGAAATCCGGCAGGCTGGGTGCGGCGCCGGTGTAGAGGGACTTGCCCCCGGCATCGAGCAGCTGGATGCTGCAAATCAATCCGGGGCGCTCCTGCTCCGCCCCGCGCACGATGGACTCCAGCACCTGCGCGAGCGGCGCGCCTTTCGCCAGCAGCTCCAGCACATGGTTGCGCGCATGCTCGCGCTGCGCCTCGCGGGCGCGCGCGTCCGCATCGCGCGCCATGGTGCGCCGCATGCGAATGATATGGAAAATGGCAGCGCCCAAGCCTGCCATCAGCAACAAGATAAATGCCAGCAACACTTGCCCTCCCGCAGCTTGCCAACAACAACCTTATGGCGCCGGACCAGCCCCGGGCGGCCGTCTTATTGCCGGCGGCCGGCCCGTTCGCAGGGCGCGACTGCGCTTATTTATTTGGACGCAGACCAGTTGTAGCTGCGCACCTTGCCCTGCTTGTCGAACTTGATCTGCAGCAGCTTCATTTTTGCGCTGCTCATGTCCTGCATCTGGCCTTCGGCGTAGTAATAGCTCCACTGGTCGAGGCGCTCGCCGTCCGTCTCCATGCTGATGCCGACCCCGGCGGGCTCGCCCAGCCAGGAACGCACCTGCGCCTGTGTGGTGCTTCCCTGTTCGATCTTGGCGGCGAACACGCCCACGTCGAAATCGCGTCCCACCTGGACCGTGCCGCAGGCGCTAAGCAGGAGGACGAAAGAAAGAATTAAGGGAATGCGCAGGGAACGTATCATTGGAGCCTCCGGTCTGTAGGTAAGATTGCACCCGCACTATAAACGCAGCCGCACCCGAATTCCACCGGGGAGTGTCCCAATAACAACACTGGCGCACGGGCGATCAGCCACCCTACTTGTCGACGACGTACTTCACCAGAAACATGTCCAGCTGCCTGGCGAACGCCTGCCGGTCGCTCTGCGAGAGCGCGGGCGGCCCGCCGGTTTCCACCCCGCTGCCGCGCAGGCCCTCCATGAAATTGCGCAGGGTGAGGCGTTCCTGGATGTTGTCCCGGGTATAAAACTCCCCGCGCGGATTCAGCGCATGGCCACCGCGCGCGATCACCTCCGCGGCCAGCGGGATGTCGGCGGTGATCACCAGGTCGCCCGGGGCGACCAGCTGTGCGATCTTGTTGTCCGCCACATCGAAGCCGTGCGGCACCTGCAGGGCGCGGATATAGGGCGACGGCGGCGTGTACAGCCCCTTGTTCGCCACCAGCGTGGTTTGCAGCTTCAGCCTGTCCGCCGCGCGGTACAGGATTTCCTTGATCACCTTGGGGCACGCATCGGCGTCCACGTAAATCTGAATCTTTATTCTCCCGCTGATGTGCTTGATGCCCGCCTGCTTGCGCGGTTTACCTGGCTTTATTGGCCTGGCGTTCCTGCCGCGCGCTGAACGAGTCGAGCTGCATGATGCGTTGCGCATAGGCGTTTTTCAGGCAAGCCACGCTGTCGCAATGCTTGGCGGTGTCGGCCAGCCACTCGCGCTGCAGTTTGCGGATGGGCTCCGGATCGCTGGCCGCCTTCAGGGCGCGCTCGTAGGCCGCGGCCAGATTCTCGTCGGTCCTGGAGAGCGCGGCATCGCTGCAGATCAGCTGCTCCATCTTGGTGGCCGCGCGGTCGCAATTGAAGCTGGCCGCCTGGGCCGGGGAAGACAAGAGCGGCACGGCAACGGCCGCCCCGAGGATCAGATTCAGTTTCAGTCGGCTCATGACACTCCGGTTATGCATTGAAAAACACCTCCATCAATCTCAGTTCGTCGCCGCCGGGCGCGATATGGAGCAGCAGCGTGCCATCCAGGCGGGCGGCGGGATGCACTGCCGAGTTCTTGGCGAACCGGAACACCTCCTCCAGCGCGTCATGCTCATGCCAGGTGGTCATCACGAACTGCTCACGCGGGATTTCCCCAAAATCGAACTGCTCGAGATTGGCCATATCAACCGCATCGTCCCAGGAGCTGCAATTCTCGCCCCACGCCATCATATACAGGCAGCCGGCGCGCACCAGCCAATCGCTCACCTCGGATTGCCATTGCGGCGGCACGGCGGTTTCCGCGACCACCACCGCCCGGAACGGCGGCGGCACCCAAAGGGCGGGCAATGCCGCTCCGGATTTAAGGTGCAGATATTCGGCGTTAACGGTCATGGCAGGCTCGGTTATGGTGGTTCCGGAGCCGGTTCAATTTTCCGGCGACTTCCCCCCGCTACTCGCGTAAAATTGCACCCGCACTATACCCCTGCATATATCGAAAATCCACCGCCCTGTTGGCCTATATATTCCGCATATTCCCGCCGTGTCCGCCGAAGTAGAACGCTTTTTCTCCGATCAAAGCCCGCTGGCCAATGACGTGGCCGCCTTCCGCCCGCGCGCGCAGCAGCGCGAGATGGCGCTGGCGGTGGCGGAAGCCATCCGCGACAACGCCATCCTGGTGGCAGAAGCGGGAACCGGCACCGGCAAGACCTTTGCCTACCTGGTGCCCGCGCTGCTGGCGGGGGGAAAGGTGATCATCTCCACCGGCACCAAGAACCTGCAGGACCAGCTGTTCCAGAAGGACCTGCCCACGGTGCGCGATGCCCTGAAAGCGCCGGTCTCGATGGCGCTGCTCAAGGGGCGCGCGAATTACGTGTGCCACTATCACCTGGAGCGCGCCCAGTCCGAGGGGCGCTTCGTCACGCGCGAGGATACGCGCCACCTGGCGAAGATCGTGAAATACGCCAAGGTCACGCAATCCGGCGACCGCAGCGGCCTGGCCGACGTGCCGGAGAACGCGCCGGTGTGGATGCAGGTGACCTCGACGCGCGAGAACTGCCTGGGCCAGGAATGCCCGCAGCACAAGGAATGCTTCGTGCTCAAGGCGCGCAAGGAGGCGATGGAGGCCGACATCGTGGTGGTGAACCACCACCTGTTCTTCGCCGACGTGATGCTGCGCGACGAGGGCGTGACGGAGCTGCTGCCCGCCGTGAACACGGTGATCTTCGACGAGGCGCACCAGCTGCCGGAAACCGCGAGCCTGTTTTTCGGCGAGAGCATTTCCACCTCGCAAATTTCCGACCTGGCGCGCGATGCGCGCCTGGAAGGCGTGGCCTCGGCCAAGGATTTCTCGGCCCTGCCCACCGCCACCGACGCGCTGGACAAGGCCGCGCGCGACTTCCGCCTGGTGTTCAAGCAGGCCGAGGGGCGCATGCCCGCCAGCGCCACCGAAAACCTCAGCGGCTTTCCCGCCGCGCTGCGCGCCCTGAATGAAAAACTGACCCACCTCAACGGCCTGCTGGAAACTCAGGCCGAGCGCAGCGAGGGCCTGGAGAAATGCTGGCAGAGGGGGCTGGAGCTGGCGGAGAATCTCAAGGCGTGGAATGGCGATGACCAGGAAGGTTCCGTGCGCTGGCTGGAGGTGTTCCACCACTCGGTGCAATTGAACACCACCCCGCTTTCGATTGCCGAGATATTCGCCAAGCAGATCGGCGGCCACCCGCGCGCCTGGATTTTCACCTCGGCCACGCTGGCAGTGAAGCAGAATTTCAGCCATTACCTGGCCGAGATGGGTCTGCTGGAGGCGCGCACCGCCTGCTGGGACAGCCCGTTCAATTACCCCGAGCAGGCGCTGCTGTACGTGCCGGAAAACATGCCCGACCCCAACAGCCCCGGCTATACCGAGGCCGTGGTGCAGGCCGCCCTGCCGCTGATCGAGGCCAGCCGCGGCCGCGCCTTTTTGCTCTTCACCAGCCTGCGCGCCATGCAGCGCGCGCACGAAATCCTCACCGCCGAATTCGACCGCAAGGGGTTGAAATACCCGCTGATGCTGCAGGGCGAAGGCTCGCGCAACGAGCTGCTCTCGCGCTTCCGCGAGCACGGCAATGCCGTGCTGCTGGGCAGCCAGTCATTCTGGGAAGGGGTGGACGTGCGCGGCGAGGCGCTCTCGCTGGTCATCATCGACAAGCTGCCCTTCGCCCACCCGGACGACCCGGTGCTCGCCGCGCGCATCGCCGAACTCAACAAACAGGGGCGCAACGCCTTCATGGAATACCAGCTGCCGCGCACCATCATCAACCTCAAGCAGGGCGCGGGCCGGCTGATCCGCGACGAAACCGACCGCGGCGTGCTGATGATCTGCGACCCGCGCCTGATCGCCAAGCATTACGGCAAGCGCATCTGGCAAAGTCTGCCCGCGTTCAGAAGGACGCGCGACGAAAAGGTGGCGGTGGAATTTTTTGCGCAGGAGCAGGCGGGGAATTAGAAGACGGTGCGAACGTCCGCTCTTCACGCCATTCCGGACCTTTGCATGACGCGCAATCGGCAGCTCTGTGCCCATAACCGACATTACGGCTTCGCGGAAGCGGACATTCGTAGGGTGAGCAAAAGCGCCCACCGTTTGGCTCAGCGTGGGCACGGCTTGACAGCCTTTGCCCACCCTACATGGCTTTAGCCACGTTGCGGCGGCTCGCGGCCTCCCCACCCGAGGCATGTGTAGCCATCGGGGGTGATCTCGACGTAGGCGAACGCCTCACCATCGCCGTACGGAATGCGCCAGTAATGTGTGCTGCCGTCTTGTTCCGCGAATAGCCCGAGATACGTCAGGTCTTCAGCCT
>DATDDB010000148.1:0-2204 GCA_036524005.1 Gallionellaceae bacterium | reverse complement strand
TGCATGGATGCCACTCCCGCCGGGCTCGCACAATAGTGCCGGTAAATATCGGCCCAGTTGAGACTGCACATCGCGGCGGCACGCACGCCTGCTGCATGTGCCGCGGCCAGCGACAGGTAGGGTACATTGGCCAGCACCAGGTCCGGGCTGAGGCTGCGCATCTCTTGCGCCGCGTGCCGCACTTTCGCATCCCAATCGGCATGGTATTCCCGGTATGCCGCGCAGCTGGCTTCGGCTTGCACCTCCACAGCGCTGGCCATTTTCATGCCGAAATCGAGCGCGACGGGTATGTGCCGGAATGAGCATTGAAAGCGCCGCTGCAGCAACTCGGCGGGCGCTGCACTGCGCACCGTGACGCGCAAGCCGGGAATGCGCCGCGCCAGCGCATTCACCACCGGTGCCGTCTGGCTCACATGGCCGTAGCCGTGCGCGGTGATGTCTACCAGCAGGTGTGGTGTCGCGGTGCGCGGCATGGCGCGCAGAACTAAAGTTTGAGGAAATTATCGCGATAATGCCGCATCTCTTCGATGGATTCGTAGATGTCTGCCAGGGCTTCGTGCTTGCCGTGCTTCTTGATGCCGCTGGCGACTTCCGGCTTCCAGCGCTTGGCAAGCTCCTTGAGGGTGCTGACGTCGAGATTGCGGTAATGGAACCAGGCTTCCAGTTGCGGCATCCAGCGCGCCATGAAGCGGCGGTCCTGGCAGATGGAATTGCCGCACATGGGCGAGGCGCGCTCCGGCACATATTCCTTAAGGAATTCCAGCAACAGCGCCTGGGCCGCCGCTTCGTCCACCCTGGAAGCCTTGACCTTGTCGATCAGGCCGGATTTGCCGTGGGTGGACTTGTTCCAGTTATCCATGGCGTCCAGGATGCTGTCCGGCTGGTGCACCACCACCACCGGGGATTCGGCGACGGTTTCCAGGTTGGCATCGGTAATGACCATGGCGACCTCGATGATACGGTCGGTGTCGGGGTTAAGGCCGGTCATTTCCATGTCCAGCCAGACGAGGTGGTTCTGATTTTGTGCCATAATTCCGCTACGCCTGAAAACTCTGCGAACCGTATTGTGTCATATTGGCAGGCCCTCCTGCCAATGAAAAAATTCCGGCAGCCAAAATTTTCTATTTAGCATAAGCATATTTATTCCTTACACATGACTGCAACCCTGTTTACCGCTTTATTCATCACCGCCCTGGCACTGACCACGCTCGCAAAACTTTGGCTGGCGCGGCGCCACCTGGTCCATATCGCCGCGCACCGCGCCGAGGTGCCCGCCGCATTCAGCAAGCAGATCGAGCTGGCCGCACACCAGAAGGCCGCCGACTACACCAGCGCCAAGACCCGCCTTTCCATGCTTGAGGCGCTGTTCGAGGCCGTGGTGCTGCTGGGCTTCACGCTGGGCGGAGGCATCGGCTGGCTGGCCGGATTCTGGGAGCATGTGTTCAGCGCGACCATTCTGCAGGGCATCGCCCTGTTCGCTTCTGTGCTGCTGCTTTCCGGGCTGCTGGAAGCGCCCTTCGGCCTTTACCAGACCTTCGTGATCGAGGCGCGTTTCGGCTTCAACAAGATGACCCTGGCGCTTTACCTGGTCGATGCGTTCAAGGGCGTGCTGCTCGGTGCGCTGTTCGGCCTGCCACTGCTTGCCGGCGTGCTGTGGCTGATGGAGCGCATGGGCGGCAACTGGTGGCTGTATGTGTGGGCGGTATGGGTCGGCTTTGTCCTGCTGCTGCAATTCATCTACCCGTCCTTCATCGCGCCCATTTTCAACAAGTTTGCGCCCATGCAGGATGAGGCGCTCAAGGCACGCATCGAGGCGCTGCTGCAGAAATGCGGCTTCACCGCCAGCGGTCTGTTCGTGATGGATGGCTCCAGGCGCAGCACGCACGGCAACGCCTATTTCACCGGCTTCGGCAAAACCAAGCGCATCGTGTTTTTCGACACCCTGCTGCAGCGCCTGAGCAGCAGCGAGATCGAGGCGGTGCTGGCGCACGAGCTGGGGCACTTCAAGCATCGCCATGTGTTGAAGCGCCTGATCACCACTTTCGCGATGAGCCTGGGCTTCCTGTGGCTGCTGGCGCAGCTGATGCAGGCCGGCTGGTTCTATCAGGGCCTGGGCGTGACCATGCCGGCCACCGCCTTCTCCACCGCCGTGGCGCTGCTGCTGTGCTTCATGGTGCTGCCGGTATTCAGCTTCCTGCTGCATC
>DATDDB010000147.1:0-2907 GCA_036524005.1 Gallionellaceae bacterium | reverse complement strand
CGCAACCTGCGTCTCATCAAGGACCTGGGCGGGAAGCCCGTGCGCGTGGCCCGCCTCGAGCCGTGGGTCCAGGCCTACTCGGCGGGCGGCCTGCGCTACGGTCCCGTGGCCCTGGCGGAGGAGCTGCGGGAGGTTCTTCGACATCGTGAAGCCGCCTCCCATCCGCCATTTCGACATCCACTGGCATGGCGGAATGGGGGTGATGTTCGACGACATCCTTGCAGCAGGATATACCCTGCTGTGCCTGGCGCTGGTGAAGAGTCTCCTTGGTGGAATTTGATGCGCAAATGGCTGCTGCTGCCGTTGTTGTTCGGCTATGCAGCCGCTGCGGCCCACGCGGAGGAATTCGCCGCCAGGGTCGTGGTGGTAATCGATGGCGATACGGTCATGGTGGTGCGGGATTGCTCCCGACCGCAGGCGCCTGAAGCTGGCGCGCCCCAGCACTGCGCGGCAAACCTGCCGCAGAAAATCCGCCTCGCGGAGATTGATGCACCGGAAAAGGACCAGCCCGGCGGCGAGGAATCCCGGCAGGCGCTCGCGCACACGGCACTGAAAAAGCAGGTGCGCGTGCATGTCGAGGCGGTGGACAAATATCAAAGGCTGGTGGCGCACCTGTCCATCAACGGCGTCAGCGTGAACGAGGCGCAGGTGCGCAGCGGCATGGCCTGGGAATATTCCGGCTACCACCGCAACCAGGCCTATATAGCCTTGCAGGAAGAGGCGCAACATGCAAGGCGCGGCCTGTGGGCGCAAAACCATCCCATCCCTCCCTGGGAGTGGCGCAAAACACATCCGGCCGATGCGCCCGCACTTGCCCGGTCTCACCTGCGCCCCGCACAAGGGCCAGACAACCACCCCTGCGGCAACAAGCAGCATTGTTCGCAGATGCGCTCATGTGCCGAAGCGAAATTCTATCTTGAGCACTGCGGCCTGAAATCGCTGGATGGGAATGGCGATGGCGTGCCGTGCGAGAACCTGTGCAGCCTGAAAGAATAGCTTCAGGTTGACACGCAATGGCACCTTCCCCTCACAACAGCCGCCACACTGCACTCGAGATCAATTGTCCTGTTTATACAGCTGTGTAAACTGTTCGCGCAACCGCTTCAGCTTGGGCACATCGTAGGCAATGATATAGCCCATGTACTGGTGCCGCGCATAAAAGTTCTGGTGATATGCCTCAGCCGGGTAAAATGCCGGCAGCGGGACGATTTGCGTGACGATGGGCGCCGGGAATGCGTGTTCTTCCGTCAGCTTCCGCACATAGTCCTGCGCCGCTTTCTGCTGCTCCGCGCTGGTGTAGAAAATTGCCGAGCGGTACTGGCTGCCTTCATCCGGCCCCTGGCGGTTTCGCGTGGTGGGATCGTGCGCCACCCTGAAAAAAACTTCCAGCAGTTGCTGATAAGAGACCTGCGCCGGATCGAAGCGCACTCGCACCGACTCCGCATGCCCGGTGCCGCCATGGCTCACCTGGTCATAGTGCGCCGTGTCTGCGCTGCCGCCCGCATAGCCCGACTCCACCAGCGTCACGCCCTTGACGTGCTTGAACACCGCGTCCACGCCCCAGAAACAGCCGCCCGCGAACACCGCAGTTTGCTGGGCACGTTGCACTTCATTTGCGGGTGCGGCTGGCTTCGCGGCTTCCGAATTTCCCCCGCACGCCTGCACCAGGAGCAGTGCTGGAAGTATGCAGAATAATTTGTAGCGCATGGCATGCTCCTTGGAGTTTATCCAAATGTAAAGGCAAACGCTTCGGCATCCGTATCCAGGAATTCGATGCGGAAGATATGCGCCACACCGTCTCCCTGCAAGCGGATCAGCTGGTACAGGCGTTGCTCGCGGATCGTGCCGTTGCCTTGCGCATCGGTGTCCGTGCCGTGACTGGCGCCGGGGGCGCCACCATCCAAAGTAACCCTGTACCGTACCGGCTTGCCGTTCTGCGTGGCCAGCACCAGGTGCAGGTCGCGCCCCTGGAAGCGATAGCTGATTGCAGCGCCCGCCTCCCTAACGGTGGCGGATTCCGCCGCAACCAGCCACTTGCCGTTAAAAGCCCACTGGTTGGGTTT
The DNA here is from genome assembly GCA_036524005.1 of Gallionellaceae bacterium. Lineage (GTDB taxonomy): Bacteria > Pseudomonadota > Gammaproteobacteria > Burkholderiales > Gallionellaceae > DATDDB01. The sequence continues at coordinate 844 of DATDDB010000147.1, read as the reverse complement.
AAGTTCGCGCGGGGCGCTGTACTGCGCTGCTGCATCACGCACGACAGACTCTGGCGAGGCCAGGTTCTGCTGGCGCGCATACCCCACATAGGTTTCCGGCGAGCGCTCCCGCTCGGTAGCCGCAGCCGTCGCACCCGTGCCAGCGACCGTTACGGTTTCTTCGCCCATCGCCAGCACGCCCGGATGCGCTTCCCTGAGCAGGTCCTGGATCACGCGTTCGGTCTCCGGGTAGTCGCCCTCGCCGAAATGTTCGTGGCGGATGTTGCCCCTGGCGTCGATCAGGTAATGCGCTGGCCAGTACCGGTTGCTGAATGCATTCCAGATGGCGTACTGGTTGTCCATCGCCACCGGATAGTTGATGCCGAGTTCGCTTACCGCCTGCGCGACATTATTCGCATCTTTTTCGAAGGCAAATTCCGGGGAATGCACCCCGATGATGACCAACCCCAAGGCGCGATATTTTTCGTCCCATGCCTTGAGGTAGGGCAAGGTGCGCAGACAGTTGATGCAGGAATAGGTCCAGAAATCCACCAGCACCACCTTGCCGCGCAGCATCCCGCTGTCCAGAGGCTTAGAGTTCAGCCACTGCGTTGCGCCGGCCAGGGACGGCATGGCATCCGCGTCTGCATCGGTTGCAGCGGGCTGAGTATGCAATTGCGCTATCAGTTTTTGCTCGGTCGCGGCCGTGCTCAGGAAGCTGAATTGCGCCAGGAAGCGCGTGTCCCAGCCAAGCGCTATGACCGCCACACCTGCCACCACCACCACCCCCAGGACGCGCCGCACCCACTCTTCCGCGCCCAGCCCGCGCTTCATCGCGGCGAATACCCTGTTTCCCGCCAGCAGG
>DATDDB010000146.1:0-21776 GCA_036524005.1 Gallionellaceae bacterium | reverse complement strand
ATTCGCAGTGGTAGGGGTCGCCGCGATCCAGCGTGAACCGCGGCAGGCCATGGAAGCTCATCACCAGCTTGTCCGGGCGGCCATGCAGCGCCCAGTAGTCGCGGATGTTCTGCGCGGTGGCCTGGATGTAGCCGGGATGATCCGGAAAGTGCTTGATGGTGCGCAGTGCCGGGGCGTTGCGCATCTGGCGCACGGCATCGAACACTTTATCCAGGGCGGTGGCGACGGTGCTGGCGGCATATTGCGGGTATAGCGGCACTAGCAGAATGCGCTGGCAGTTCTGTGCCTTGAGCTTTTGCAGCACATCGGGAATGGAAGGGTTGCCGTAACGCATGGCATAGTCCACCACCAGGGGGGCGTCCGGGGCGCGCTCGGCCAGTTGCTTGCGCAGCTGGTTGGTCAGGCGTTCCGTATATACCCTGTGCGGCGAGCCTTCCGGCAGCCAGATGCTGCGGTATTTGGCGGCGGATTGCTTAGGGCGGGTGTTGAGGATGATGCCGTTGAGGATCAGCCACCACACGAATTTCGGAATCTCGATCACGCGCGGGTCGCTCAGGAATTCCTTGAGGTAACGGCGCACCGCGGAGGGAGTGGGCGCGTCCGGCGTGCCGAGGTTGATGAGCAGCACGGCGGTTTTTTCCGGCGTGCCGTGGGTATATTGGGGTTCGGTCAGATAAGCCATTCGTTAACAGCGAATAGTTTTCAATGTTGGGAGAGTGCGTTGCTCAATAATCTGGCGGTCACATCCACGATCGGGATTACCTTCTCGTAATCCATGCGCTTCGGTCCCACCACGGCCAGCGTGCCCATCACCTGTCCGTTGCCAGAGTAGGGTGCGGTGACCACACTGCATTCGTCCAGCCCCGCCAGGCCTGATTCGGCCCCGATGAAGATGTGCATGCCCGGCGCATTGCGGCTGGCGTCCAGCAGGCGCAGCAGGTCGGTCTTCTGCTCGAATACGTTGAACAGGCCGCGCAGGCGGTTCATGTCGGTGGAGAGGTCCTGCACATGCAGCAGGTTGCGCTCGCCGCTGATGACGTAATCTTCCTGCTTGCGCGCCACCGCCTCATCGCCCGCTGCGATGGCGGCAGTCATCAGTGCGGTCAGGTCGTGCTGCAACTGGTGCAGCTCGCCCTGCACGCGCTGGCGGATTTCGTGGAAGGGGCAGCCGGCATAATGCTGGTTGAGGAAATTGCCCGCCTCGGTGAGTTGCCCCTGGGAGTAATCCTTGTCGGTGATCAGCACGCGGTTTTCCACCTCGCCATCCGGCATCACGATGATCAGCAGCACCTTTTTTTCCGACAGGCGCAGAAATTCGATCTGGCGCACAGTCACGGCTGCGCGGTTGGGGGTGGCCACTACCCCCGCGAAGCGGGTCAGCTCGGAAAGCAGGTTGGAGGCCTGCGCCAAAAGGCGCGAAGGGTTGTCCGGCTGCAACTGGTGCTCCAGCTGCTGCACGCGCACGGTATCCAGCGGCTGCACCACCATCAGGGTGTCCACAAATATACGATAGCCCAGACCGGTGGGCACGCGCCCGGCGGAAGTATGCGGGCTGGCGACCAGCCCCAGTTCTTCGAGTTCGGCCATCACGTTGCGGATGGTGGCGGAGCTGACATCCAGCCCGGAGAACTGCTGCAGCGCGCGCGAGCCCACCGGCTGGCCGTCGCTGATGTAGCGTTCCACCAGGGTTTTGAGCAGGATTTGAGCGCGTTCGTTGAGCATGGGGCTATTCTACCACTGCCGCTTTGTCATTAAACTGCCGATATGGTTTAATCGCGGGGATGAAATTCCCATTCAAGACCATAGCGCTGATCGGCAAGCACCGGGCGACCGAAATCGCCCGCCCCCTGCTGCGCCTGGCCGACTTCCTGGCCGAAGAAAAAGGCGTCAAGGTCGTGGTGGACTCGCTGACCGTCGAGCACCTGAACCAGGCCAGCTATGTCCATGTGAAGGAATCCGACTACCGCACCATGGAATTGTCCGAGATGGACGCGAATGTGGATCTCGCCATCGTGCTCGGTGGCGACGGCACCCTGCTGAACATCGCCCGCACCCTGGCCCCCCATGGCGTGCCGCTGGTGGGGGTGAACCAGGGACGGCTGGGCTTCCTTACGGATATTTCGCTGGAAACCATGCTGGAGACCATAGGCGATATGCTCGAAGGCAAGTTCATCGTCGAGGAGCGCATGCTGCTCGCGACCCGTCTGCTGCGCGACGAAGTGGATGTGGATGGCGCGCTGGCGTTCAACGACGTGGTGGTGCATCGCGACAATGCCAATAACATGATCGAATTCAGGGTGCTCGTAGACGGCGAGTACGTGTACAACCAGTATGCAGACGGGCTGATCGTGGCGACGCCCACCGGCTCCACCGCCTATGCGCTTTCCTGCGGCGGCTCCATCCTGCATCCCGGCCTGGATGTCATGGAACTGGTTCCGGTGTGCCCGCACACCCTGAGCAACCGCCCCATTGTGGTAAAGGGCGAGTCAGTAATTGAGATCGAAGTCATGATGCGGCACGCCGCCTATGTGCGGGTGCGCTTCGACAGCCACACCTATTTTGATCTGAAGAACAACGACAAGCTGAAAGTCACGCGCGCTGACACGCCGGTCAAGCTGTTGCATCCGGTGGGACATAGTTACTATCATACCTTGCGTGAAAAGCTGCTCTGGAACAAGTCGTACTGATGACCCTGCGCGCAACGGTTGTGGAGATCCATTAGGTGCTTAAATTTCTCAGTATCCGCGATTTCGTCATCGTAGACTCTCTCGAACTCGATTTCGCCCAAGGCTTCACGGCCCTGACCGGTGAGACCGGCGCCGGCAAATCCATCCTGATCGATGCGCTGTCTCTGGCGCTGGGCGAGCGCGGCGATGCCGCCGCTGTACGCGCGGGCTGCGACCGTGCGGAAATCAGTGCGGAGTTCGACATCGCAGACGCGCCGCGATTGCAGGAATGGCTGCAGGAGCAAGGCCTGGAGGGTGACGAGGGCGTGTGCCTGTTGCGCCGCGTGATGGACAACGGCGGTCGTTCGCGCGGCTTCATCAACGGGCGCAGCGCCACCATGCAGCAGCTGCGCGAGGCCGGTGAATTCCTGCTCGACATTCACGGGCAGCACGAGCACCAATCCCTGCTGCGCGCAGGCGCGCAGCGTGACCTGCTGGACGGTTACGCCGGCCTCCTGGATGAGGCGGGAGCGGTGGGCGAGCTGTTCCATGCGTGGCAGACACTGCACCGTCGCCGCGTGGAACTGGAGCAGAATGCCGAGGCCGTGGCCGCCGAGCGCGAATTGCTGCAATTCCAGCGCCGTGAACTGGAAACGCTGAATTTCAGTGCCGCTGACTGGACCGAGTTGCAGGCCGAACATGGCCGTCTGTCCCATGCCGCCAGCCTGCTGGAAACGGCGCAGATGGGCCTCGATGTGCTGAGCGAGGCCGATACTGCCTGCCTGGCGCAATTGAACATGCTGTCCACGCGCGTGCGCGATGGCCTGGAGTTTGACCCTGGCTTGCAGGATACGCTGACTATGCTTGAAAGCGCGCAGAACGAACTGCAGGAGGCGGTCTATGCGCTGCGCCATTACCAGCAGCGCCTCGACCTTGACCCTGATCGCCTGCGCGAGCAGGAGCAGCGCATCGGCGCCATCATGGAAGCCTCACGCAAATACCGTGTGCCCCCCGACGGATTGCCCGAGGCGCTGGGGCGCATCGTCGCGCGCCTGGAGGAGTTGGGCGGGGATGCGGACCTGGAGGAGCTGCAGCGCCAGGAAGACGCCGCGCGCACAAGCTACCTTGCAGCCGCGAAAAAACTGAGCGCCGGGCGCGCCAAGGCGGCGGACAAACTATCCCAGGAAATCACCGCTGCGATGCAGACGCTGGCGATGCACGGCAGTTTCGCCGCCGCGCTGACGCCACTGAAACAAGGTGAGGACCTGGAAGGCAATGCATACGGCCTGGAGTCTGTCGAGTTCCGGGTATCGACCAACCCCGGTTCGCCGATGGCGGGCCTGGCCAAGGTGGCATCCGGCGGCGAACTGTCGCGCATCAGCCTTGCGATACAGGTCGCCACCAGCCAGGTGGCGGGCGTGCCTACGCTGATTTTCGACGAGGTGGACAGCGGCGTGGGCGGGCGCGTGGCGGAAATCGTCGGCCAACTGCTCAAGCGCTTGGGTAAGCGCCATCAGGTGATGTGCGTCACGCACCTGCCGCAGGTGGCGGCATGTGCCGATGCGCAGTGGCTGGTGAGCAAGCGCGCACACGACGGCGTGACTTTGAGCAATATTCAGTCGCTCAAGCCGCAGGAACGCATCGAGGAAATTGCACGCATGCTGGGCGGGGCAAAAATCACCGAGACCACGCGCAAGCACGCCGCCGAGATGCTGGGTGTGGATGGCTGACCGCCTGGTTGTTGCGACCAGCTCAAACTCAGAAATTCCACTGAAAGCCGAAAGAGGCAAAGTAGCGGTACGTGGTCGTGGTCGTCTGGAACACGGAATTGGAAAATTTGGTCATGTCCAGGCCCAGCTGTCCATCCAAAGAAAAGTTGTTCCTCACCCGGTAGGTCAGTCGCGCAGTCGGTGAAATATCGTTGGCGGTGCCGCCGCTGGTATCGCCCTGATGAGTGAAATGCAGACTCGTGTCGAGCGCCCATTTTTCCTGCAGATCCATATGGTTGCCGAACAGGAAGGACTCGGATTTGCTGGTGGGCCCCTTGCTGAAACTCACTATGAAGTTGGTGATGTCGTGCGGCCTGATGACCCCGTTTCCGGTCAATCTTTCGGAAATCGTCCACACATTGGGGGAAGGGGGGATGGCTGGCACGAATCCCTCCAGGCCGACCGATCCATCAGGCAACAACGTACCGCTTGCGGACATGCCCGAGTTTCTTGCAATCGAAATATCGGTGCCGGCATTCCATTTTTCACTCAGGTGATTGGTCATGCCCACCATCATGGATGTGTTGGATCCCGTGCGCTGATTAGCCAGCATCAGCAAATCCTGGAACGTCCAGCCGTTCTGCAGCAGGGTGGTGACTGGGGTAACCGTGCCGTTGACAGCGTTTCTGACGTCCAGTATCGGGCTTCTGCGCTTGTCTATGATGAAGTTGAAGTCGGTGCTGCCGCCGCTGATATAAGCTCCCTGAAGGGTGAACATGTTGAGTGCCCGGAACTGGGTATCCCAGTCGAACATGCTCATCAGGTTGAATGACGGGTTGAAATATCTCAGGTTGCCGCCCACCGCTTTTCGATCGATCAGGCCGTCTGCCTTTTGTGCGATGGCGTAAAGCGATCCGCCAAATGGATCCTTGATGCCGAAATCAATGCTGGTCCCGGCAAACTTCGGCTTGGAATCCAGGGTCAGGTCGGCCAGCTGTCCCGCGACCACATTCACCCGGTAATCCGTGAACACGTCCATGCCGGCAGAAATGCCGTCAAACCGTCCCATTACGCCGCCGCCTATTCCCGATTGGCGCCCGATGCGCGCAGAGTAGCCATCCAGCCGGTCACGGAATTCATAAAAGAGTGCGCCGAGGCGGTTGTTGCTTCTTTTCTGTTTGGGCAAAAGGTTGCGGGCGTAAAAATCCTGGAACACCAGACGGTTGTCATACTCGTTGTTGTAGGTGTTGGTCGTCATGTTGATGTTGGTCATGATCGTTTTCTGGTCTACAACCGAGATGGTCGGTATGGAGGCCTGGTTGCCGCCTGACGTCTTGATGCGGCTGCCGCCGGTGTAGTAGTACATGCCCAGGCTGCCAAATTCCATGGTCTGGAATTCGGTATTCTGTATTTTCTGGGGGGCGGCTGCCTGGGCGGGTTTCGCCAAATCCGCGAATACGCCAGGTGCAGCAATCTTCAGAATGGCGAGACGATTGTTGACCCAGGAAGCGTATTTCCCGTTTGGATAGAGATTCTGGTAGGCCTGGAACTCGAGTATGGCCTTCTGGAGCTGGCCTGATTTTTCCCGTGTGATTCCGATCCACAACTGGGCGTCCTCGGTATATCGGTTGGGCGGCAGCTTGAGCACGCCGTTGAACGACTCGGTTGCAGCAAAAGGCTGGCCAGCGACAAGATCCTTGCCGCCTTTCAGCATCAGGGCAGCAGCCTGATCGTTGGTGCGCTTGAGCTGTTGTGCCGGAGACAGGTCTGCGGCAGGCGCTGCTTTCAACGCATCGGGTGAGACCTGCTCTATGTTGGGAAATGGGGGAAGCCCATCCTTGCCGCCGAGCGGCAGGCGCAGGAGCTTGCCCTGGATTGGCGGCAGGGCCACGCTGGGCACGATGATGTCGCCGCTGGGTACGGCAGATGCCGCTGCCGGAACAGGTGACGCGGCAGCAGGGGCAGTTGCGGCAGTGGCCGGGGCTGCGGGGGCTTTGGGCGCTGCTGCAACGACGGCCGGGGCAACAACCGGCGGAACGATGGCTGCGACCGGCGGGACGGTTGCCGTCTTGCCGTCATTTCGTTGCGGCGGCATTTCCGGAACAATGTGGATCACCAGGGTCTGGGCATTTCTCCCTGGGCTCACGGTGAATTCTGAAGGTCGGGAAAATTCGAGCTGGATCTTGGGGCCGGTGCTCGGGTCCGTGGTGCTGACCGTGATGTCGCGGATCAGGTCCGAGGTCGGCACGCGGTGCGCGGGGATCAGGTCCGATGTTGGCAGGCGGTGCTGGGCTTGCCACTGGGTGAGGGGGGTATTCCCGAGTATCTTGAAGTAGATCGAAGAGGTGGGCGATTTCCTTTGCGGGAAATGCCTGGTGTACTGAACCGGAGCAGCGAACCTTATTTCCAGGTTGAATTCGCCGTTTGCAGCAGGCCTCAGGGTGATATCGTCTATGAGTTCGTCCGCTGTGGCGTGCCTGACGAAGGCGAGACACAGCAAGAGCGAGGCAAAATACAGCGCGGATTTATGGCGGATCATTATGGCAAACCGTAATCACAACATATATAAGCCGGCCCCGAGGAGGCCGGCTTTTCATCCCTCAGTAATCTCTCAGTTCCACGTCGAGTAGGGTGTTCCTATCCTGCCTATCGGCCTGTGGCAGCTTGAGCTCGAGCAATCCTTGGTTATGCTGGCACCGTTGTGGCTTTTCTTGATGATCTTGGCGCTCAGGTAGGTTGCGCTGCTGAGGTGGCAAGTCACGCAATATATGCCGCCCGCGCCCATGCCCTGGGCATTGTTGTGGTTCATGATTTCAGGCAGCCAGTCCGCAGTTCCCGACACCACGGCAACAGTCGCCATCGTGAGGGTGGTGTGGCAGGTGGTGCAATCCGTGTTGGCCGCGGTGTTGATGATGGCAGTCGGGATGTGATTGGACACCTTGGCGACCGCGCCAAATATCCCCTGGTTTGCGTACGCGCCGTTATGGCAGCTGTCGCAGCGCCCGGTGAGGCCGACGTGTTTCATGCCGTACTTCATCGAAGCGCCGCCTATGCCGGCAACCGAGACGGAGGCCGCGGTACCGAAGTTCAGCGAAGTGGCTCCGTCATATGCGGAGTGGCATTGACCGCAGTCAATCGCCCCGACCGGGATGTGATTGGGGTTGGCCGTCATTCCGGTTGCCTGGACGCCATTGTGGCAGGAGGCGCAGGTCGAGGCACCCAGGAATAGTGTGGTGTGCGGAACTGCGGCAGATGCCCCGAGGAAGGTACTGCAAGCGCCGGTCGTGCCGCACCCCGTATTGGCCGGGGTGTGGCAGACGATGCAGTCCATGCTGGTCACGATATGGCCAACCGGCTTCATTCTGGCGCCGCTTACCCCGGTGAGGTGGCAGGAGCCGCAGGTCGGCGAGGCGGGTGCGCCTGCCGGGAAGGTGCCGGCGTAGGGCGAGGGCACGTGCATGAATATGGCGCCCAGCCAGGTGGTGCAGTTGCCCGCATTGCCGCAGCCCGTGGCAGCGGGTGTGTGGCAGGTAATGCAATCTGCCGTCGTTGCTACGTGAGTTGCCGGCTTGCCGGTCGCGTTGACACCGTTATGGCAGCTGCTGCATAGCGGGCTGGCCGGAGCGCCAGTCGGGAAGGTCGGGTAGGTGGCCGTGTGGTTATAGATCACGCCGTAGAACGTCGTGAAATTGGCGGTGGTGGCAGCCACGTGACATCCTGCGCTCGCGCAATCCAGGATGGTCGGGATATGTACCACGGGCTTGGCCTGTGCGCCCTGGCTTGTGTAGCTGCCGTTATGGCAGGCTCCGCAGGTGGTGGGGTAGGTGGGGATGGGAGTTGCTGTGCCTACCGCGCTCTGGTGGAAGGCAGATCCCAGGAACGATTTATAACCCAGGGTGTTGGCAGCGGTATGGCAGGTGTCGCACGCATTGCCCTGATTCTGGGGAATGTGGATAGCCGGGTTGATCGAGACCGTGCCGCCATATTGGCCCTGATGGCAAGTGCCGCAAGTTCCGGCGGCAACGCCCGTGTGGTCGAAGGTTGCCCCCAGGAAGGTGATAAAGTTGGTGTGGCAGGCGTTGCAGTCAGACGTCGGGGAAACCGGCACGTGGTTGGTCGGAAAGCTGACCACGCCGGGATAGGTGCGCGCACCGGCTTGCGGCCCGCCGTGGCACTGGAAACAGCCGCTGGTAATGCCGGTGTGGTCCATTCTCCAGCTCAGGAACGTGCTGGTGTTGGTATGGCAGTTTTCACAGGGCATCAGGGTGGGAAAGTGCGTCATGGGCTTGCTTACCACGCCCAGGGACTGGTTGTTGTGGCAGGTGATGCAATTGCCGGTTACGCCGATGTGCTTGAAGCTGCGCACATAGAAGTTGGCGGCGCTGACGTGGCAGGTGTCGCACTCTGCGGTGGTCGGTACGTGGTTGACCGGTTTCGGTTTGGCTCCAACGCGTGTGCCTGTGGCGTGACATCCGGAGCAATATTTCGGTGTATTCTTGAAAATGCCTTCCACGTGGCATTGTTCGCACTTCAGGGTGGCATGCACATCCCTCAGCACGAAGCCGGTCTTGGTGTGGTCACCTGGCAGCTTGATTGTTTGTTGTGCTTTTTGGGTGTCGCTCTGGGCGGCATAAGAAAGAGATGCAAGGCTAGTGATTGCGCCCAGCAGGATAGCCGAGGTTGTTTTAGCGATAGTGCGCCAAATTCCATAGCGGTTCATGATTCTCTCCCAATCCTGTAAATCTTATTAATTAATAGCGAAAACAACATTGCTTCGTTTCAAGCATGGTAAACCAGTTGTGCTTTCAATGCCGGATTCCCATAAACCCTATGTGCCATTCTAGTTCTATGCCTTACCCGATTGAATTCCGCTGGTCAGCTTGAACAAACTGACGAACGGCAACCTTTTTTGAAAAACAGTCGGGCTGTTTACTTCTGAATATGCTGTTAAGTGATTATTTAATTAAACTTTTATAAACAATGTATACCAAAGATACCTTATTGTTCAAAATCAAAAAGCAGGGGATCCCCTCATTTTTCTCGGGGGGATGAGGGGGCAAGTGAAACATGCGCTTAGGGATCAACGACGCACCGCTGGTTTGGTTTTACTGCCGTTCTTGATCCAGCGGTCGCTGCCCTCCTTGATCACTTTCCAGGACGAGCCGATGTGACATTGGTCGCACTGCCTTCCGTAGGCGCCGTTGTGCTTGTCATCCTTGTCATGGCAGCTGACGCACGAGGCGGCCACCAGCAGTTTATAACCGCCTGCCGGGACATTGTGGCATTCAATGCATTTCAGGGTCTTATGCTTGCCGGTAAGCTTGAACCGCGTTTTGTCGTGGTCGAAGTCCCAGTCCTTCCAGCTGCGCGTATTGTGGCAGTTGTCGCACGCAGTTCCCATAGCGCGTTTGTGTATGTCCTGTTTCTGGTGGCATGACCAGCAATCCGATTTGGCATCCTTGAACATCACGGTGGAATGGCATTTCTTGCACTCCACCAGAAGGTGTTTGCCGGTAAGCGGGAAACGGGAGAAGCGGTGGTCGAATATCGCCTTCTTCCAGGAATCGGAACCGTGGCAGTTCTCGCATTTTTTCCCTTCCTGTCCCTTGTGCAAGTCGTCTTTTTCATGGCACGAGAGACAGTCGGTTTTCAGTTTTTCCTTGAACACCAGCTTGTCTTTTTGCATTTCGCCTTTGTGGCAGGCGCTGCACTTCAGATCGTGATGCTTGCCCAGCAACGGGAATTTGGTCTTGCTGTGATCGAACTTAACCTCTTTCCAGCTCCGTTCGCTGTGACAGGCCTCACACTTCACGCCAAATCCGCCTTTATGCTTATCGTCCTTCTTGTGGCAAGAGTAACAGTCGGTTTGCAGCTTGTCTTTGTACAAATCGCCTTTGTGGCAAGCGGTGCACTTCGCATCGTGGTGCTTTCCCAGCAATGGAAATTTGGTCTTGGTGTCGTGGTCGAACAGGATTTCCTTCCAGCTGCGCTCGGTGTGGCAGGTTGCGCACTTGGTCCCGAAGTTGCCCTTGTGCTCATCGTCTTTCTTGTGGCAGGAATAGCAGTCTCTCGGAGTTTCCTTGAATCTGTTGTCCAGGTGGCAGCTCTTGCACTTGACGTTTGCGTGCTTTCCCAGCAGCGGAAAATCACTCTTGCTATGGTCGAAATGGATGGTTTTCCAATCTTTTTCCTCGTGGCAGGCCGCGCAATCGGTGCCGAACTTGCCCTTGTGCTTGTCGTCCTTTTCATGACAGCCAAAGCATTTGGTTGGCGCATCGCGGAATTTTTTCGACGGCAAGTGGCAGTCCTTGCACTGTACCTTGTCTTTCAGGTGCCCCCCCTTCAATACGAAGCCGGTAATGGAGTGGTCGAAATTGCGGGGGTCCAGTTGTGAAATGCGTGCATTGCGCCCTTTATGCTCGGTGTGGCATTCGCGGCATTGCTTTTGTTCTTTCATGCGCCCGTGAAAGCCGCGCTTTTCCGCGATGTCCTTTGAGATTTCCTTGTGGCAGTCCTTGCACAGACCGGCTTGTGCGGCCTTGTCGAACCGCTTGTGGCAGTTGCTGCAATCGCTCTCGTACTTTGCGTGCCCTTCGATCACTTTACCAGGCAACAGCAGGTCGTTCATCGAGTCGGCGAGAGCATCAATGTGCGCTCCGGCGCATGCCAAAACTCCTGCCCATACGAGGGCCCGGATGGTGTGCTTGTGCAAGGACATTATGGTTCGATCAGTACATGTGGACGGAAATCACATGCCAGATTGCGCTGAACACAAGCATGTAAACCAGTGGGACATGGAAGACATGCCATAATGAGAACAGCCTCTCGTAGGTGCTGAACTGTGAGACTGCCTGGACCGACTCCAGATACGAGTCGAGGAATTCCTTGTTCTCCCAGAATATCTCGTCGATCCTCTCCCTGAGCTCTTTGTCTTTCCTGTGCTTGCGCGCCTCCGCATACATCGCTCTTTTCATGCGGTAGGTCAGCGTGATCTTGAGGAATTTTACGCGGATGCCAATCGTCAGGAAATTCCACAGATTGAGATTTTTCTCCAGGCCGGAGTTGACGGACCTCGTGCGGAACGCCGTGAGTTTCTCATGAATTTTCGGCGCGAAGGCAAAAATGGCTTTGACATCGCCGACCCCATCGAGTCCTGTTTCTAGTTGTTTAAGCGAAGCTTCACGGCCATACAGGCCATAATGGATCTTGGTGTAGAAAAAACGCCCGAAGATGCCGCTGCCTGACACCAGCAGCATGCATGCCGCCGCAACACCCGCATTGATCGAACCGATATAAAAAGTTGAATGGAACACAATGAGCGCTGGCCCCAGGATTCCAAAGATCATGTGCCACTTGAACCACTTGGGCAACAGGCCCCAATTCCTCATGAAGTGGATGCGCTTGCGTATTGGATAGAATAGCAGCGTCAGCATCATCAAACCGCCGACCAGGCCCATGTTGTAGCCAATCTTGTCGCCGGGCTTATATAGATGCAGGGCAGACAGAAAATATCCAGCGATCATCGTGACCGTGATAATGACCAGATACAAGGTCCAGTAATTGCGCCGAGTCTCTTCTTCCTCGCGATCTTCCACGCGAGGCCTGCGCCTTTCGATCAAGGAACTGGCGTTTGAGATTTGATTCACGTTAACTTTCCATTCAGAACAAATGGAAGCATTTTATGTGCACAGTTTGGAATATGCAAAAGCGCAAAGGAGGCGGCAGACTGAAGTTTTCAGGCCAGTTTCCGCGGAAATCTTTTTTGCATCATTGGGTTATATATGGATGCCGGCGTTATGTCCATCATTGCCGTTTGTCGTCTTTACCACATCTGACAGAGGGGCTTCTCTCACCGGGGGCAGTTCGGATAGTATCGCGCCAGCGTAGCCCCTGCGGAGCCGGTGGCGGCTGGTTCTAGGAATGAAAGATGCTGCTGTATTTGGATCGTTTCATTCAGCGAGGAGTCTAACCGCTGGTAGCGCCCTTAAATTTTTAGGTTGAATTATTATGGTAATACCCAGCTCAACAATTTATCTGCTGCCCTTGCTGTTTGTGATGTACAGGTATGCGCGCAAGCGCGGCAAACGCGAGGGCGAAGCGAAATCCCTGCTTGCGGAAAACATCGAGGCAGGGCTCACTGAACCCGCATCCCTGCATCCCGCAATCGACCCCAACAAGTGCCTGGGCGCGGGAAGCTGCATCTCCGCCTGCCATGAAGAGGCGCTCGGATTCATCAACGGCAAAGCCAGCCTGATCGACCCCACAGTCTGTATCGGGCACGGCGCCTGTGCTGCAGCTTGCCCGCACGGGGCCATTTCCCTGGTGTTCGGAACCGAAAAACGCGGGATGGACATTCCGCAGGTCAGCCCGGACTTTGAAACCAACGTGCCGGGAATTTTCATCGCCGGCGAATTGGGCGGCATGGGCCTGATCCGCAATACCACCCTGCAAGGGGCCAAGGCCATGGAGTCCATCAGGAAGCTGAAGGGCGGCAAGCATCCCCTGGATGTTGTGATCGTCGGTTCTGGTCCTGCCGGGATCGCCGCCACCCTGGGGGCCATCGAGGGCAAGCTGAACTACGCCACCATCGAGCAGGAAAGCGGCCTGGGCGGATGCGTGTTCCAGTATCCTCGCAACAAGCTGGTGATGACCGCGCCGGTGAAGCTGCCCCTCATTGGCCAGGTCAAAATGAAGGAAATCAGCAAGGAAGAGTTGCTCGAATTTTGGCACGGCGTGGTCAAGAAGACCGGCATGAAGATCAATTTCCAGGAGCGCATGGAAAACATCACCAGGCAGGGTGATGGATTCCTGGTGAAAACCACCAAGCAGACTTACCAGACCCGTGCCGTGCTGTTGGCTATCGGGCGCCGCGGCACGCCGCGCAAGCTGGGCGTGCCCGGAGAGGATTTGCCCAAGGTCGTGTATCGCCTGATCGACCCCGAGCAGTACCGGAGCATGCACGTGTTGGTCGTTGGCGGCGGCGACAGCGCGCTGGAAGCAGCCTGTTCCATCGCCGAGGAGCCCGGCACTACCGTCACGCTTTCCTACCGTGGTGACGCCTTTGGGCGAAGCAAGCAAAAGAACCGTGACCGCCTGGCCGACCTGCAATCGCGCGGCAGGCTGAAGGTCATGCTTAAATCCAACGTCAAGAAAGTTACGCCCGACCAGGTTTCGCTGGAATATCAGGACAAACTCATGGACATTCGCAACGATGCCATTATTGTCTGTGCCGGCGGTATCCTGCCCACACCTTTCCTCAAAGAGATCGGTATCATGGTGCAAACCAAGTACGGCACCCAATAACCCCCATTTTAAGACAGCTGATAATAACCGCCAGAGTACGGTATCATGCGGCAGTTTATCAATCGGGTTTTCGTATGCGCATCAGTTTGCTGTTATTGGCTGCCGTATTGCTGGCAGCCTGTGCCCCCTACAAAATGGACATTCGTCAGGGCAACCTTGTCGCGCCCGAGACGCGCGAGCGGTTGAAGCCCGGCATGACGCGCACCCAGGTTCGTGCGCTGCTCGGCACGCCGCTGGTTGCCGATCCTTTTCATCCTGATCGCTGGGATTATGTGTATTCCCTGGAGCATGGCAGAAAACAAGTGGTGAACCAGCGCATGACCCTGTATTTTCAGGGGGAAAGGTTGAGCCGCATTGAGGATGCATTACCGCCTCCCGTCTCGAATGGGGGAATAAGCCATGAATAAAACCAGGGTCGCGATAGCAGGCAGCACCGGGCGCATGGGGCGGGTGCTGCTAGAGTGTGTGGCAAATGCAGAAGACATGGTGCTGCATGCGGCGCTCGAACACGCAGCAAGTGAACATGTGGGCAGGGATGCAAGTGAATTTGGGGGCGCGCGCGGTGTAGTCATAAGCAAGGACAGTGCAAATGCCTTGCGAGGTGCGGATGTGCTGATCGATTTCACCCGGCCTGAGGGTACATTGCAACACCTCGAAATTTGCCGCCAGCACGGAGTGAACATGGTGATCGGCACCACCGGGTTTAACGCGCAGCAAAAGGCGCAATTGGGAGCAGCGGCGCAGCAGATCGGTATCGTGTTTGCGCCCAACATGAGCGTGGGCGTCAACCTCACCTTCAAGCTGCTGGAAATGGCGTCCAAAGTGCTGAGCCACGGCTACGACATTGAAATCATCGAAGCGCACCACCGGCACAAGGTGGATGCGCCCTCCGGCACTGCCTTGGGGATGGGCGAAGTTATCGCCAAGACCCTGGGACGCGACCTCGAAAAGTGCGCAGTTTATGGGCGCGAGGGGGTGACCGGCGAGCGCGATCCTTCCACCATAGGGTTTGCCACAGTGCGCGGCGGCGACATCGTCGGAGACCACACGGTATTGTTCGCCGGCATTGGCGAGCGCATCGAAATCACCCACAAGGCCAGCAGCCGTGCCACCTTTGCGCTTGGCGCATTGCGTGCCGCGCGCTTTTTGCAGGGCAATGCTGCCGGCCTGTACGACATGCAGGATGTTCTGACTTTAAAATAAGAGGAGAAAAGCATGGCGCAGGATAAGAGTGCAGAAAACAGCTGGGTCTGGGTCGGACGATATGCGGCGGTCATCGTGCTGTCGCTTATCCTCGCAGCGGCGCTCGGGCACATGGATTTGTTCGAGAAAACCATGCTGGGCAGCAAGCTCAGCGCGTCGCACATCGTGCAGTTTCTGGGATTCGGCGCGGCACTGGTCACCTTGTGGGTGCTCGGCCAACGCGCCACCATCGCCTTGCAGAAGCAAGGCGGGAAATGGGCGGCGTTTCAGTACCTCATCATGCCCGTGGTGAGCCTGGTTGTCGTTGCGCTGGCCTATTCGGTGGTGCTGTTGCTGCTCAAGCCCTTCATGGGCCCGACGCTTTCCAGCATCTTCAACTGGACATTCATCGCCGCCATCCTCGCCTGCGCGGGCTGGCTGGTCGTCGCCGTGCTCAATCAATCCGATCCGCTGGCAGAGCTGTTGACCGGAATAAAAAACAAGTCCAAATAACCTGTCTGGTGTGGTTGTGCCAGTCTTTTACTCAAAGGAGCTGATGATGCGTAAACTGCTGTTTATCACTTGCCTGTCTGTGTTTTCCGTTCCGGCCATGGCTTCATGCGATGCGCTCAAGGCGCAAATTGATGCCAAGCTGCAAGCCAAGGGCATCAAGACATATACCCTGGAAATCCAGCCGGTCAAGGGGACTGGCAAAGAAGCGCCAGCGGCTTCCGCCGTGGCTGCAGCGGCTTCCGCCGTGCCAGCTGCGCAGGCCAGCAAAGGCAAAGTCGTCGGCACCTGCGACGGCGGCAGCAAGCAGATCATATATACCCGTTCGTAAACCAGTCCGGGCGCGCTCAGCCCCGCCATGGGGCTGAGCCGTCCTGATTTTCGCAAGCCAGCGCATGCACAGCGCTGAGTGCCATATCCAGCTGGCCAGTACTGTTTTGCTCGTTCTCAGGGCGTTTCCCGCTGTATAATCTTCGCCCTTATGTTAATCCTGCGCGGACTCCATTCACCTGATCATCGCCCTGTTGCGCTCACCATAGGCAATTTCGACGGTGTGCACCTTGGCCATCAGGCGTTGCTGCAACACCTGAAGCAGGAGGCGCAGCGGCGCGGGCTGGAAACGGCGGTGATCGTGTTCGAGCCGCATCCGCGCGAATTTTTTGCGCCGCAGACGGCACCGACCCGGCTTACCAGCCTGCGTGAAAAGGTGGAATTATTCGAGCAACTGGGCATGGACCGCGTGCAGGTGTGCCGCTTCGACCGCAAGTTTGCGCAGATGCAGGCGGCGGATTTCATCCATGCGCTGCATGCAAGGCTGGCCGCCAAATATGTGCTGATCGGCGACGATTTTCGTTTCGGCAGCGGGCGTGCGGGCGACTATGCACTGATGGAAAAAATCGGTCAGCAGCATGGGTTTGCGGTGCAGGCCGAGCAGAGCGTATTGCAGGGCGGCGTCCGCATATCCAGCACCGCAGTGCGCGATGCGCTGGAGCGCGGCAATCTGGAGATCGCGCGGCGTTATCTGGGGCGGCATTACAGCATCAGCGGACATGTGGAGCATGGCAACCGCATGGGGAGGCAACTGGGGTTTCCCACCGCCAACATCCAGCTGCGGCACAACCGCCCGCCGGTTGCCGGAATATTCGCGGTGCGCGCGCGCATCGAGGGCGGCGAGTGGCTGGGAGGGGCCGCCAGCCTGGGCGTACGTCCTACGGTCGTAGTGGGGGGGAAGCCGGTGCTGGAAGTGCACCTGTTAGACTTTGACGAAGAGATTTACGGCAAACACATGCATGTGGAATTCATGCACAAGCTGCGCGACGAGGCAAAATTCTCCGACCTGGAAAGCTTGGCAAAACAGATAGCGCTCGATGTAGAGCAGGCAAAAAACTGGCTGGAAAATCATCATGGCTGAACAAAAATATCCGCTTAACCTTCCCGAAACCTCGTTCCCCATGCGCGGCGACCTGGCCAAGCGCGAGCCGCAGATGCTCGCGCAATGGCAGCAACAGCAGCGCTATCAGCGCATCCGCAAGGCAGCCGCCGGACGCAAGAAATTCATCCTGCACGACGGCCCGCCCTATGCCAATGGCGAGATCCACCTTGGCCATGCGGTGAACAAGGTGCTGAAGGACATCATCGTCAAATCCAAGACCCTCGCCGGTTTCGATGCGCCCTATGTGCCGGGCTGGGATTGCCACGGCCTGCCGATCGAATTGCAGGTGGAAAAAAAGCACGGCAAGAGCATCCCGCCCGCGCAATTCCGCGAGCTGTGCCGCCAGTATGCAGCCGAGCAGATCGCCAAACAAAAAAAGGATTTCATCCGCCTCGGCATCCTGGGCGATTGGGACCAGCCCTACCTCACCATGGATTTCAAGACCGAGGCGGACATCATGCGCGCACTCGGGAAGGTCCTGGAGCGCGGCTATCTGTACCAGGGCCGCAAGCCGGTGAACTGGTGCCTGGACTGCGGCTCGGCCCTGGCCGAGGCGGAAGTGGAATACGAGGATAAGGTATCGCCGGCGATAGACGTGGGCTTCGAGGTGAAGGACAAGCAGGCCGTGGGTCGCGCATTCGGCGTCTCGCTGCCGGGCGATGCAAAAGTGTATGCGGTGATCTGGACCACCACCCCATGGACGCTGCCAGCCAACCAGGCGGTGAGCGTGCACCCGGAGCTGGAATACGACCTGATCAAGACCCCCAAGGGTTACCTGATTTTAGCCGCCGACCTGGCGCAAGCCTGCCTGGCGCGTTACGAAATGGAAGGCAGCAACGACCGCGGCAACGGCATGGCCGCCACCTGCTGGGGCCGCGCACTGGAAGGCTTGCCTTTGCTGCACCCGTTCCAGGAACGCATCGTGCCGGTCATCTGCGGCGAGCATGTCACGCTGGAAGCAGGCACTGGCCTGGTGCACACCGCTCCGGCGCATGGCCTGGACGACTATTTTGTCGGCCTGAAATACGACCTGCCCGGCGACAACCCGGTGGGCGACGACGGCAAATTCATTTCCACCACGCCTCCCGCGGGCGGCGTGCCACTGGCCGGCGTGTTCGTGTGGAAGGCGAACGACATCGTGCTGCAGGCGCTGGAAGCGAGCGGCCACCTGCTGCGCCAGGAAAAGGTCAAGCACAGCTACCCGCACTGCTGGCGGCACAAGACCCCGATCATCTTCCGTTCCACGCCGCAATGGTTTATCGGCATGGAGCAGCAAACCTCATCCGGCTCCGGCAGTGAGGCGCTGATCGGAGCGGTGCGCCATAGCAAGGCTGCTCAGGGCGAGACCCTGCGCGCCCTGGCGAACAAGGCGGTTGATGCCACGCAGTTCTTTCCTTCCTGGGGCCGTGCGCGCCTGGAAGCGATGATCAAGAACCGCCCCGACTGGTGCGTCTCGCGCCAGCGCAACTGGGGCGTGCCCATGCCGTTTTTCGTGCACAAGGAAACCCAGCAACTGCACCCGCGCACCCTCGAATTATTGGAGGAAGTGGCCAAGCGCGTGGAGCAGCAGGGTATCGAGGCGTGGTTTGCGCTGAATAGCGCCGATCTGCTGGGCGCGGATGCGCCGTATTACCGTAAGCTCTCGGACACGCTGGACGTGTGGTTCGATTCTGGCACCACGCACTTCGCGGTGCTGCGCAAGCGCGGGGAACTGAATTATCCCGCCGACCTGTACCTGGAAGGCTCGGACCAGCATCGCGGCTGGTTCCAGAGTTCGCTGCTGACAAGCTGTGCGATGGATGGGCAGGCGCCATACAAGCAGCTGCTCACCCATGGCTTCACCGTGGACGAGAAGGGCCACAAGATGTCGAAGTCCAGGGGCAATGTCATTGCGCCGCAGAAGATTCTCGATACCCTGGGCGCGGACATACTGCGCCTGTGGATCGCCTCCACCGATTATTCCGGCGAGATCTCGCTGTCCGAGGAAATCCTCAAGCGCGTCACCGACAGCTACCGCCGCATCCGCAACACCCTGCGCTTCCTGCTGGCGAACATCGCCGATTACGACCACGCCCAGCACGCCAGGCCGGTAAACGAGTGGCTGGAGATCGACCGCTATGCGCTGTCGCTGGTGCAGAAGCTGCAGGAAGAGGTGAGCGCCGATTACGAGCGTTACGAATTCCACCTCGCGGTGCAGAAGTTGCACGCGTTCTGTTCCGAAGAACTGGGCGGTTTCTATCTCGACATCCTCAAGGACCGCCTGTACACGGCGGGAGAAAACTCCGCCGCGCGCCGCTCCGCGCAGAACGCGCTGTACCACATCACCCACAGCCTCGCGCGGCTGATCGCGCCCATCCTGAGCTTCACCGGCGAGGAGGTATGGGCGGTGCTGAGCGGCAAGGATGAGGTCAGCGTATTCGAGCAGCAGTGGTACGCACTGCCGCAGCACGGGCTGGGCGTTGCCGAGGTCGAAATGTGGCAGGACGTGCGCAACGTGCGCGAACTGGCGAACAAGGATATCGAAGAGAAGCGCTCCCAGAACCTGCTTGGCTCTTCGTTGCAGGCAGAGCTGGATATTCACGCATCCGGCAAGACATATGAATCGCTTGCGCGCCTGGGCGATGACTTGCGCTTTGTGTTGATTACTTCGCGCGTAGACCTGCATCGCCGCGAAGGCGAGCCGGTCAAGGTGCATGTCGAACCGAGCGCCCATGTGAAATGCGAGCGCTGCTGGCATTACCGCTCGGACGTGGGCAGCGATCCCACGCATCCCGCGCTGTGCGGGCGTTGCGTGAGCAACCTGTTTGGCGGCGGCGAGGCGCGGCGCTATGCTTGAACAACAAGCGGAAAAAGTCGGTCAGGGGGACAGCGCAGCCAGAAGTTATCCGCTCTGGCTCTGGCTATCCCTCTCCGCGCTGGTCATCGTTCTCGACCAGTTGAGCAAATACGCCATCACCAGCCATTTTGCCTACAACGAAACGCTGACCATCACTCCGTTCTTCGACCTGATTCGCGCGCACAACCAGGGCGCGGCCTTCGGCTTTCTCAATACGGCGGGCGGCTGGCAGCGCTGGATGTTCACGGCGATAGCCGTTGCAGCTTCAATATTGATCGTGGTCCTGCTGCGCAAGCATGGGCGCCAGAAACTTTTCTGCCTGGCGCTTGCCTTAATCCTGGGAGGGGCGCTGGGCAACCTGATAGATCGCATTGCCTATGGCTTCGTTGTGGACTTTCTGGACTTCCACTGGAACGAACACCATTTTGCCGCTTTCAACCTGGCTGATTCCGCCATTACCTGCGGTGCCGGGTTATTGCTGCTGGAAAGCTATATAAATCATCGCCGTGAGCGTGCTGCACGCACGGCATCAACTGGAGTATGAATGGAACTGCTGCTTGCCAATCCGCGCGGCTTTTGCGCGGGCGTTGACCGGGCCATCGAGATCGTCGAGCGCGCCCTGACGCTGCATGGCGCGCCGATATACGTGCGCCATGAAGTGGTGCACAACAAATTCGTGGTGGACGGCCTCAAGGCCAAGGGCGCGATATTCATCGAAGACCTGGATGACGTGCCACCCGGCAGCATCCTGATCTTCAGTGCGCACGGCGTGTCGCAAGCAGTGCGCCACGAGGCCGAGGCGCGCGGGCTGACGGTATTCGACGCCACCTGCCCGCTGGTGACCAAGGTGCACATCGAAGTGGCGCGCATGCGCGACCAGGGCAAGGAAATCGTGATGATAGGCCACAAGGGACACCCCGAAGTGGAAGGAACCATGGGCCAGACATCCGGCGGCATGTACCTGGTGGAATCGCCGGACGATGTGCAAAAGCTCGTGGTGAGGGATGAAAACAACCTCGCCTTTGTCACCCAGACCACGCTCTCCATGGACGATGCTGAGCTGGTGATTGCCGCGCTCAGGGCGCGCTTCCCCAATATTGTCGGCCCGAAAAAGGACGACATCTGCTATGCCACGCAAAACCGCCAGGATGCGGTCAAGCAGCTGGCGAAACAATGCGACGTGGTGATCGTGGTGGGTTCCCCCAACAGCTCCAACTCCAACCGCCTGCGCGAAGTTGCGCGCAACATGAACGTCCCGGCTTACCTGGTGGATAATGCAGCACAGCTGGACCCTGAGTGGCTGAAAGGCAAAAAGCGCGTCGGCATCAGCGCCGGGGCCTCCGCGCCCGAAGTGCTGGTGCGCGAACTGATGGACCGCATCCGCGAGATCGCCCCCGTCACCATCCGCGAAATCGAGGGCACCGAGGAAAGCGTGGTGTTTCCTTTGCCGAAGAGCCTGCAAGTTAGCGCCTGATTAAGGAATCTCTTTCCCTCCCCCTTGGAGGGGGAGGGGTAGGGAGGGGGTAGAAATGTGGGTTGGAGGTGACCTGAATTTCTACCCCCATCCCAACCTTCCCCCTAATAGGGGGAAGGGGTGAAGTAAGCGTAGCCCGGATGCAGCGTAGCGAAATCCGGGTTTGGCCGTAAGACCTACCCATCCCGGATTCCATTGCATTCCATCTGGGCTACGCTTGCTCCACCCATCCTACCGCGCTGGGCCGCAGCTAGTCATCCAGTGGCTGTACGACTTCCTCCCTGTACTGCTGCTGAGAGATCACTCGGTCAGCGTGTTCCGACTTGAAATTTTCGAAGCCGGAAGCCTCAACGTGAATGACCGTTATTTTGCTTCCTTCGGGTGATCCTTTAATCTCATCAATGACCGTGTTGGTGTCCTCATAATAGGTAAACACCAGGTCTCCCGCATGCCGCAGGGCGGAGCAGAGGGTCCATGCGGTGCCAAATTTTCCGTGTTTCTGCGGTGTGAGGATGAGTAGGTCGTAGCCCGCCGAACGCGCGGCGCGCGCCATATCATAAGCCTCGGTCATTACCCGCTTGCGCGGGGTGAAGGAAAACACGGCTCCATGCGGCTTGGTAAGCGGCGGGTCGGTTACATACTGCTCGCCTTCGCACAGTATGGT